>JAMPFJ010000030.1 GCA_023664535.1 Bacteroidales bacterium
TTTATCATAGAAGACCAGTTATTTCTCTAATTTACAGAAAAAGTTTCACAGACTCCCGGAGAACTTTCCGGAATAACCGCAGTTCGGGCAGGAAGCAACGCCATCCTTTACCTTTGACTTTAATATGGAAATTACGGACATTTCTGTGCTTCTCCGCCGGTAAATACATTTTTCCTTTTTATAAAATCTTCGGCGGACATACATTAGCCGGTTGCGGATGCCGTACTCGTTCTGGTTATCCTCTTTGGATTCCACATCATAAAATTCGCTTCCGTATTTAAAATCATCCGTGGCATCCGACAATTCCAAATCCATTGTTAATCCGAGCATATCCAGTCGTTTTTTGCGAACCTGCATGCTTTGCCCAAAGGGCTGGGTAGTCATATTTATCAAATCAAGGTCACTTTTCCGGTTATGATAATACTCGCGCTGAAAAAGAAAAAAACTCTTGGACATCCGCATCAGATACCCAAGCATTTTATAGTGGGGTGTCTCTGATAAAGGAACTTTTTTCTCTTCGTCGGAGGCTGATGGTACATTTTCAGTTGTGTTTCCTTCGATTTTGTCCATGAGTCTGTATTCCTTTCCCGTCAGAATGCTATTTTTATACTTGGTCAACCCCTTGTGGGCGGTTGTTTCTTTTGTTAATACTATATCGTTATTGGGGAAATTTATAAAGGTTCAATGTGCCTGAGACAATATGCGGGGAATTGCATTTTCTTTTATTTGATGAATGTGTGAGGATATGGTATGATGGTAACGACATTTTATGAAACGGAATAGTGATGAAAAAATATTGGCAAAAAAAGACTCCCTTTTCGGAATTGAGTGCTCATTGAAAATGAACTTATCAAGATACATTTCTAATGTATAAAGCGCAGTTAAATTTTATAGAGATAAATCGAAAATTTATAGAGAGGTTAATATAGTATGGAAGCAAAAGAGTTTGGAAAAGGACATAACCGGAAAGTTTTATTAATTCCGGGGAATATGATGAGTTGGAGACAGTTTGAAAATGTAATACCAATCCTGGAAAAGAATTTTCATGTTATTGCAGTCAGTACCGATGGATATGACGGGATGACAGAATTTACTACTACCGAAAAAGCGGCAGAAAATATAGAAGCATATATAGCAGATAATCTTGGTTCACATGTTAATCTTGTTTTTGGTGAATCCTTTGGCTCTGCAACCACAGGACTGCTGTTCCACAGGCAAAGGGTTAAAATCGATTCCATCATAATGAACGGACCCCAGTATATGAACCTCGGCTTTCTTACAGGTCTGCTTAAAAGAATGATTCCAAAAAATCAGTACCGATTGATTAGAAAAGTAAAGAGTGGGCGAGAAAGCGGAAAGATGCCTCTCATGCTGAAGCTTTATACACATGCTGATGATGCAAATATGCTTAAAATGTTTGAGGCTATGCCGGATAACATCACTTTAAAAACACTGCAAAATTGCATGAACGAGGCACTTTATTTATATGAGACGATAGATTTATTTGAACCGGATTCGGATGCGAAGGTTTCAATTTGGCATGGTGCCAAGGAGCCAAATATGAAGATAGCTCTGGAAAAGTTAAAAAGGGCTTTTCCAAATCTTGAAGATCATCCGTTTACAGGAATGGGACACGGAGATATCATTGGCCATCCGGAACTGATGGCTGAAGAAATTAAAAAATTTGTAGACAGATAGTTTTTGCGCTTTATGGTGCAACAACAAGTTTTACAGAGTGAGGACAAACTTTTTGGGGATATGTCTGATTCGTACCTCAAAGGAAATAAGGCAGGGAATAGGCCACACTATTATTGCTCTGAAAATACAAGTACAAGAATATACTGGTTGATAGCCGGGAAAGTGCATTTCTGATACAAGATATGTTCCCGATAACTGAGGAATACATAGAACGGCAATATACCATAGCCTGTTTAAAAAATAATTCAAAACTAAAACGCTTAATTCGCATCTATGATTCGGTCAAATACAAATAAAAATATCCCACCCAAGTTATCTAATAGTGCGAACACCTAGAATCAGTGGGGGGATATTAATATAAACAGTTGTGTATCCATACTATCATGTATAGTGCGAACACCACAATCAAGTACGGTGATACTATACTAAATTTTAGTTGCAAAATCAATTAAAAAACTAATAAATGTTTGAATTTTGAAATTCCAGAGGTATTGCCGTGCTTACAGAATTTTAGTGATATGTTTTAGAAATATTAAAATAATTTGAAATATTTATGTTAAATTAAGGAGATGTACATATGGGGATAAGATTAACAGGTATTAGTACTCCTGTTGGAGGAGTTACATGGGAATTTAAAGACCAACATAATGAAAACCAGATTAGCAAAAACAAATTAGACTTAACACCAGATAGAAAAATAGAAGTATTCATCAGCTCTATATGTGGCGACCCAAAATATGATGACATGCGCAAAAAGTTAAAGGATATGATTGAAAGTACTCAGTTAGCACGTGTTTATACTTTTGAAGGAGAAGGTGCTTCAACGTTGTCCGCAGAAGAACACTATATTCATGCATTGGAAACATGCGATATTTGTATTTTCTTGATTGATAATTTTGACGGAGTTCCTCAAGGTGTTCAAAAAGAAATAGATGTGGCTAAAAAATTAAATAAAAAAACATTGTACTATTTTTGTGATGAAAGGTGCAATTCAAAAACTGCACAGGAACAATGTATAACAGGTGCTAAATATGCAAAGAGTAAGACGGTACATAATTTCGATGAATTAAGTAGTAACGGCGCAAAGGATTTGCTTAATGATATTATCAATATTTATCGGTATTATTGCGCAGATACAATAAATAATGTATTAAATAACCAGAATGTTATTGAGCAGAAAATGGAATTTGCCAACATAGAAAAGATACAATTGCCAGTTATACCCAAAATATTCTTATCCAGAGTTGATAAATGCAAAGAATACATTTTGAAATTTTCTTCCGGAAGAAAATTGTACAAGTCTGATTCTCAATCCTCAAAAACAAGTGAATTAGATGAGTGGTGTTTTCAATTTTTGCCGATTATGTTTGAGGGGAAATCCATTAAACATTTTAATACTGGAATGTTTCTGGATTTTTTAAAAAATAATCAAGATAAAAATTTTTTTCAAGTTGTTTCAATTAGATGGTCGGCAATTGAAGCATATTACCTAGGGGATATTGATACATGTCTTCATAAATTGGAGAAAGCATTAAAAATAGCAAAAGAATCCAATCAGCCAACATGGGTAATTAAAGATATTTTAATTGATTTGCGTAATCAGAATATACTAGTGGCAAATATGAAAGGCTCTTTAGAGTTGAATTCTTCAGCACAAAAAGAATTATCCGAAAGTCAAGAGCAAATATATTATCCAATTCTGGACAGGATTCGAGACAATATTCACGAAAAATATATAAAAGGAATATTTAAGAAAAAAATACAATCTCCTTATTCTGTTACTTTTAGGAATGATTTAAATGAGCACGCAGAATTGTTAGCAAGTTTAATCGCTCTTTCTTTGTTTAATGCTTCCTTATCTCACATGCTTCTTTTTTATGAGGAAATGAGGAATTTTATGTTTTATTTAAGCAGCCAGTATAGTGATTGGACATTTAGACATAATTTATTGAAGTTAGAAATTTTGCTTGGAAAAGAGAAAGAGGTTAAAGGGGTCATTGATTCATATCCGGAAATTTTAAATAATATGAATTCTGCTGATGCGAATGATGTAATGAATTTTTGTAATAATCAACCAATTTATTATAAAAGATTTAGCAGTCAATTGATTGCTTTGAATGTGGTGGGATATTATTTGGATGATGAGAAATTTGATTACAATTTGTCACAGATTTTAAAAGAAATAGAAAAATGGTCAACTGAAGAGAGTGCATCTGTTCCAATTGGAACATTAATATTTAAATGTTTTTCAGGTATTGCTATAAGGGTACCACAAGATGCAATTATGAATATATGTTGTTTGTTTATGGAAAAGCATTACTGTAAATATTATATCGAGTTGTTTAGATTTATGGAAGAACATATAGATATTAACAAGGCAGGCAAAGATTTAACAGATAGGTTTCTTAGTGATTTGATTAAATTGTTAGATGACAGGGAAGAGCGAGAACAGATAAAATATGCACCATATGTATTATGTTCACTGAGAAAACAAAATAGAATTCTTACGCAAAAATTAGATGAAAAAATCAAAGCAGTAATGCCTGATTTTTATAATGGGGATTACAAATTAGAAACAACAGAAAATGAAACTGAAGATATGCCTTTGTTTATTTATAACTATGTTCAGGCAGCAAAAAAGTATAATATATCACAAGGGAAAAATGGCATATTTTTTAAAAGTCTATGCAGTAATTATGAAACTATAAGAAATATTTTGGTTAATAATGATATCCAATATGAAACAGTTTTATTGAATGAAGTGATTTTAGTAGTTTTAGACACTTTGTTGGTGTCACATGCGGAGATTAATATAAAATTAGATGCTATTAGTTTATTAATTTGTATAGCTGTTAAGTTTCCAGAAGTTTTTAACAAAAACAAGAGCATTTATCAACAATTACTGCAATCGGAAGAAAGTATAAGCTCAAATGAACGGTCAATTCTATTTTCTAACATAGAAAGTGTATCTCTTAAAATAGCATTACAATTTTTGTATAATTGTATGGGAATTGATACATATGCTAAAATATTAGAACTAATGCCATATATACAAGATGATATTGCAACAACCATTTCTGTAGCTCAAATAATTGTAGATTATATGAGTTTGTCAGAAAATATTTTACTTCCGCCTAAAATTGATTCACTTATATTACAACATGTTTTACAATGGCAGAATTCAGATAATTTAGATATTCGTTGGAATGCTACTAGAATTATGTTTATGTTATTAAGAAATTCAAAAAATGAATCAATTATAAACAATCAAATATTAAATATTGTTGATAATGATAATGTATATATAAAAAATTTGATTATGCAGAATATTTATAAATTCAAAGGCATTACTAAAAAGACAAGGGAGTATGTTATATCCAAACTGGAAAATGATGATAATTATGTTGTTAGATTAATATGCAGGGAGGTACAACAAGAATGCAAAATCAATCATTAACGGCTAGAGGCATGAAAATTTCCATGCGATAAAATGGCAATCAATAGAATAAATGTCATAATGAAAGAACTGGATGAATGAAACTATTGAAAGAAGGTGATATTTTGTCTAAAACATTTTTATGGATCGAGGACAGAAAAGGAAAATCTGGTTACATATTTTGGAAAGTATTGATGCAATATCTTTTTCCTGATATAACAGTAGAGAGCAAAACAAATAATAGTGAATTGGTGAAAGCAGTTAAGTCATTACCTGATGAGAAGAATAAATATATCATTGTTTTGGATAATTCTTTTGATAATCTACAGGTTTACCAAGAACAAAAGCAGTTAAATCACTACGCAAAAGAGAAAAACAATGTTTCAATAATGAATATAATATGCTTTGAGTATATTCTTCTTGAATTTGATAAACTTATTGATTGGATTTATGCATCAAATGATGAATTTTTAACAAAGCGTGCCGGTGCAATTGCTGCAAGGGCAAAACTTGTGGCAACCATTTGTTCAGGGGAATTTAATTATAAGACAATGCAGGAAATTATAAAATATGATGATAATCTTGATAACCATAATGTTGAACAGCTATCAGCAAAATTATTATTTGATTTAACCAGAAATACCGGCTTTGAGGTATCAAAAGGAAATATTGGAGAGTGCTGGATAAAATCATGTTGTGAATGGAGCAACCGACAGGATAATGACATATGTGGTTTAGACGAAAATCGTCTATCTGTTACAGAAAAAATGAAACATATATTTAATGGAACTTCACTTCATTCAGAATTTTCAAATCTTGGACTGGGGGTGCTGGGATGATTACTATATACAAGGATATAAAAGATATACCTCAAAATTTAGAATATATAGAGTTGAATGATTTGTTTTTTAATCAAACCACAGTGCAAATATTGGACGCGCAGGCAGAGAAAATTGTGAATTTAATTGACAGTGCGAGTTTAGTTGGCAGGTATAAAATGGAATCCAAGTTTAATAGAATTACACTGGATGTAGATTGTTTGTCTACAGGATGTAAAACTGTTTTAAATGTTTTATATTTTCCAGATAAGGTATTTTGCCTGAAAGAGTGTGGTGATAATGCACTGGAAGTATTGTATTCCTTAAAGCATGGTGCAGTATACAGTAATTATGCGCTGATACCATTTAATATGGGAGAAGTGTGTGTTTTGTCCGGAAGGACAAAAAGAACAATAGCGGATTATGAGGAATTAAAGGAGTGGTGGGAAAGTGAAAAGTAAACCGATTGTAATGGAACAGTTAAGAACCGTTCATACTTCTTATATTGTGAATTTTACATTTACCAATAATATTACGCTGTTAACAGGTTCTTCTGCTACTGGAAAGACAGCAGTGTTTTCGTTTATCAGGGAATATATGGCTGTAAACCCCAATATCTTATGTCTGAATTATACTGACCGTCAAAAAGATATTCAGGAGATTCTTAGTCAGACGAAAGGGAAATTGATAGTCATAGACAATGCAGATATTTTATTGGATGATGAGACAAGAAAATATATTTCATTGGATGCAGATAACCAGTATCTTATTATTGGACGTAATCCCAAGAATTTATTTGCCACAGCAGAAAACCTGTTTGAACTGGTCAGCACAGAGCAGGGGGAACAGACTGAGTTTCAGATAAAACCATATTGGTGATTAAAGCTAAAAAACAGGATTTTACATTACAATTTAAAGCAGCTGGTTATACTGGGTAGCTTAGAGGATAAATTTTAATTCACAGGAAAGGCGGTCGAGATAAAAAATCAATCATTAACGGCTAGAGGCATGAAAATTCCATAGAAGAACAAGAACCAATTCCAATGAAAAGGCGATACCGCAGGCTTGACATTTTCTTGTTGAAACAATATCACTATATGTGGTATAATGTCAGCGTTTGGATACAAAGGATAGTTTTGGTAAGGGTACGGTAAAAGAAATGAGACTTTGCAGTTTATACAGTGGAAGCAGCGGTAATGCCATATATGTCGGAACAAATGATACCCATGTTTTAATTGACGTAGGTGTCAGCATGAAAAAGGTGGTAACCGCATTACATAGCATTGAGGTGAAGCCGGAGGAGCTGGACGCAATACTGATTACACACGAGCACAGCGACCATATTGGTGGGCTTGGGGTATTCTTGCGAAAATACGGTATTCCGGTTTACGGCACCGACAAGACCTTGGAAGCGGTGAGCCAGTATAAAAATTTGGGCAAGGTGGATTTTTCCCTGTTTCACGGGATAAAGCCGGAAGAAAGCTTCCAGATAGAGGATTTATGGGTGAAGCCCGTCAGCACATGGCATGATGCGGCAGACCCGGTATGCTATACCTTAACGGATGGCGACAAAAAAATTTCCGTCGCAACGGATTTGGGAGATTTTGACGAGCATATTGTAGATTCCCTTTCCGGAGCAGACGCTATGCTGATTGAAGCGAATCACGATATCCGGATGTTGGAGGTCGGACCGTATCCCTATCCGCTAAAACAGCGTATTTTGGGGAAACGGGGGCATTTATCCAACGAGCGGGGCGGTCAGCTTGTACGGGCGTTGTTAAACGACCATATTAAAGGAATTTATTTAGGACATTTAAGCAAGGAGAATAATTATCCGGAGCTTGCTTTTGAAGCGGTAAAAGCAGAGCTTTTCGGTAATGCATACAGCAATGATTACCGGGATTTTAATATCATGGTGGCAAGCCGGGAGCAATGCTCTGCACTGATAGAATGCTGACAGCCAGGCTTTTAAAACAGGACAAGACACTAGTGTAACGATTTGTAATTAACCGGACTCTATTCTTGCCTGAATCTTTGTCTGCGTCGTTGCCTTTTCTTGACGTAGCCACCGCTACGCCTGCGAAAAAGCGCCTTGCATACAAAAGATTCATTCTGCGAATAAAGTCCAGTTATTACAAAATCGCTACACTAGGTAATTGCACGACTGGACTTTGGAAATCCGGAGTTTCGCAATTATCGAAATAAAGATAAATAGGAGAATATCATCATGAAAAAAACAGTAATTTCAGTAGTAGGCAAAGACAAGGTAGGAATCATTTTTAATGTTTGTAAATATCTGGCGGGCAACCAGATTAATATTTTGGATATTGCACAAACCATCGTAGCGGATTGGTTTAACATGATTATGATTGTAAATATTCAGGATTCCCATAAGGATTTTGCAACAATCGCTTCCGAGCTTAAGCAGATTGGTGACGAGATTGGTGTTACGATTACCCTGCAGCAGGAAGAAATCTTTGATATGATGCACAGATTATAGGATGAAGAGGGAAAAAAGATGATTAATATAAATGAAGTAATGGAAACCAATGCAATGATTCACGAGGAAAATCTCGACGTCCGTACAATTACCATGGGAATTTCCCTGTTAGACTGTATTTCGGAGAATCTAAAAACCACCTGTGATAAAGTGTATGAAAAAATCACCACGTCAGCCAGGGATTTGGTCAAGGTAGGTAAAGAGCTGGAGATGGAATTTGGTATTCCCATTGTCAACAAACGGATTTCAGTGACTCCCATTGCGATGGTCGGCAGCGCCTGCTGTAAGTCAATTAAAGATTATATCGAGATTGCCAAAACCCTTGATGAGGCGGCAAAAAAGGTCGGCGTTAATTTTATCGGCGGATATTCAGCATTAGTTTCCAAGGGGATGACCCCCTACGATGAAATGTTGATTCGCTCCATTCCGGAAGCGCTTAATATTACGGATTTTGTTTGCAGCAGTGTAAATGTAGGCTCCACGAAAACCGGTATCAATATGGATGCGGTAAAACTGATTGGCGAAATGATAAAAGAGAGTGCCAAGCTTACCGCAGACCGTGATTGCATCGGTCCCGCCAAATTTGTAGTATTCTGCAACGCACCGGACGATAATCCGTTTATGGCAGGAGCCTTTCATGGAGTGACGGAAGCAGAGCGGATTATCAATGTCGGGGTATCCGGACCGGGCGTGGTGAAACGTGCGCTGGAGCAGGTTCGCGGCGAGAATTTTGAAGTGCTTTGCGAAACGATTAAAAAGACGGCGTTCAAGGTAACCCGTGTCGGTCAGCTGGTTGCAAAAGAGGCCTCAAAACGCCTGGGTGTTCCCTTTGGAATTATTGATTTATCCCTTGCGCCGACTCCGGCGGTGGGAGACAGTGTCGGTGAGATTTTGGAGGAAATCGGACTGGAATATGCCGGCGCTCCGGGAACAACGGCTGCGCTTGCCCTGTTAAATGACCAGGTGAAAAAGGGCGGTGTAATGGCGTCCTCATATGTAGGCGGTCTGAGTGGTGCATTTATTCCGGTTTCCGAGGACCAGCGAATGATTGACGCTGCATCCTGCGGTGCGTTGACACTGGAAAAACTGGAAGCTATGACCTGTGTCTGTTCAGTCGGTCTCGACATGATTGCCATACCGGGAGACACGAAAGCAACCACCATTTCCGGCATCATTGCAGATGAAATGGCAATCGGCATGGTGAACCAGAAGACTACCGCTGTCCGCATCATTCCGGCAATAGGGAAAAAATCGGGCGAAACGCTTGAATTTGGCGGTCTGCTGGGTTATGCGCCGATTATGAAGGTGAATGAATATAGCTGTGATGCCTTTATCAACCGCGGCGGCAGGATTCCGGCACCGATTCACAGCTTTAAGAACTAAAGAGTCTGCCAGAAGGAATGTGGCTGTCCTGTGGCGGGAGCATTTTAATCAGGAATGCGGCTGTCCTGTGCCAGTCTCATTTTAATCAGGAATATAATTTTACCGTCCTGTCATATAATAGGGTAAACAAGCTTTTGGAGATACCAGATTGAACGAGATGTATTCGGAGGTAAGGGAACATTTACGCCGGCAGCATGCGATGAATACCCAGGAGATTCACGGAAAAAATGCAGACAATTTCTACAGATACGGTTATTATGGATGTAATAATGCCGGGGCGGACGGAAATGAAGACGCTCCCTGGACATTTTCTCTTAAAGGAAAAATTTTCCTGTTTTTGCTCTGCGTGATGTTGTTTTCCTGTTATCTTTACGGCGGGCAGGATGTGAAAAAAGGGGCGGTAATGGCATGGCAGGATATGAATATCCAGATTACCAGACTGGAAGAGGAAAAACCGGAGGTAAAGCAGGTAATGGGATATATCCGGACCGCTTACCATGAAATAAAAGAATTTGCGGAAACCTATATGAATATGGGTGAATAGCTTAGATGTTGCAAAAGGAGCAGTGATGTCAAAATTAGCGCTTTCGGATGAGATTCTGATGGAAATTGAAAAACCGGCAAGATATATTGGTAACGAAGTAAATATGGTAAAAAAGAAGCCGGAGGATGTGGATATCCGGTTTTGTATGTGTTTTCCGGATGTCTATGAAATTGGGATGAGCCATTTGGGCATCCAGATTATTTATGACGTGATTAACAGGCGGGAAGATGCGTATTGCGAGCGGGTCTATTCCCCGTGGCCGGATTTAGACAGGATTATGCGGGAAAAACAGATTCCGTTGTTTTCCTTAGAGACCCAGACGCCGGTTAAACAGTTTGATTTTCTGGGAATTACCCTGCAATATGAAATGTGCTATACGAACATTTTACAGATTTTAGAGCTTTCTGGTATCCCTGTCTGGGCGAAGGACCGCACATGGGAGGACCCCATTGTGTTCGGCGGAGGTCCCTGCAGCTATAACCCCGAGCCGATTGCCGATTTTTTCGACGTATTTTATATCGGAGAGGGGGAAACGCGCTATCATGACATATTTACCCTTTATCAGGAATTAAAGAAACAGGGAGTTTCCCGAGAGGAAATGCTTTACCGGATAGCCGGAATCCCCGGGATGTATGTGCCGTCAATGTACGAGGTAAGCTACCATGAGGACGGTACGATTTCCTCTTTTAAGCCTAAACGGGAGGGTGTTCCGGCAACCGTAGCCAAGGAAATCGTTCTGGATTTTGATAAGGCGCCTTATCCGTCAAAGCCGCTGGTTCCCTATATAAAAGCCACGCAGGACAGGGTTACGCTTGAAATTATGCGGGGCTGTATCCGGGGCTGCCGGTTCTGCCAGGCGGGAATGATATACCGCCCCACAAGACAGAAAAACGTGGAGACGTTAAAACAGTATGCAAGAGAAATGATTAAGTCCACCGGGCACGAGGAGATTTCCTTAAGCTCCTTAAGCTCTTCCGATTATGAATGTTTAAAGGAATTGATTTACTTTCTGATTGACGAAATCGGAAACCATGATGTCAATATTTCCCTGCCCTCGCTCCGAATAGATGCCTTTTCTCTGGATGTCATGAAAAAGGTACAGGATATCCGGAAGAGTTCGCTGACCTTTGCCCCTGAGGCGGGAACCCAGCGGCTTCGGGACGTCATTAACAAAGGGCTTACGGAGGAAGTAATTTTAAATGGCGCCATGCAGGCGTTTAAGGGCGGCTGGAATAAGGTGAAATTTTATTTTATGCTGGGACTCCCCACCGAAACCGATGAAGATGCGGAAGGGATTCCGAAGCTTTGCGAAACGGTGGCGGAAGCATACTATTCCATCCCGAAGGAAGAGCGAAACGGTAAGGTTTCCATTACCGCATCCGCATCATTTTTTGTTCCGAAGCCCTTTACCCCGTTCCAATGGGCGCCGATGATGGCTCCGGACGACTACAAAAACAGGGCGCATCAGGTAAAAGATACCTTCCGGAAACAGCTAAATTCCAAATCCATGAAATTTACCTACCATGAATCGGATGTATCGGCTTTGGAGGGCGTATTTGCCAGGGGAGACCGAAAGCTTTCCCGGGTAATTTATGATGCCTATAAAAGCGGATGTATTTTTGATTCCTGGACAGAATTTTTCGATAACGAAAAATGGATGGCAGCCTTTGCCAAAAACGGTGTCTCCATTCCTTTTTATACGACAAGAGCGCGGGATGTCAACGAGATTCTGCCCTGGGATTTTATTGATATCGGGGTAACCAAGCGTTTTCTCGCCTCCGAATGGGAAAAGGCAAAACAGGGGATAATTACCCCGAACTGCCGGGAAAAATGCTCCGGCTGCGGGGCGGCTAAATTTGGGGGAGGTGTCTGTATTGAAGGTAAGAATTAAATACACAAAATCCGGATGCCACAAATTTATCGGACATCTGGATATAATGCGGTACTTTCAAAAGGCGGTGAAACGCGCCGGACTGGATATCGCCTATTCCAAGGGCTTCAGCCCCCATCAGTTAATGTCCTTTGCAGCGCCGCTGGCATTGGGGGTTACCAGTGAGGGGGAATACTTTGATGCGGAGTTTAACAGTCTGGTTTCCTCCGCCGAATTTGTACGGCGGTTTAACGAGCAGATGGTGGAGGGAATGGCGGTAAATGATGTGGTGCTTTTACCGGACAACGCAAAGAATGCCATGTCTGTGGTGGCGGCATCCGACTATGTTATCACCGTTTTACCGAGGGATGCAGAGGGAAATGTTTTAGAAACCGGGGAAAGGGAGGCTTCCGCAGATGTGATGAAGAAGCTGCGGCAGCGTTTGGCGGAGGCATCCTCACATCTTTTGGAAAAGGAGAAAATCGAGGTTCTTCGGAAAACCAAAAAAAGCGAAAAAATCGAGGATATTAAAAAGGGGATATACCGGCTGTATCCGGACGGGGAAAACATTTATATGCTGCTGGCTGCCGGAAGCGAATATAATCTGAAACCGGAGCTGGTGGTGGAGGCGCTTTGCCGGGAATGCGGATATGAATACCGAAAATTGGATTATCAGATACACCGGATAGAAACCTATATGAAAAACGAGGAGGGCAGTCTGGTTTCCCTGTTGGAAAGCGGGACAAGGATACCCGCTTAGGACAAAATACAGTCCGTTTACGGCTGTACCGGACAAAATGGAGATTAAGATGAATCAGGCAGTAATTACACAATTATATAATACGTTTTTTCTTCTGATTTATGAGGACGGCGAGCTGGCAGAATGCCATCCGGTGATGAAGCAGGATGCTGTACGGATTGGCAGCATTTATATCGGCAGGGTGGAAAAGGTGGTAAAAAATATTCAGTCTGCATTTATCCGTTTGGAGGACGGGCATACCGGATATCTTCCCCTGGACGATAAACCGGCGCTTATTTTAAACCGGACGCTCCCGAAAGGTCTACCCTCCCTTGCGGAAAATGATTTGGTTTTGGTTCAGGTAGAACAGGAACCGCAGAAAATGAAGCAGGCACGGGTAACCGGAAATATCAGCTTAAGCGGCAGATATGTGGCGTTGGATTTGCAGTCCGGGCTAATGGGAGTTTCCAGAAAAATTAAGGATGCAGAGCGGGTAAAGGAGCTGCGGGAGCTGATAGAGCCAAGGCAGCAGGCAGGCAGCTACGGGTGCATTCTCCGAACCGCCTGCGAACAGGCGGACGACCGGCTGATTTTATCGGAATACGAAAGCCTTTTGTCCGAAATGGAAGCCATGCTGAACCGTGCCGGCTATGAAAAAAGAAGCGGCTGCATCCGGAAAGGAAAGCCGGAGTATCTGGCAATTTTAGAGGAATACGGAATCAACCGGATAAACGAGGTAAAGACGGATATACCGGAAGTGAAAGAGGTGTTGAAGGCGGCGGACTTAGCAGTGATTACGGTTGAGGATTCAGATTATCCCCTTGCCAAAAGGGTAAGCCTGGAAACCGTTATCGAGCGGCTGCAAAACAAAAAGGTCTGGTTGAAATCCGGTGGATTTTTAATGATTGAACCAACAGAGGCGATGGTGGTAATCGATGTCAATTCCGGAAAATCCGTCGGGAAGAAGAAAAAAGAAAACCATATTTTGAAAATCAATCTGGAGGCGGCAAAGGAAATCACAAGGCAGCTGCGGCTCCGCAACCTCTCCGGAATCATTATGGTGGACTTTATCAATATGGAAGAGGAGAGCAGTAAGCTGCAAATTGTGAAATGCCTGAAGGAGGGACTGAAAAAGGATAAGGTACCGGGTTATTTTGTTGAGATTACCAAATTGGATGTCTTTGAACTGACCAGGAAAAAGCAGCGGCGTCCTTTTCATGATTTCCCCTTGCAGAAACCGTAAAATCAGTGTAAAATAGCGTATGAGTTAAATGAGGACGGATGTAATTATACCGTTATTTTTAAAATAACAGAACAGATTATAGGAGATAGGAGTAGAGGATATGGAATGGATTTTGTGCAGTGAAAGAGAACCAAGTGTAGAGGAAATTCGGAAAAACAATGTATTTATTTGTAGCAACGGAATCAATACCTATATTCGCAGCTACAGCTTCCGCCTGCATGGTTTTGTCATTGAGACAAGAGGAAGAGAGAGCAAGGACAGGGGTGTTATTGCGTGGATGCCTTTGCCAAAGCCTTATAAGGTAGAGGGGAATGACCTGTAAGTTTCTTTGCGGAAAAAATAGTAAAAGAGAGCGGCAGTCGATTCCTCCCTAACGGTTTGCATAAACGGCAATTTACACATGAAACAAAAGATATATTGTAGATACAAAAAGAGGAAACAACCACCCACAAAGTGGTTGACCTCCAGCTTTAGACGATAAGCCTGCCTGTACCGCCAAGTAACAAGGTAGGCTTATTTATTTCCGCTTATTCCTCTTATCGAGGGTACAAGAAGAGCATGACCATTAAGAAAAAATAAAATTTGAAGTTATTTTGTTACCGAATTTCAGGAAAAAACCGTTGACAAAATGATATGTGTTTGTTAATATGTTTTAGTGTGCCGCACGAGGAGGTAAAAGTGTGTCTGGATATCGCTGGTAAAGATAACTGACACCACCGAACTTGGCGAGTAATGATAATAGGAGGTAACCGTATGTACGCAATTATTGCAACAGGTGGCAAGCAGTACAAGGTAGCTGAAGGTGATATCATTAAAGTAGAGAAGCTTAATGCAGAAGCTGGTTCTGAAGTAAAATTTGATGTTATTGCTATTAGTAACGACAAAGGGTTCTTATGTGGCGAAGACGTGGCAGGCTCAAGTGTTCTGGCTAACGTAATCGGCAACGGTAAGGACAAAAAGGTTGTTGTTTACAAGTATAAGAGAAAAACCGGCTATCACAAAAAGCAGGGTCATAGACAGCCCTTTACAAAGGTTGAGATTAAAGCAATCAATGCTTAACCGGGCTTATGATTACAGTAACCGTGTTTAACAAAAACCAGAAAATAGTCGGCGTCCAGGTAGAAGGGCATGCCGAATATGACAGAAAAGGGAAAGATATTGTTTGTAGTGCAGTTTCTATTTTATATATCAATCTGGTAAATTCCCTGGAAAACTTTACGGATGACGAAAAGGAGTTAAACGGCAGCACGGCGATTAACTTCCAGAACGTAATCTTGAAAAGTATGCCAAGCAGGGAAGCGGAATTATTGTTTCAATCCTTTCTGCTTGGAATCACTACAATCAAAGACAAATATGGTAAGAGGTACATTACAATCTTGAATCAGGAGGTGTAAAACATGTTAAAGCTTAACCTTCAGTTATTTGCGCATAAAAAAGGTATGGGTTCTACCAAGAACGGTAGAGATTCCGAATCTAAGAGACTTGGTGCGAAAAGAGCAGACGGTCAGTTCGTTAAAGCTGGTAATATTTTATACAGACAGCGTGGAACAAGGATTCATCCGGGCGTTAACGTAGGCAGAGGGAAAGACGATACGTTATTTGCATTAGTGGATGGCGTTGTTCGTTATGAGAGAAAGGGAAGAGATAAGAAACAGGTTTCTATCTATCCGGTATCCGTTAACGAATAAGATACAGGTAACTTAGAGGTTGTCGCACGAAGGCTTTATTTCCTGCGGCAGCCTCTTTTTCACTTAAGGCTTAAGCCTGGACGAAATGATAGAAATACGGTCAATGCTTATGGTTGGACGTATTTCTATCGTTTCGTATCTGGTGAACCATGATGAAACAGGAAAAAATTAAGATTGCGGAATACAGGAGATTTACTATATGTTTGCAGACAGAGTGAAAATATTTATCCGCTCCGGAAAGGGCGGTGACGGTCATGTCAGTTTCCGGAGAGAGTTATATGTTCCGGCAGGCGGACCCGACGGCGGGGACGGCGGAAAAGGCGGCGATGTGATATTCGTGGTGGATGAAGGGCTAAATACCCTGAATGACTTTCGGAATATACGGAAATACTGTGCAAAGGACGGAAAGGAAGGCGGCAAAAAACGGCAGCACGGAGCAAACGGCGACGATGTAGTTTGCAAGGTACCGCCGGGGACGGTCATTAAAGATTTTGAAACCGGTAAAGTGATTATGGATATGTCCAACAAGACGGAGCCTGTAATCATTTTAAAGGGCGGGCGCGGCGGAAACGGAAACATGCATTATGCAACCTCTACCATGCAGGCGCCGAAATACGCCCAGCCCGGACAGCCTGCCCAGGAGCTGTATGTTACGCTGGAATTAAAGGTAATTGCGGATGTCGGTCTGGTCGGCTTTCCGAATGTGGGAAAATCCACCTTTTTATCCAGAGTGACCAATGCAAAGCCAAAGATTGCCAATTATCATTTTACTACGCTGAATCCGAATCTCGGCGTTGTGGATTTAGGAGAGGGCGCAGGCTTTATCATTGCCGATATCCCTGGAATTATTGAGGGCGCCAGCGAAGGCATCGGTCTTGGACTGCAATTTTTACGACATATTGAGCGGACAAAAGTGCTTCTTCATGTTATTGACGGTGCATCGGTGGAAGGACGGGACCCGGTCCGAGATGTTTATGCCATTATGGAGGAATTGAAAAAATATAATCTGGAAATTACGGACCGCCCCATGGTCATTGCCGCAAATAAAATGGACGCCATGGGCGAAGCGGAAAGGGAGACGGTTATCGAGAGGCTGAAGGCGGAATTTGAACCGCAGGGAATAAAGGTATTTCCTATTTCAGCGGTGTCCGGCGAAGGGGTTTCGGAGCTGCTATGGCATGTATACGAGCTGGTGAAAAGCGCCCCCCGGGAAATTATTGAGTTTGAGCAGGAATATGTTCCCACCTTTGATTTCTCCAATGAACCCTATACCGTTGAAATTGATTCGGAAAATGAACACGTCTTTATTGTGGAGGGACCTAAAATTGAAAAAATGCTGGGGTACACCAATCTGGATTCCGAGAAGGGTTTTGATTTCTTCCAGCGTTTCTTAAAGGAAAACGGTATCATTGATGAACTGAAAGAAAAAGGCATTGAAGAAGGCGACGTTGTCCGCATGTACTATCTGGAATTTGACTATTATGACTAACCGGGAAGATGACCAGAATTAGGAGTTTGGTTGTGATGACTGGAATTGAGAGCTTGACTATGGTTGACCGGAGCGGCTGTCGTGTGGCAAAATCAATGCATTGAGGAAGGAGAATAATCATGACGAGCAAAGAGAGAGCTTATTTAAAGGGACTTGCCATGACGATGGATGCGATAATCAATATCGGAAAATCCAGCGTCACCCCGGAATTGGTTGCTTCTGTGGATGAAGCCATTGAAAAAAGAGAACTGATTAAACTGAGCGTATTAAAAAATTGTGTGGACGAACCGAAAGCGATAGCGGAAATAATTGCGGAACGCACAAAATCCCAGGTTGTCCAGGTTATCGGAAAAAAAATTGTGCTTTATCGGAAAAATAAGCGCAATCCGAAAATTGTTCTCCCCAAGTAAATTACGATAAGATTATAATGATTTACCATAATAATATTATGTAAACAATATGGAGCTGTGGGAAAATGTAAAGCGGAATTGTATCGGAGGAAAGCATTATGGCATTGATTGGAATAATGGGCGGAACCTTTAATCCCATTCATTTTGGGCATATCGCTATTGCACAGGCTGCTTATCAACAATTTTGTTTGGATGAAATCCGGTTTATGCCAAATCACCTTCCGGCATATAAACCGGCGGATAAAAGCGTAACCGGTGAAGACCGTTTTGTCATGACGGCGCTTGGGATTGACGCTTATTCTTATTTTACCGCCTCTGATTTTGAATTGAAAAGAGAGGGAACCACCTATACGTATGAGACAATGGCTTTGCTGCGGCAGAGTTATCCGGAGGATAAGTTTTATTTTATTATGGGGGCAGATTCTCTGTACAATTTTACAAAATGGGTTCATCCGGAGCTGATTGTCCGCAATGCAAATATTCTTGCCGCCCCGAGAAATCAAAAGAAACAGCTGGAAATGCAGGAACAGATAAATAAACTGAATCAGCATTTCGGCAGGAAGCGATTTTTTCTCATCGACTGTCCGGAAATAACCTGTTCCTCTACGGATATCCGGCAAAAAATCCGTCAAATGATGGCGGAAGACCGCCGTATATCCCTAGAGAATTTCTCCGAAGAGTTAGGCGTTCCGTCAGCTGTTTTACAGTATATTCAGAGAAATCAATTATATTTTTAAGATATACATTCCTTTTTTACTAAATTTTACTGGAAATGTATGCAGTTTCGTTGAAATTGCATACATTTTTTGTTATAATAAAGAACAGTGGATTTGTCGGAACAGGAGTAGATATATGGACAGAGTACAGATGACGGAAAAACTGAGCGAAAAATTATCGGCAAAGCGGTTGGAGCATTCTCTTGGCGTAGAGTATACAGCAGGCAATATGGCATATATTCACGGTGTGGATATTGAACAGGCTCTGATTGCCGGTCTTTTACATGATTGTGCGAAGTATGTTTCCAATGACAAAAAAATTGCCAAATGCGAAAAGCGGAAGATTCCCATCTCTCCATGTGAATATAAAAATCCCGAGTTGCTGCATGCAAAGCTTTCGGCAGTTTATGCAAAGGAAAAATACGGCGTGACAGATAAAGAGATTTTATCGGCAATCACATGGCATACTACCGGAAAACCGGCAATGACCACACTGGAGAAAATCATTTACATTGCCGATTTTATTGAGCCCAACAGGGCGGTTCTGCCGGAAATGGACATTATCCGCAAAGAAGCTTATATGGATTTGGACCAATGCCTGCTGCATATTTTGCAGAACAGTATGCATTATCTGTCGAAAAAAGGAGCGGCATTGGACCCGATTACAAAGGAAACCTATGAATATTATCGGACGTTGCGCCAAAAATAGGATTAAACCTAAGGGAAAGGTAGAAAAATATGATGACGAGCAGGGAAATGGCAAAGGCGGCTATTGCCGGCTTAGAGGATAAAAAAGCAGAGGATATTAAAATTATTGATATCTCCGAGGTTTCCGTTTTGGCAGATTATTTTATCATTGCAAACGGAAGGAACAGAAATCAGATACAGGCAATGGCGGACAGTGTGGAAGAGAAGCTGCATGAAGAGGGGATTCATCCAAAACAGATTGAGGGCTATCAGACGGCAAACTGGATATTGATGGATTTTTCGGATGTGATTGTCCATATATTTAATGAAGAGGACAGATTATTTTATAATCTGGAAAAAATCTGGCTGGACGGAAAGGTGATTGACCGTTCATCACTATAGAGAAAAATGCGGTGCATTGGGGGAAATATGGATAGAGACTTACTAATTCAACGGAATAATCTGGAAGTGAATAAGCTTGCAGCCAAATGTTTAAGGATAACGATATTATTTTTAATATCCCTGTGGCTGTTTTCGATGACAGACTACTATTGTTATGATGAGTACATAATAATTCTGGTCTTTGTGGCGAGCATTCTTTTATTGTTAATTCCTACCGTGCTGGTAAATATTCTTCGTCTGGAAACCCAGTGGATGAAATATTATGTCATTATGTGTATTTTATCCGTGGTATTTTTGCTGAGTACATTTATTTCATATGACTTTATTGTGTTAGTTACGGTTCCCCTGTTAGTGGCGACATTGTATTGCGACCGCACGTTGATTGTTGCCACGACGACGATTAACTGTTTATGTGTATTTTTGACCATGCTGTTAAGGTATTTTGTTTTGCAGGATATCATGAGCCAGGAGTATGATAGCTTTATGGATGCTCTATTGTACGGAGTTTTTCTCCGTATTGTGCTGGTTCTGATTGCTACCTTATTCGCATACTATATTGTCGACCGCAATATGATTATGCTGAATAAAACTATCGAGGCAAACCATGATTTAATCCGAAGCCAGGAAGAGCTTATCTTTGCCTTTGCTGAAATTTCTGAGAGCAAATCCAAAATGACCGGGGAACATATCCGCCGGGTATCCGAATATATGCGTATTCTTGGGAAAGCATCCGGTTTTACCACGGATTATGTGGATAAGCTGGCGGTTGCATCCATGATGCACGATATCGGTAAGCTGATGATTCCGGAAGAGATTCTGGATAAACCGGATAAGCTGACGGATGAAGAGTACGCTATAATGAAAAATCACGTGCTCTACGGAGAGGCATTATTGGCAAAATGTCCCGGAGATATTATGAAAATTGCAAAAACGATTGCACTGGAGCATCACGAACGCTGGGACGGCTCCGGATATCTTGGGATAAAGGGAGAGGATATTTCTTATATCAGTCGTCTTATGGCGGTGTGTGATGTGTTTGATGCGTTAACCTCGCAGCGTTACTATAAAGAAGGCTGGTCGGATGAGGACTCTTACAATGAAATTGTCCGGATGAGCGGCATCCATTTCGACCCTGATGTTGTGGAGATGTTCAAAGAGCATTTTGATGAATTTAAACAGGTTTTAAAAGCTATGCCGGACAAGGAAGTCTATTAAGGGATTGGAGCGTAATAAATGGTATCGCTAATGAATGAATATGTGAAAAAAATAAAACTGCTTTCCGATGAAGTGACAAGGGGAATTTTGATGTCTGCCCTGACGGAGCAGTCTGATATTGAAAAGAGCAGTATTCTCATCAAACCAAACCGTTATCTTGTTGATATTAAACTTACAGAATATTCTATAGAAAATGCAACGGCAGTGATGAACCACTTTATGGAGCATACCCGATATCATTATTCCGCTTATTTTATCCGTTATAATGAAGGTACGATGATTAGATACCGCTATGCCAGCTGTAAAGAGGATAAAGAGGGCTTTTACTGTGACGTTGTTATCAGTTAAGTAGATAATGATTGGAATGAATGCTTAAACTGTCTGAATATAAGGACAGAAGAGAGTATCCATTGATTTTTGTCTTGAACTAAGGCAGAGGAGAGTATCCATCGATTTTTGTCTGAACATAAGACAGAAGAGAGTATCGATTAAATTTTTGTCTGAACATAAAGCAGAAGAAAAGTATCGGTTGGTCTTCTGTCTTATGCTCAGATATTTTTATCTTCAAATCAGTCGAAAAAGTCCGATTACCTTGCCGAGAATAGAAACCTGCTCAACAATAATCGGCTCCATAAAATCATTTTCCGGCTGCAGGCGATAATGACCGTCCTCTTTAAAAAAGCGTTTTACCGTCGCACTGTCATCAATTAACGCAACAACAATCTCGTTATTATAAGCAGTCTGCTGTTCTTCAACCAAAATCAAATCATTCTCATAAATCCCCACATTAATCATGCTGTCGCCCTTAACCTTTAACATGAAGGTCGGCTTATTATGCAGGTATTCCGGAGGTACGGGAAAATATCCATCAATATTTTCCACCGCCAGAATCGGCTGTCCGGCAGTAACCTGTCCTACAATGGGAACATTGACCAGCTCCCGTCTGGAAAGACCGAAAGTATCGTCTAATATTTCTATTGTTCTTGGCTTTGTCGGGTCCCGTCGAATATAACCGTTCTTCTCAAGAGTCTCCAAATGAGAATGAACGGAGGAAGTTGACTTCAATCTGACTGCCTCACAAATCTCACGGACTGACGGCGGATACCCCTTTTGTAAAATGGTATCCTTAATATAATCAAGTATTTCCTGTTGCTTTGTACTAATCTTACCAGGCATATAAACCCCTCCTTATCAAGCATAAAAAACTCTATCTGTTACTATACTAACACAGATGAACCAAAAAAGCAAACATTTATTCCGAACAAATTTTCCGAACATATTTTCGTAAATCTATTGACAAGCAAACAAATGTTTGTTAATATACAAAAAACGAACAAATATTCGATAATTTAGGAAAGTGACAGGAGGGCGACTTTTATGATAAGAGATTTTATTTACAATAATAGATTTATGTTAACTGTTTTATTGATTATTCTATTAAGTATAACGATTATTGGCGGAATGAACTTCGTACAAGCTAATCAAAGCATAGAATATGACAAATCTTTTACTACGATTGAAGTTCAGTACGGCGATACCCTGACTGCCATTGCACAGGAATATGCTGTTTCAGAAGCCGGATATGTCGATTACATCAAAGAGGTCAAGGAGATTAACAATTTGAAAGATGATACCATTCATGCTGGATGCTATTTGATGATTCCCGTATATGAGATTATTGCGGAAGCGGAATAGCGGAAGTACATAATTTCTCTTACGGATGATAATGTCAACGGCATAAGCATATAATTTTTCTTACAGATGATGATGTCATTTCTGTTTCACAATATTTATTTGGATTGGATTTGGGTTATTGCAATTTTTTTCTTGACATAGGGTGCAGAATATGTAATAATCAACTCACTCTAAATTCTTTATTATCACACATAATGTCGTTGAAAGGACATTTATGCAATTTTTTTACCAGTTAACAATTTTATCTTGTATTTTTTTCATTGTACGGTATGATTATCCCGTTTTCCGATGGAGAAAAAACCGTATGTATATGACGGCTTGTTTATTGGCTACCGAACGGCGGGAGAGGAGCGTGACTGTATGGAGATAACAAATGTACAGGTTTCGCTGCTTCGTAATCCCAAAAGACGGAATGGAAAGATAACCTTGGCGTATGCAGCCATCACGTTAGACAATTTACTGGTCATCAATTCCATTAAAATTTTTCAAAATGAAGCAAATGGACAGTATGAAATCAGTATGCCTGCTCATCCTGTTGGAAAAGCATCGGCGAACAGAAAAAGAGATACCTGTTTTCCCATTGACAATGCGTTTCGAATAACCTTAAGAAACCGCATTCTGGAACAATTTCTTTCTTGTATTCCCCCACGAAATATAGTAAAATGATGGTAAATGTAAGGGTACATCTATCATTATATGTAGAGGAGAAACCATAGATTAGCCGGTATTCCTTACAAAAACGATAAGCGAAAAACCCGGTTAACAGAGAAACGTCTGGAAGTAGGAGAGGATAAGCGATGAAAAGATGGCAACGAATGAACACGGTAGCGGTACCAGTAATAATTCTTTTGATTATTCCCTTTATCTTATGTGGAAGATTGGATATTGAAGCAAAAGAATGGGACGGCTATGTGAAAAACACTTCCGGAGAAAAGGACCCATGGGGAGATGACTATTTATACAAAATCTGGACTGGTAACAGCTGGGGATATTGCGGAAGATATGGAACAGATGACGATGATTATTTATTGCATCCCATTTATCTAAGCTATGAGGTAACCTATAACTATGAAGAAGCCTATAAAATGATTGACCTGGTTAACCGGGAAAGACGTAAAGTGGGGGCAGCAGAAATTAAGGCAAACGATACCCTTATGCAGATTGCTATGGAACGAGCGGCAGAAACGGCAATATACTGGGCGCATCGGCGTCCCGATGGTTCTGCCATTGAAGCAAAGAGTATGTTTATTCGTGGTGAAAACATCCATGTTGGTTTCAGCTCAGCTAAAGATGCCAATCATTCGTTAGTTCAATCATCAGGACATTATGCCACCATGATTAATCCGAACTGGGTTTATGCGGGATTTGGCTGTGTGGGAAATTACTGGGTTCAGATTTTCACGGATGATATCAATTTTTATCCGGTGGGAACTGTTAAAGAAGCACAAAACGATTCAACAAGAATCGACTTATCTCAAATGCCGCTTACTCGAAAACGTAATCAGAAGAGCATCTATACCGCAGCTGTTAATCCGAATTATATTCGAATCGACAGAGTATATTTATATAATGCTGCATCAGCTGAATGTGAGACAATCTATAAGGAAGGAGATATCCTAAAGGTAGATTGTGAACTTCAAGATAGCCGTGACGGCTGGGGAAAAGTAACTATATCTGCAAACCAACTAATTATTACACCGCAAAAAAACTGCAAGATTAAGGATAATATCCTTACATTTCCGAAATCGGGAAAAGCAAGTTTTAAAGTAGCGTTAAAAGCAGCCCCACAGATTAGTAAAACCATAACATTAAAGGTTCAACCGTTCCAGCTTAGAATTGACACCGACATTGTACAAGGCCCCGCTTCTTCCGGTTATTCCGGCTACCGGATTACTTCTTTGAAACACCGTGAAGTCAGCTTTATTGGAAACAAAGAAGCAAAAAAGGTAACCATTCCGGATAAAATCAGAATAAAGGGAAGAGATTACCGGGTAACGGCTATAGAAGAAAATGCTTTCAGAGGAAATATGCAGTTATCACAGGTCATTGTAGGCAAAAATGTAAGAAAAATCGGCAGATGCGCATTTTATCAGTGCAAGGGACTGAAAACCATTAAAATCCGTTCCCACAGTATCAATAAAATAGGGCGGAAAGCCTTAACGGGTATTTCTGCCAACGCAATAATAAAAGTACCAAAGCGCAAGTTGTCAAGCTACAAAAAATTATTTAAAGGAAAGGGACAGGGAAAAACAGTTCAATTAAAAAAATACTAAAATTTTATACAGCAAAGGAGAATGAGTATGAAGAAGCAAAGGTTTCGGGGCATTCTGGCAATTATGCTGGCTTTCAGCCTTATTTTGCCATATGTCCCCTATACAAAAGCATTTGCTGCGATTGCGGCAGATTTCATTTCTTCTGAGCAGACAACTCAATGTACTGAGGAAATCAGTACTTCTCAACCAACTTCAAGCATCAAAACAGAGGAGGCAGCTTCAACAGCCGATTCATCTCAAACAACCATGGAAGAATTTACAACAGAAAAGCGTACAGATTATACAACAGATAACACAGCAGAAATTCCGGAATATTATTTTCCCAAATTATTTCCGGATGAGACAACCACTGCGAAAAGCAATGCGGAAAAGCCTGCCGAATTATGGCAGGAAGAGCTGAATATCGCAGAGGAAGAAATAGTCGAAGAGGAGGTACTGGACAGTAAGCTTGCCTCCGGTTCCACTGTCTTGAGTGCGGGAAGCTGGGGTGGAGGCTATTACTGGTATATCATGCAAAACGCCCCGCTATATGTATTTTGTCTCGACCATGGTATGACAATGTATTCCGGAAAATACTCTTTTGTAGAGAAATGGGATACCCTTTATGATTCACAGACCACATTCCGGATGGCGGTGGCAATGGACTATTTTAAGAAAAATGGCGGACTATATTCTCTCGCAGGCTATGAAGATGCTCAGCGGGCGATTTGGGGAATCGGTGGAACCCCGATGGCAAACCAGTTAATGGAATATGCCGATAATTTGTGGCAGTTGACGGAGATTAATCCCTTCAGAACCGGCGGAGCAAACAGCTATAAGAACATTACGGCAGTCCGGCAGCAGGATATATCCAGCCGGGACAGCCGTAAGCAATTATACCAATCCGAACTTTTTAACAAAAAAGTACAATTAAATAAGAATGAAGGTGCTTATGATGTAAATAATCGAAGCCTTTCTGTCGGAGGGGCTGCATGGAAATATTTTGCGGCAAAAGCGCCTAACGGCTGGGGTGCGCTCAGCATTGTCGGCTGCTATTCCAACTCCGGACAAAAACTTTCCTCCCAAAATGCAGAGGCCTCTATCGGAACAGACGGAAAATTAAAGGTCTCTTTCAACCAGAAGGAAGGAAGCTTCGGAACAGCGGAAGCTCCGGTTATGATTGTGGTCAAAGCAGATTTGGGGCTTCAAGGAGCGGTAAAAATCAATTATCTGGACAGCGGAACAGGAAAGCAGAGGATGTCTTATGATGTCTCGGCTTCTTCACCTGCATATTTTGCTTTAAAAGTATATGCTTCTGGTAGTACAGATGAACAAGGAGTTGTCGTTAATATTCATAAGGTTGACGGTCTCAACCAGGCAATAGACGGTGCCGTATTTACTCTTACCGGAACAGATTCGACCGGAAAAACGGTATACCCTGCGCAACGGATAACTACCAGTGCGGATGGAGGTAATACATTCCGGAAGATTGAAGAGGAGGGAACTTATATTTTAGAAGAGACGTCTCCTCCGCCTGGAATGAAAAACAGTGGCATTAAAATCAAATTGAAAGCGATAAAAACAGATACTGCTACCGGGAGTAAGATTGTTCTTTCTACAGTCGGCACGCTGCCACCTTATGTTAAACAGAATAAAAATGCGGATAACATAGAGTTTACCTATACCGTTACCAATGAATATGAAAGCGGAAGCGCCTGTTTACAAAAACAGGGAAATGTTTTTGTTGATTATGCAGACGGAGAGTTTATCTATGAAAAACGCAGCCTGGATAAGGTTTTCTTTGATTTGTATACCAATGAAGATATCTATTTGGGCGATACCCTGTTGTGGAAAGCCAATACCAAGCTGACACAGGATGTATTGGATGCCAGCATATGGAATAAAAATCTAAATCATGGCGCCGCTATTGATACATTTACGGATTCTAATGGTGAACTTCATTATTATCATTTGCCCTTAGGCAAATATTATCTGATTGAGACTTCTAACACACACAATACACTATTACCAATATACCATGTTTGGAATACAAGATTACCTTTTGAAATAAAAGCAAATGAAAATAATTTGATTATGGGCGGCAAGTATATCAATAAAGCAGTACCGGCAAATTGCTTTGTGGAAAAAATAGACAAAGCAGAAGGATTACCTCTGCAAGGAGCGGAATTTACATTATACGCCCATATCAAAAATACCAATTTTGACGGCTATCCTTTATTTACGACAGCGGATACAACTCCTGCGGTAACAGCAAGAGACCAAAAAGGACAGGAAACCGTTGAAGAAAATACATGGATTCCTTTGAAAACAGTAATTTCTGACGAAAAAGGTATGGCAGAGTTTGGTCTGGAATTGCCTTATGGTCAATATATGGTAGTGGAAACAAATCCTCCGGAAGGATATAGCTTTTCGGCAGAAGATTCCTATATTTTTACACATAAATTAGAGTTGAATAATACTTATCCTAATGGTGCTAATTATACACATATCTTTGAAAATGAAAAATCATCCAACATGATTGTCATAAAAAAATATGGTGAACTTATTACCGGAGCAGAAATAGTCGTAACCGATTATGGAGATTATCAGGAGTTAATGCGGGAAAAACAGCCAGTGGAAGATGTCATCTTTGAAATTTATGATGAATACGGTATTCTTGTTGAAACATTGAAAACAGATGAATGCGGAATTGCAAAATCTGGTAACCTTACTGCACCGGCAATTTATACTGTTAAAGAAGTTGATAATGGCGGCACACTACAGCTTGAGACAAAGGCAAAAACAGTTGTATTAGAAGAGAATAAAACTGCATCAACACAGATAAAAGAAATTGAATTTGTCAATCATGCACTGTCTACCGAATTGAAAATTTATAAACAGGCAGAGATACCAAGCTTATCCCCAGAGATGCCGGAAGGGGTAAGTAAATCAGATAAAGTATATATCTATGAAAAGAAACCGATTGAGGGTGTTGTTTTTGGTGTCTATACTTATAGTGAAATTGCCGATTATCAAGGAAATATTATTCTTGCAAAAGATTCCTGTGTTGGGTATGCGGTAACGGATACGGAGGGGATAGCTGTATTCAATAAAAAGCTTTGCAATGGCAGGTATTATTATCGGGAAATCCAGACAGCCGATGAAACTTATATTCCAGACAGCCATACCTATGATTTTGATATTACCCTAAACGGTATAGACTTTGTCGCAGAGTTGAATAAAGATACCCCCATCGTCAACCAGAAATACAAGGGTAGTATTAAAATTATTAAAAAAAGCGGAGAGGAAGATATTTGCTTAAAAGGGGTAAGTTTTAATCTGCTGGATGCAGGGAAAAACCTTATTGGTTGTTTTATTACCGATTCTCATGGGGAAATTCATATCAATAACTTACCAGTGGGAATATATTATTTACAGGAAACAAAGACCCGGAAAAACTATATTTTGGACAATACCATGCGAAAAATTAATTTAACCGGAACAAATCTTTCACCGGAAATGGAAATATTGAATTATAAAAAGGTAAAAGATAAAGAACCTGGAAATGGTAAAGATATTATCAACGGCAATAATAAAAATACAACAACCGGAAGCGTCCGTACAGGTGATTTACTAACATGGATTATCTGGGGGATATTTACATTAGCTATCACCATTTTATTTGTATGGCATTATTACAAACAGACAAATAGGAAAGCGGGTATTCAAAGGAAGTAGAATAACTATCGGAGGTATACAGGAGAATGCTGAGATTAAAAAATGTGGAAGTCAATCGAAGCAACGTATACGTAATTTGCAACGGAAGCACTCTGCATTATTCACATAATCTGGTAAAGGCTTTTGGGGATTACGAAATTGTTGAAATATCTATCGTAAACAGCAATCTTTATTTAGTGGTAAAAGCAGAATAGTTTCACCCACAATAAACCTATTGCCCGGAATTATACCGGATAGTAAATGAAAGAAAAGAAGAACACTGGTAATGTTACCTAAAAAAAGAAAAGGTTAAGGCTTCCATCCGGAAAACCTTAGCCTTTTTCTTTGTGTAGTAAGAAAACCCCCGCTTGCTTAAACCGGGAAACCGACAGGTGAAGAGAAGAGATAATGACACAATGAACATCAAACTATTCGCAAAACCGCATCCTGTTTAACGAAAGACGATAGAAGCATCCGGTGAATGCTTTGAAGTCCGGAATTTGTAAGTATTTCAAAAAATCTATCCCTTGTAATAAAATTATTAGTGCCTTGAGGAACGGAGTGACGAATAATCCGTATAATAATTTGCTATGGATTTTTTGGAATGCGCAACAAATCGTGTTGCAATTTTCAAGGGATTCATTCCCTTGAAAATCGTTCTGCAACATTTTGTTAAACACTGGTTTTGCGCCCCAACGGGGCTTGAATAGTTTGGATGTGGAGTAGTGAGAAGCAGCAAGGAAGCTTCTGGAAACAGGAAAAGGGAAAAGGGCGGGGAAACGACAAGGGGTCGTTCCCCACCCTTTCCCTGTCAGCAGACTTAACCTGTTAGGGGGATGGTTATATGCCTTGACTGTAAAATAAGCCATTTTTTTATCTTTGTCAAGCATTTAATCCTTTTTCTGCTAAAAATTAAAATTTAGTGCCTTATCCAGGGTTACAGGAATATATTTTACCCCCTGCAAGCGCACGTTTTAAACTTGCCAGTAGGGGGACATCAGTCCAGCCTGTTACAGCACCCGCCTTACAGGGCGGGTGGCAAGGCGGAAAAGACTGGTGTCCGGGTTCATGCTGGCAAGTTCGCTTGCCTGTTATTTTTACACAGATTCCACACAGATTTAAAACAACACACCTGTATATATATAATAATATATATATAGACTTGACTTAGTCTCATTTTTAGACCAGTTTTTTTTTAAGGGG
>JAMPFJ010000031.1 GCA_023664535.1 Bacteroidales bacterium
TTACTATTTCAAAAATTTTTTGAAAACCACTTGACTATTTATAGTTTGTCACCTCAATATTCAGACATTTTTTAATAGATTATGCCGAACCTTTTATTTTATGTATTATACCATTAAAAAAAAAGATTGAAAAGAGGAAAGAAACAAAAAAACACGTAAAAAACAAAAAAATACATAAAAAAACAAATAAAATGTCAGAATATGTAATAAAATACTAAAAATCTCAAAAATCAAAATTTGAAACCGGTTTCTCTTTTTTCAACCCACATGAGCACGACCTCCTTTCCTGTGCGATATCGCACAAATCATATATGATTATTATGTCAAGAAAATTATTCTGTCAAGAGGAAAAATTATAGGAAAGGGAAAAAATGGAAGAACACAATGCGAAAGATGAGGACATACTAGCAAAAAGGAGCAGCGGGATGAATATACTGGTATGTACAAAAAATGAGGCTTTAGTGGAGGAAATGCAAAAAAAGGAAAACGAGGATATAGCGATATTTATATCCAGAGATTTGAATGTCCAGATACCGGAGTATGATTTGGTTATAGTGGATATGGAACTGTGCAGCGGGAAGCTGGACATAGCTAGGTTGCAAAGTAGCAGAACGGTATTTATTCTAAAAGATGTGGATGAACATATAGATAAGCTTATTAGTGATTTCTGGATAGGAGAGAGGCTTTTTCGCTATAGAATCAATGGTGAAGAATTGGCGGTTGATTTAAACGACATTATCTATTTTGAATCCAACCACCGGATAATTACAGCGTATAGGGATAATGATGAACCTATCCGCTTTTACCGGAAACTGGATGATGTGCAGCGGGAGGTAGACGACTATATTTTTTTCTTGAGAGTGAATCAAAGCTGCCTGGTCAATTATAACTATTGTGCCATAAAAAATGATGAAGTAACCGTAAGAAAGCGAAAGCTGCAGGTGAGCCGGACATACAAAAAAGCGTTCAAAAACCGCTTGAAGATAATAAAAAATATGTAGATTTGTACAAATGGACGCGGGTTTGTACAAATCTATTTACTTAATATTGGAATTGTGATAAATATAACTATAGATTACAGATTCTAACAGGTAAGGTGATACATATGAAAGAAGATTTAATAAAAGAGATACAAGAATTACTGAAAAGTGCGGATTTAATTCAAGTGAAAAGAATACTCCTATTAGTAAAAGAGTATTTGAAATAATGAAGAGGGTATGCTATGGGACATACCCTCAAAATTTATATATATCTGTTTACCACATTTACTAAAGCATCTTTATATTGATAGATATCATTTAAAGAGTGAATGTAGTGCCGCTCAAATTTTTTATTTTCGTCAGGTATCATAAGTTGTTTCATTTTCGTATCAAGGTTAAGTCGACAAATAGGTTTACGGTTATTATCTTTAAAAAGAATGCCGAAGTAACTTTCGGTGTCACGATATGCAATATCTTCTATACTACATGTTCCGGCAAGAATGCCTCGAATGATATAAAATGCCTCAATCTCTTCCTCTGTTGTAATGATTTTAGAATCAGGAAGAGGAATTTTTTCAGCAGTAGTAGTTTCATCTTCTAGGTTTTTATCCAAAGCGGATGAAAGCTTTTGATTGATTTTTTCGTTTATTAGGCTAGAAAAAGCTTTTTTAACAATAGGAGTAAATTTGTCCATAACAGCTTGATTTTTTTTCCCGTCATAGACACCAGAAACAAGTACTTTAACAAAATCAGGTGAGGGGTTATCAATTTCATTCTGGATTACACTTTTAATCAGAGAAGAATATTTTAATTCCTCTGCAGTACTAAAAATGGTAGAGCTATCAAAATTTTCTTTTGCAAATTTTTGCAGTTCAGATATTTGATGGTTCTGTAAACTAAGTAAATTTAATTCTAAAAACGGTATTAAATCCATTTTGTTTGCTTCTTCTAAATCGGTATAAAATTTATAAATTATGCCATTTGTAAGGATTCCAAACTTTGCAGGGGTAGTGCTAAAATATCTAAACAGTTGAGAACCGTGCTTATCAAGTGACTCAGTGCAAGATTTGCATTCTATTAAGATAGAGGGTATATTATCAAAAAGTATAGCGTAATCAACTTTTTCGCCTTTTTTAATACCAACATCTGCAGCGTATTCAGGGCAAAATTCTTTAGGGTTAAATACATCATAACCTAACATTTGAAATAACGGAATAACCATTGACATTTTGGTTGCTTCTTCTGTTAAAATATTATCCTTTAAACTGGAAATTCGTTCCGAAAAATTTTTTAGTTCTTCTGAAAAACTCATATAATACCCTCCTATTGTAAGATTTAGTATATTATAAAGCTATATAAGGGAAAATGCAATAAAAAAGAAGACTAGGTATATGCCTATTCTTCTTTCATTTTATTAAAAATTTTTCCCAGAGCTTCCCAGTCGCTATCGTCCAATGTAGAGAGGAAATTTAAAAAGCGCTTCTTTAGAGAATCTGGTTTATCTTTTAGAACTCGACCAACCCAACGAAAAAGATATTCTTCTTCGTCTTCTGAAAACATTGCGCCTTCTCCCGTGCGGAGCCAATCAGAATTAACATTATATTCCCGACAAATAGCAAGAAACATTTGTTCTGTTACTTTGCTTTTACTTGTTTCGATACGACTAATTGCATTTTTTCCAACTCCAAGCGGTTCTCCAAATTTTTCTAATGTTAAATCGAGAGTTTTTCTTAATTTTTTTACCCGTTCATTGATAGTATCCACAATGTACTTCCTTTCTGCTTATATTTTAAAAAGATATTATCATACAAAATTAAGAAAAGCAATACAGAAGTGAATTAAAGTTACAAAAATGTATTGACAAGTGAATATAAGTTATTGTATAGTGAATTAAAGTTACATGGTGGTGATGTAACAAAAGAATAAGGAGGTAAGTAAGATGAAGATATCAGAGAGAAAAAAGAAAGTTTTAGACTTTTTGGAAAAGGAAATATCAGAAAAGCATGAACAAAGGGCAGAAAACCTTTTATTTTTGATGGAGGGGATAAAAGCAGGCATGGACTTAGAAAAAGAGGACCAGCGGGCAGCGGGATAAGAAGTATCAACTGGTCTAAATGTTTAGAAAAATGTTTAGTGAATGTCATATATAGGCTAAAAGGGGCTACCGTTTCTCAAATTTTTATTCGTTAAAGCGACAGCCCCAAGATTTAGCAAATAGGTGAATTATCAAATGCTTTACATAAGTTATTAAAACTCTGTGTGGGATGATTTTTTAATTTGCAAAGCCTTTCATTTTGCAAAACATCAAACACATAATGGTCAAATTTATCGAATATTAGATCAACCTCTTCACGAGAAAGGTCAGTGTGCGAATAATAAAAAACCTCAGCGGATGAAAATTTGGAAGAGGCTATTTGCAAATACGAAATAGCAATACTATTTTCAATATTATCACAAGTTAAATATTCGTAAGATAGCTTTGCATACTCCATTGCATTTTGCATTAAGCATTTAAATATTTCAATAATTTGTTCATCGTGCTTCATGTCTAATAGTGCTAAATCACGTAATCGAGCCATGTAAAAAATCTCCTTTCATCAGTACTCGGCATTGCCAGATGCCTGTACCTAGATTATAAGGAGAAAAATGAAAAGTATCAATAAAAAACTACAAGAAAAAGGAGGAATTAGCTTGAAAGAAAAAATAATTGAATTAACCAAGCTTCCCAAAGTGATGGTAACAAAAAGAGAAGCAGCGGAGCAGATAGGGGTAGAAGCCAGAACAATACAGAATTATATGAATGAGATTGAGGCATACAAGGACAGATACGGCGAGAAAGCAACCATCAGAGGTCATGGTTATTCGTTAGTCAATATATTGGTCTTGTACGATTATCTGCATTATCGAGAAAAGTTAAAACAAAAAAATTTAAAACAGTACATACCGCCATACAATCCGGATGAGTGGATAAAGGTAATGGCGTGGAAAAAGACAATGGAGGCTTAAATGGAGGAATATACCAAAAAAGAATTATTAAAAAAGGGTATCCGGTCTGTCCGTTCGACATTGAAATTGATAGACGAGGCAAAACCAAATGGCAGGTATGGCGTTCTTGAGGATTTGGCTTGCGGCAAGGCAAGAATGTTATTTTCCTTAGACCTAATCAGCTTGGATAAACTTGAATTATTAGAAAAAATCATTGAGCGCAGGGGAAAACAGAAATAATTCTGCAAAAGCAAAGAAACAGTAGGAGGAACAAATGGGAGGAAAGGGAAGCGGGCGGAAGCCCAGAAAGGAAACTGTAGTTGATTTTAAGCCGGCGAAAAAACCGGACAGGCAGGTGTCTTCCATGCCGGCAAAGGTCGGCATGATTAAAACATCCGGAGGATGCCGTTTTGGAGAATAGGAAAGGAGGATGTGCGGTACCGCACAACAGAAGATGAAAAAAGGACTGGAGTACATAGAATCGGCGGCTGTAGCCGTGCTGTGTATCAGCATGGTGGCCGGCGTTGGCGCCGGAAACATGGAAACCTTTTTGGCGGCGGTGGCGGTGATGGCGGCCAGTCTGGCGGTGGTCGAGGAGATTGAAGCCGCAAAGGAAAAGCGGAAAGACAGACCGGCGCCGGAGCAGGTAAAGAAGAAAATAGAGGAGATGGACAGGGAGGCGGCAGCATCCGGGCAGTTTGATTACATTTACCAACCGGAGTATTCCTTTATCACCTACCTGCAGGATAACGCCTCATCACTAAGGGATTTAATCCAGAAAATTGATGAAAGCAACAACCCCAGGGTGATGTTCGAGATGGTGTACCGGGATTACCGGAACACGGCAGGGGAGAGCCGGACGCAGACAAAGGAGCAGATACAGGGCATGATTTGGCGGGAAAGGGGGCGGAGGGGATGAAACAACCGAAAAAACCGACCATGAGGCAGAAACAGATTATCAGCGGGCACAAACTGAACCCGAGAAACTGGATGGTAAAGGAAGAGACGGAAACGCACCTGGCAGTGGCATATAAGTATGGAGCAACGGAGAAGCGGCTGAAAAAGGGCGTGGATTTATGGAAAGGAGAAAAACATGTACAGAAACCGGGGAAGAAACCACCTGTCAAAGACGGACAGGGAAGAGATTAAGCGGAGAATACAGAGAGGGGAAAATCCGGAAGCGGTGGCAGGCTGGTATAACATTGCGCCGTTTACAGCAATGAAGATAGCCGGTGTTCTGCGGTGAAAAAGCACCGGCGGGAACGCCGATGCTTTTCCGGTCTGTGATACAAACCAAACCAACATGGTAATTGTATCACAGATGCAGCAAAAAGGCAAACAAAAACAGGAAAAAATAAGGGGTTTTGTTTGCCTTTTACGGCTCGATTAAGCCATTAAGTTTACGGACAAAAAAGGATATGCATATCGAAAACAGGCATTACCTCCGGAATGGGATGATAGAGGTGGAGCAGGTGCAAAGCTCCATGGCAGGGAACCATAACCGGAGGGGGAGCAGGAGCAGACCGTCAGAGGAGGCGGTAAGAAAGACCAATGAAAGGCGGATTGCCAAAACCTTAAGGCGGCTGATAATCGCCAACTTCGGGGCAGGGGACATGTACCTCACCTTAACCTATAAAGCGGGAGAAAAAAAGACGCTGGAAGAGATAGACAAAGATATGGACGGTTTCATCCGCCGGCTGAAATACCGGTACCGGAAACGGAAAAAGCCATTGAAATGGATAGCCGCCGCCGGAGTGAATGCGCCGCATGTCCATATTATCATCAATACCATAGACGGCATCAATTACATAAAAGACCTGGAGGGTATCTGGGGACACGGGCACTGCAACATCAAGCCGCTGTATGAGGAGGGCAGGTATAAAGCCCTGGCGGAATACATGGCGAAGCATAAAAGCGAGAATGAAAGAAAGCTGAAGAGGAAGCTGACGAACAGGAAAGCATACCGGAACAGCAGAAATCTGAAAAGGCCAAGGATGAAGAGGAAAAGGATAACGGAAAAGACACTCCGGCGGAAGCCGGCAGTGCCGGCCGGCTACCGGGTGGAAGAACTGGAAGAGGGGATAAGCAGAGAGACCGGCTACCTGTACAGGCACTTTTTTCTGATAGCCGTGAAAAGGAGGGAATAGGAATAATGATAGCATATAAGGCATTCAGGAAGGATTTGACATGCACACTGGGGAGAGGAAAATTCCAATATGAGGAGGGGAAGACTTACCGGGAGGATACGGCAAAGTGTGCCCGGGGAGGCTTCCACAGCACAAACAACCCGCTGGACACGCTGATTTATTATCCGGATATGGACAATTCTGTGTATTACATAGTCAGAGCGGGGGGAGACATTAACGAAGACGGGGAGGACAGCAGGATAGCCAGCACAGAGCTTACCCTGCTGAAAAGGCTGACAACAGAGGAATTTGTTATCCATGCCATGAATTACGTCTGGGAGCATCCGAAACGGGCAGCGGGAAAAGAGATACAGAGGGAAAAGGCACAAGGGAATAAATGGTTTGCCATAGCGAGGGGGAAAAACCCGGCGGCAAAAGGACCGGAGGGGTGTATATTAGGCTGCCTGAAAGAAAAAAAGGATTCTGACGAGATAGAGGAAATGGCGGTTTACATAGCAGGACAGGACGGCATCAAGCCGGACTGCTTTTATGACATTGACGGAAAGGAGATAAAAGAAGGTGCAGAGGAAAAAATGGCAGGCATCACCGGCTAAAGCGACGCCGGCAATAATAAGGCGGGCAAAGGAGGAGCCGGTAAAGTACAAAAGCAAATGGAAATGCGCCCCAAGAGAGACGGAATGCTACCAGAACGGCGCATATGCCAGCGCAAAATTAACAGACGGGATACTCCGGGTGGCAGTATTCATGACAGAGGAACTGCGGAAAGGGAACACCACGGCACATTTTGAACTCTATATGGATATGGAGAACGACAGGTTTATCACGTATAACCGTAAAGCGGCAAGGTGGCAGGAGAGCATGATTTTCAATCTGGACTGGCCGGATTCGGTATGGCTGTCAAAACGGCGGGTGTTCTTTATGCCGCAGGCGAGAAAGCTGATTTCCCAAACCCTGCTGAAGGGTCTGTACTGTGACAATGACGGCGCATACAAAGGGCTGCAGCAGTTCCAGGAACGGATACGGCAGGAGACAAGGGAGGAGGGTTACCGGAGAGAGACGGAGCCATGGGACAGGGACATGGAGCGGATTCCCCCACTGCCGAAAGGCTTTGAAACATGGGCAGCAAAGCAGGTCATTGACCAGCATTATCTCCTTTACCGCTATGACCCGAAAGGGGTAAAGGAGGGGTACTGCACATTCTGCGGGAAAAATGTGCCGGCAGACAGTCCGAAATACGGAAAAAGCGTGCGGTGCAGGCGGTGCCATAAAATGGTGACCTGCAAATCAACCGGAAAAGCAGGGAGCTTCTACACAGACACAAAAAACGGGTATTTAATACAGCGGTGCAGGGGAGGCTTTTGTATCAGGATGTTCCAGGTCTGGACGAGATACCGGAAAGGCAGCTATGAAAATGCCGAAACCTGCGTAAAGGAAGTAAGACGGGTTTTATACAGCGCAGATAAGGAAAAAACCGTGTACTACTGGGACAGGTATAAAGACGGAAGCTGCCGCTTTGTAAAAGGGAGATGGTACAGCGAAAGCGGATGGTGGATGAAAGGACTGGTATATAAGGAAAACTTAAAGGGGCTGGAAAAAGATTTTCTGAAAAAAAGCGGGCTGCCTGCCATTGCCCGGGCAGGGAAAAGGACCGACCCGGAGGATTATCTGAAAGAAGAGGAAAGGCGCCCCATACTGGAGCGGATGGCGAAGGCAGGGCTTTATGAGCTGGCATTGGAATATGCACAGGACGGCAGTCGCATAGCAGGAGAATGTGGAACAGGACTGGATAAAGCGCTGGGAATTGATAAACACCGGATGGGCAGGCTGCGGGAAATGGACGGAGGAAAAGCAGCGCTTTCATGGCTCCGGTATGAGAAGCAGAAAAACACAGAATTTCCCCGGGAAATGATTCAGTTTTTCGCATCCGGAGGAATCCTCCCGGCAGAAATAGCCCGGATGCTTCACTATATGACCGAGATACAGGCTTACCATTATCTGGCGAAGCAGGCAGGGATAACGGGGGCAGGCATAAGAAAACTGGCAGGCACATGGGAGGATTACATGGATATGGCAAAACGGTTAAAAATGGACCTTTCCCGGCCGCTGGTGCATAAGCCGAAGAATCTGAAAAACGAGCATGACAGTCTGGTTAAGCTGGTAAAGGAAAGGGGGCTTGAGCTCCAGGCGGATGAGATAAGGGAAAGATTCGGGGAAGCCGAAGCAAGGCAGAAAGAGATAAAGGAAAAATTTGAATACCGGGATAAGAAATATGCGGTAATTGTCCCCACGTCAGTAGAAGAGATTCTGAAAGAAAGCAGCGCATTAAGGCTGTGCATAGACAGGACGGACATATACTGGGACAGGATAGAGCAGCGGGAGACCTTTCTGGTGTGGCTGCGCAGGGTGGAAGAGATAGACAAGCCGTGGTATGTGCTTGAGGTACAACCGGGGGGAGCCGTCCGGCAGAAAAGAACACTGGGGGACAACCAGAATGATGACTTTAAAGAAGCAGTTAACTTTATCACGAAATGGCAGAAGGCAGTCCAGGGCAGGATGACAGAGGAGGACAGAAGGCTTGGAGAAACCAGCGACCGGAAAAGGGAAAAGGAATTTGCCGAGCTGCGGAAAAACGGAAACCGGATACACCGGGGGAAACTGGAGGGGGAACTGCTGGCGGAGGTGCTGGAAAGGGATTTTATGGAAATAGGAGGGAAAGAATATGTGGAATAAATTTGGAGAATTTTCTTCGGCAGAGGAGATAAACCAGAAGGCAGCGGGGCTTCTGGCAGAGGGGAAAAAGGATGAGGTTTTAGCCCTGGCAGAGGAAAACGGGATAGACAGGGAGATGGCGGAACTGTTTATGGAAGGCGGGCTTGATTATATCTGCGATGCACAGACGGCGGCATTCGGGAAGCTGGATGCCGAGCTGAAACAATATGAAAAAGCGTATGTGGCAAATGCCATGGAAACGGCAGATGCATTAAAAAGCCTGATGGCAAGGGACAGGATTGCCATGTCGGTACATAAGCATGGCGTGGACATTGACATTGATATAAGCGGTGACGGGCTGGCAGAGGCGGTCCGGAAAAAAGGGAAAGCACTGAACAGCATTCTGAAGAACGTCTTTACCAGGGCGCAGGCAATACACCGGCAGGGAAACCCGGCATCTGCCATGGTTGTCCCCATGGTGGTATGGGAGTATATCAGACCGGAAAAGAGGGGGAAGAAAAATGGATGACATGAACCAGATGGAGATGATTTACTTAAATGAACTGAAGGACCGGAAAGAGCGTATCCGGAAAGCCAAGAGTTCAGTCGTTGAAGGGCTGGTGAAAATCGGCTTCGAGTTAAAGAAAATCAAGGAAAGAGGTCTGTATGCCTATGAGGGCTATAAAGACATTTATGACTTTGCCAGGAATGAACTGCAGATGGACAGGACAGCGGCGTCCAAAATGATGAAACTGAACGACACCTATTCGGTAGGCGGTTACAGCGAGCAGGTGCGGGAAGAGCTGGAGGAAAAGCTTAACGGGATAGGGAAAACCATGCTGATTGAAATGATGTACCTGCCGGAGGAGGATTATGAGCTGGTTACGCCGGAGGTCAGGGTAGAGGATATCCGGGAACTGAAGAAAGCAGAGGCGGAGCAGGAAGAGCCGCAGATAGAAGGACAGATGAATATGGCAGAGGATTTTGCGGAAACGGTACCGGAGAGTGAGAAGCCGGAAAAGGAAGAAATGACGATGCCGCAGGCAGTGCGTGAGCTGTTCCGCCCAAGGGAAATGAAAGAGTATCTGGATGCCTTTGTCAATATGGACCCGGCGGCGCCGTCCATGCTGTGGTGGGTGGAGGATTTCCGGAAAGAGCATGTGGTTTTAAAAAAACTCCCGTATTTCTTTTTCTTCTTTGCGAAGGAAGAGGGGGTAAAGATAAAGAATATCCGGACGGGAACGATAGAAACAAAGAGTTATGAAGAGTTGTATTATCTGGCAAGGACGGCATTTGCAAAAGAAACCGTCATAGGGACGGATGTGTGGGCACAGGCATTCGGCGCAGAATATGAGGAGGAAAAACGGCAGGAAGAGGAAGAAAGACAACGAAAAGACGAAGCGGAAAAGAGGGAAAAGCAAAAGAAATCCGGTACTGATGGGAAAAAGCGTAAACCTGCAGGGGTTAAGGAAAAAAATGAGGTGCCTGCCGCCGGAGAGACAGAGACGGTAACCGGTGAGGTGGAGGATGCCGCAGACGGGGAGGAAAATACCGTGTGCGGTACCGCACAAACCGCAGAAACCTTTAATGCGGAAGCGGCTCAAAGACCGGATAAGGCATGGAGCAATGAAGAGGGCATTCCCTATCTGAAAGTGATGGAAAAATACTATCCGGATATCGAGAGCGGAAGGAAGCGGTTCAGCATCCGGCATAACGACAGGGACTACAAAGCCGGTGATGAATATGAGCTGGTATTTGTAAAAGACAATAATCCGGAGCTGATGCTGACCAGTCCGCATTTCCACATCCGGATAACCTATGTGCTGAATGCATTTGAGGGATTAAAGGAAGGATATGTGGCTTTCGGCTATGAGGTGGTATGAATGGCAAAAAGAAGCAGACGGACAAAAGCAGCGGATTTTCCGCCGGAGACAAAAGAACTCATCCGGCAGCGGGACGGGTACCAGTGCCTGTTCTGCAGGCTGGGGAAGTATGGGGAAAGCCAGTGTACATGGCTGGCGGATATCATGCATTACATTAACCGGAGTGCCGGCGGGTTAGGGATACCGGAGAACGGGGTTCTGGGATGCCGGTACCACCATGACCTGCTGGATAACGGGAATAAGGGATACAGGAAAGAAATGCTTGAAGACATGAAAGGATATCTGAAAAGCCTGTATCCGGGATGGAACGAAGCGGATTTATATTACCGGAAGGAGTGACAAAATGATATTCAATAAATCAGTATTGAAAAAGCTTCTGAAAGAAGCATACAAAAGCGGGGGAGTTTTGGTGGCAAACAGAAACGGCAGGATAGTCCTTGCCGGGGGATGGTGGGCAGTCACCATGAAAAACAGGGTATTCAGCAACGAAGCAAGGGCGGCGGTGGTAGAGCTTGCCGGGGAGCTGCCGGCAGAGGGCGAATGCTGGCGGGTAGACAGCATGGGATGCCAGGTGGAGATTCCGCCGGAGCTTATCCGCATTATTGATACGCCAGAACTGCGGGCAAGGATAGCCGCTGACGGGGTATTCCACAAAACACGCCTGCTGATGGAAAAAACAGCGGTGTACCGGATGTACCAGAGGAATGAAGAGGTTGTCCTGGTCAATGAAACCATGGAAAAGCTTCTGGATATCCATGCCGCAAAAGAGGGTGAGGATGCCTCTGTCTGTGGACCATACTACAGAGAAAACCGGATGTACTGGTATACGGATGAATGCTCCCTCTGTGCGGGGATAATGTATCCGGATGAGGATAAGGACGGGGAGATAAAGGAGCTGCTTGCCGCTCTGGGAACAATGGAGATTCCCTATACAAAACGTTAGCACCTTGGTGTTATACACATCACATCACAGTAACCGATAGATTAAGCCCTGCCCTCTCCGGAGGGCAGAAAGGAGGGGAAGATGAAAGACGTGGATATTTATGTCTATACGGAGTATGCAGGCAGCATGAAAGCCGGCAGCGGGAAATATCACGTCGTGCTGGAAACAACGGTAAGAACAAAGGATGGCGGAAAGCCCGCCACGTTAAAGGAAATGGGGATTTGCGGGGATACCACGAAAAACCGCCTTGAGCTTTTTGCCGTAGTGCGGGCATTAAGCCGCCTGCGGGAGAAAAGCCGGGTAACGGTATATACGTCTTCGGATTACCTTATTGGCGCAGTGACAAACGGCTGGGCGGATAACTGGGAAAAAAACGGATATGTCAGCAGGGGGAAGCCGGTAAAGCATGCGGACCTGTGGCAGGGCATCATGGAGCAGCGGGAAAAACAGGATATCCGGTTTGTAAAAGCAGACAGGACGCCGTATACAAGGGCACAGGCTTCCGAGTTAAAGCAAATCAGGGAAAAATGAGGTTTAGATATGGATATGGACGCAGTAGAACAGCTGGCAGGGCTTGAACAGGATATACCGGAAAGGGAAAGGCTTACCGAGTGGTTTGGCGATTATGGAATATATGAGCCGAAGCCTGGAGTGGCGCAGGAGGATATTTATACAAGGATTAAAGAATTGACGGAAAAGAGAGGATGAAGCACATGAAAAAGGATACAGGGAGACGGGAAATATTTTTTAGGGCAAAGCGGTCAGATACTGGGGAGTGGGTATACGGTGCGGTTCTTTCCATTGGGGAAGAAGACTATATCGTATGCGGGGCAGAGACCTCATGCATTGATGGGGAGAATACGGACTTATACGCCACAGAATGGTATGAGGCAGACCCCGGGACCATCTGCCAGTACACAGGTTTAAAGGACAAGAACGGAAAGGAAATTTATGAGGGGGATATACTTTCCGGTCAAATGTATCATGACTATGGGGAATACGGAGAATATGTTCCAGAAAAATGCGTTGTCAAATGGGATGGGAAACGGGCGGCATTTGCGCCCGTATATTGGTGGAGCAGATATAATCACGATATAAGAAATTATGAGATTATCGGCAATATTTACGATACTCCGGAATTATTGAAAGCAGAGGGGTGAGGATGAGGTATGAAGAGACTAACGATTGAATATGCCGGGGAATATGTTCCCATGGCACTTTGTACGGTTGACAGGCAGGGAGGAGCAGATGACTGTATAGACTGTAAGGAAAACTGTGAAGAACACATGCATGAATGCGAGAACTGTCCAATACAGGAATGCTTTAACCGATTGGCGGAATATGAAGATACCGGGCTTACTCCGGAGCAGATAAGGGAAATGGACAGACTTTATGCAGAAAAGTGTAAAGAGACGGCAACATTAAAGGAGAATCCCAGCAGGTGGATTCCATGCAGCGAACGTCTGCCGGATGTTCATGAGATGGGATGGGGGGATTATATAGTGACGATTGAGGGAGCGGAATATGCAACGGCATTAACCTATTTAGAAAGTGGAGGATGGAGAGACGACCAGGGGAATTGTTATCATGTGTTGGCATGGAAAGAATTTCCCAAAGCATATACAGGAGGGAAAAGCAGAAAGAAGTGAGTTGGAAAAGCATCTGGAAGAACTGTTAAAAACAGCTAAACCGATATTATTTAACACAGATATGGTTCAGGCAATATTGGATGGAAGGAAAACAGTTACGAGACGAAAAATTGATATTGATATTGTAAATCAATTTGACGTGGAGCATGATAGGAAAACAGTTTCTGCTTATATAAACCCGAAGACTGGAGATTGTTTCAGCCCGACAGAAGTATGCAGGTATCGACCAGGAGATATTCTGTATGTACGGGAAACGTGGAGCATGCAACAATCTAATGAATGTATTGGAAACGCAACGGGAAGATGTCCGTATGATAGTTGCGAAACTGCTTCTGGGTCATGCTTTGGTGATGAGTATATTTACAAAGCAACTGATAGTTTGGCTTCAAGTGTTAGAAAGTGGCATCCATCAATCCACATGCCAAAGGAAGCAGCAAGAATATTTTTGAAGGTAACAGATGTGAGGGTGGAGAAGCTGCAGGACATTACGGAGGAACAGGCATTAAAAGAGGGGGTGAAGCCTGGAAAAAGGAGTTACTACCAGTCTACAGCAAAAGATATTTTTTCCGGCATATGGCAGGTAACGATAAAGGAGCAGGACATTAGGTATTACGGATGGAATGCCAACCCATGGGTATGGGTGATAGAGTTCGAACAGTACAATATGAATAATTATTCTGGTTAAAAAAGAAATAAAAGTAATGGTTGACATTTTAAAAGAAAAAGGTTATATTATAGATGGAAATATTTTTCTGATTTCATGTATGAATAGAAGCTTTCGTCTGTGGTATAGATGGAGGCTTCTATTTTTTTGTGCGATATCGCACACATTGGGCACATAAGTTAAGACATTGGCAGCGGGACAAGGAACGGTGAAAAGAAGTGAAACAAAGAATAGTGGATGTATTATTAAGAGGAAATATTGTCTGCTTGTGGTATAGTCGGAGACATCTGCTTTTATGCGGTAGCATATGTTGGGTAATGATCAATTAAAAAATAGCAAAATTAAAAAAATACATTGCAAATATATTAGGAAAGATGTAAGCTATAGAATAAGATTAGTATACTAAATTACTAATGAGGAGGTTTTTAATGATGTTAGAGGATATTTATTACATTGTGCAAATTATTTCTTCTGTTTTTGTGATTAGTGGTGTGGTTATTGCATTAAGGCAATATATTCTCAGTATTAAGAATACCGAGATTGTTTGTAAACAAGAATTGGAATTAAAAAATAAGGAAATATATCAAAGGGAAAAAGAGAAAATAGTGAGAGCAATAGATTTAGCTGGATATTATAAAGATAATATTTTATCTTTGGCTAAGAAATTGAAAAAAATCTATATTGACACCGGTATATTTAAAATAATACAAAATATAGAAATGGATAATATGAGGAACTTTGATATCATAGAATTGGAAAAAAATTTGACTAATGATCAAATTGAACAAATAAAAGTTCTAGGGAATAAATATCATGTAGATACGGCATTAAAAGAGGAAAGCATTGCTTATAATTTAGAAGAAGATTATAATAAAGGTGAAAGTACTAATAATTCTTCGGGGGGAAGTAAGGAACAAATAGCAATAGATTATGCAAAAATAGTAGTAGAAACGTTAAATAATCTTGAGTATTTTTCAATGTATTTTGTTCATAATACGGCTGATCATACAGTGGTTTATCAATCATTGCATATGACATTTTTGGAAGTTGTGAAGATATTGTATTATGATATTTCATCAGTAAACAAAAATGGAGAAAGAAAATTTTTTATAAATATTATAACACTTTTTAATAAGTGGAATAAGATAGCTGAAGAACAGCAGGGAATAGAGATAAATACGATGAGAGAATTAGTTCATATTGGTAAAATATTGAAAGAGAATGAACAATTTGAAGAAATCTAAAATGAATAATTGACATATATATATATTATATTGTATTATATTATAAAGCATATAGATTATCAAGTAGTGAGTTAATTATATTAGCAGAGGAATACGGAGATGCGGGAATGCAGAAATGGAGGGTGGCATGGTATAACATTTTTCAAAATCATTAGGGGAAAATTGAGTAAAGTTTAATATACCAAGATAAATATTAAATGTCAGAGCTGATGAGCTGTGTATATAGAGTTAATCTATGTACATGGCTCTTTTGCGTTCTAAGGGGCAGGTGAAGTAACTGGCGGAAAATAAAAATCCATTAGCTGATGAGGCATACAAATTATATAAGCAGGGAATTTCGCTGGTGGACATTGCCAGACAATTAAATAGGCCGGCGGGGACGATTAGAAGATGGAAAAGTATTTATTCATGGGATGGCGAACGTTCCTCAAGAATGCGAGCAAAGGAAAAAGCTGTAATCAGTAACGGAACAAAAGAAACTGGACACATAAGTTAAGAATCCGGTGGCGGGACAAGGAACGAATAGCGTCAATAGAAATGATAATTATGTTCTTTTAAATTTTTCATATTTATGGTAATATATAATAAAAAATTTGAATAGGAGATAAAAATTATGGGTGATAGATGGTCCGTATATGAAGCAAATTTACAGTCCTATAGGAGTATGTTTTTATCATCACAATCGATTATGCTTGCAGTAGGAGCTATAATTACAGGAAAAAGCGTTATTGCAACAGTAGTAGTAGCGATTGTTGCAGTATTTCAAATTATATATGTTTGGCTTCCGGTGATATATTATCGATTTTTGCTTGTAGATTTTTATAAATATAGTATGGGAGAAAACTTTGATGCTTATGGCAATTTGAAAGAAGAAAAAGAATCATTGATGCTAACAGAACAAATTTATTGCAAGAATAAAGACATAAGAAAAAAAGTAAATTCTACTATATCTGTAAATCAAAACAGCGAGCGAGCGTTTAGTAATTGGCGGGAAACCCGAAAGAAAATTGATATTGTAATACCGGTCAGCATGATTATGTTGTGGATTATGTATGTGTTGATTTCAATTAAATTGATATAGGCAAATAAAAATGGACAAAATTTTAAAGTTATTATATCATATAAATAACAGTTGAGCCGGTGAGCCGAATATGTAGATTAAATTCTATATATCCGGCTTTTTTGTTAGGGGTGAAATGGATGAATATAGCGGGGATGATGAAAAAATTGCAAAGAGCTATATTAGAGACTGGGCTGGTTGTCAATATCAACAGAACACAGTTTTATTCGGCTGACCAGAAACGGTTTATTCCGGTTATTTCACTTACAACAAAGGTATTTCACTATTATGAATCGACTAAGGAATGGAAAGAGCAAACTTTTGAGATTATCCGCACATCATCACAGATAGATGTATTAACGTGTCTGGTGGATATATATAAGGCGGTGAGCGGATGAGTAAGCTTACACCAAAACAGAAATTGTTTTCTGATGAGTATATAAAGTGTGGAAACGCAACGAAAGCGGCAATAGAAGCAGGATATTCGTCTAAAACAGCAAGATATATAGGAGCAGAGAACCTAACAAAACCCAACATTTTAGCATATATAGCAGAAAGACAAAAAGAGATTGAGAAAAGCCGAGGTCACGATATCATGTCTCTTATGGAGATTCAACAGCTTAGAACAAGGATAGCCAGGGGTGAGGAAAAGGATGCCTTTGGTTTGGATGTTGGAATGACGGACCGGATAAAAGCAATGTCAGACCTTGAAAAAACTCTAATTATAAAGGAGAAGGAGGATATAAAGAGAAAGGAGCAGGAAGCAAAGGGAAAAGCATATTATATTCCCATCACTGACATTACAGCAGATTTTGTGGAGCCATATAGAAAAATTCAAGCGGCATTTGATGGTGAAGAGAATATTCGGGAAATCATATGCAAGGGTGGACGTGGTTCTATAAAATCTAATTTTTGGGCAGCGGTAGCGGAGGAAACAATTTATAATGATTCACAGGCGCATGTAGTCTATACCAGAAGATATAAGGTAGACCTTAGAGGGTCAGTTTATAACCAGTTCATGAAAACGGTAATCCGACATGGGAAACTGGACGAATGGGAATTTAAAATAAACCCAATGATGGCTGTATATAAAAAGACAGGACAGTGTGTCATATTTGTGGGTGCAGATAAGCCAATCAGCTTAAAATCATATAATTTATCATTTGGCTATGTAAAACTGCTTATTCACGAGGAGTGTGATGAAATGGCAGGGTTGGAGCAGATGGACAATATCGAGGATACTTTTCTTCGTTCGGATACTCCAGCATTGGATATAAAGATATTCAATCCGCCAAAGAGTGTAAATAATTTTATGAATGCATACACAGAGGAGTGTAGAGATAAAGAGGGGACGTATATTTGTCATAGTTATTACTATAATGTACCGGTAAAGTGGTTAGGAAAGCGTTTTTTCGACAGAGCGGAATATTTTAAGGTACATAAGCCGTTATACTATCGTAACAACTACCTGGGGGAAGTAACCGGAACCGGTGGTGGAATATTTGAAAATATAGAGGTAAGAACTATATCGGATGAAGAAATTGACAATATGCCATATTTTAATTATGGGCTTGATTTTGGATTTGAACATCCTCAGGTGTTTGAAAAATCATATTATGATAATGACCAGGATATCCTTTATTGCGTAGAAGAGGTATATTCTAAAAAATGCAAAAATTCCACATTTGCACGAAAACTAAAACGGTTCAGAACGGTAGAAATATTAGCAGATTCTGCAAGACCGGATTCTATATCAGAAATGCAGGATTGGGGTTTTAATATAACCGGTGCAGTTAAAAGATGGGGCAGCGGGAAAGGAAGGGATTATTGTTGGGAATGGTTGCAAATGACAACAAAGATTGTAATAGATAGAGACAGATGCCCTAATCTTTATCGTGAACTTACCACACTGGAGCATGAGCAGTTAAAGGATGGGACATTTTCCAGTGAATATCCCAAAATTGGAGAGGATTGCGTAATGGCGCTGATTTATGGAAATAATCGGAATATTATGGAATCAAGGAGAAACAGCGGTTTGTATGATGATATAGAGGAGGAAGATGAATAATGGAAAACTGTGCAAAGATAAAACTGGAGAAACTTGGATACCAGATAGACAATGTACCATATACATATATTGATTCATGCAATGCATGGTATGAAGGCGAGCGAATTGACGGCTTTCATAAAAGAATGTCAGTGAATGGGGAAGAATATGAGATTGACAGAATGAACTTTGCTAAACGTGGATGCGCAGATGATGCCAATCTCTGTGAACTTATCAGCATTAACACAAAGGACGACGCAATGTCAAAGGAAATAAACAGAATCCTTGAGAATAACCGGTTTGATGTGATGTATAGAAAACAGTTGGAAAAAATGGCAGCAACAGGAACAGTTGGAGCGTATATTTGGTTAGATAATGCAACGTACCTTGACAATGGGAAAGCTGTAGGTGGAAAGATAAGGATATCATACTGTTTTGCAGAAAACTATATACCGCTTAAGGTGCAAAATGATGAGGTGATAGAAGCAGCATTTACAGGGACAGAATACACCAGAAATGGTAAAAAAATAACTCTTGTTGTGTTTAGCGTAGCTGACACTTTGTATAAAGCGGATACATATATATTTAATGATACCGGTGAGGAGAGTGAGTACTATTCTTTGCAGCTGGGAGAGGTAAAGCCATTTGCGATAATGCGGGTTGCGGAAGTCAATAATCTTAATCATATGAATGGATTTGGTCTTCCTAAGTTATGGGGAGCGATTCCGATATTAAAAAAACTGGACCTTTGTAATATGATTTTAAACGGAGATTTAGAAAAGGGAGAAAAGTTTGTGCTGACCAATGAAGCATTGATAGAGATTGACCCGCATACAGGAAAGCCAAAAGAAAGAAACTCCATGTGGAAAAGATTGTTTGTTTTTTTGGGAAAAAAACCAATTGATGCAAGAGGATACATACAGGAATATAATCCCCAAATCAGGATAGAAGAAATTAGCAGAGCTTTTGAGTTATGTCTGTCATTGTTTTCAATGATTTTTGGATTTGGCACTAAAAAGTATACGTTTGAAAACGGGGAGATTAAGACTGCAACAGAGTATATAGGAGAGCGTCAGGATTCTATGCAGGAACTGAACAAGCAAAGGAAAGAAGCAGCTGATTACATAAGAAATTTGATTAAGGCTATACTCTGGTTCTCCAATACATTTAGAAATACAAAGTATGAGTTAGACGCCGAAATTTGTATTGACTTTGATGATTCTTATGTCGAGGATAAAAATGCAGTGATTGAAAATATGCGTTCAGATGCCATATCCTTTGCAGATATCCCGGAGTTTACCATACGCTATATTATGATGCGATTGAATGTGGATGAAGATAAGGCAAAAAAGATTTATGAGAACAGGCAGGAAGAGGAGGAACCGGAAACAGAGGATTAAGTATACGAGGTGATAAAATGTTGACGGAAAATCAATATGAAGTGCTGGGGGATAGGATAGCAGAATTATACCAGGCACTGGAACAGGATGTGATTGCCGATATTGCCAGAAGAATTAAAAAAACCGGACGGCTAACGGAAACGGCGGAATTGATGGCAAAAGCTATGATGGATAAAGGAACCAGTCCGGCAAAGATTAGAACAGAAGTTATGAAGCTGTTAAGGGCGGACCCTGCATACAGGAAAGAGGTGGCGAATAATACAAAACAATATAAATGGGATACAATACATAAAATTAGAGAAACAGAAAAAAGGGCAAGAGAAATGGGGAATTTACTTATAGCTGAAGCGGGAAACATGTCTTACAATAAGGATTTATGGTTATGGCATCAGGCAGGCAAAGAATTAACCAAAGATAGTGCATTTGCAGAATTAGTGGAAAGTATGGCGGAAGCTACTGCGAATACATTAAGAAACTTGACGCTGACAACGGGATTTAAAGGGCTCCATGGTTATACATCCATTATGAATGCCTATACAAATGCATTGGATAAGGCATTGATTAAAATGACAAGCGGAGCTTTTTCCTTTGATAGAGCAGCAGAGGACTGTGTAAGAGAACTGGCAAGAAGTGGATTAAGAAAAATAGATTATGCCTCCGGTAGAAGCTATAATCTGGATACTGCTGCAAGGATGTGTTTGAGAACTGCCAGTGGTCAGCTTGCCGCCAGAATTTCTATGAAACATTGTGATGATATGGAAACGGACTTAGTAGAGGTGGATTCACATTGGGGTGCAAGACCAGAACATGCGGCATGGCAGGGAAAGGTGTATTCCAGAAGTGGAAATAATAAAAAATATCCGGATTTTGCTTTGTGCGGTTACGGGGAAGCTTCCGGCTTATGTGGACCAAATTGTAGGCATACCTTTTATCCGTTTTTTGAAGGAATCAGTATACCAAATACATGGGAACCCGAGCCGGAACCCAAAGATTACAACGGGAAAAGATATACTTATTATGAGGCAACCCAAAAGCAAAGGCAAATGGAAAGGGATATCAGAGCTGTTAAGGGAGAAATTGAAGCAACAAGGATAATGGGAGGAGACACAAAGGCATTAGAAGCTAAAAAGAGAGCACAGATTAAAAAATATCACGAATTTAGTGATGCAATGGGTATAAGTGCAAAAGATAACCGGTTGAGGGTGGTTAAGGGTAGCAGGGATGTGACGAGAACTCAGACCTATAAGCATATTAGCGGAGAACGAACAAAAAAAGAAATTGCTAAATCTCTTTTTAATGTACAGCCTAGACTAAAAGGCGATGTGGTTTCTGAGATAAAATTATATAAGGAATTAAGAAAAACAGATATTGGTTTTGATGTTTTAAAATACATTGAAGTAAATAAAATATCCGTTGATATCTTATATGATAAAGAAGCTATTTCTGGAGCCGGTTTGAAAGGTAATTATGGTATTTGTTATCAAAAATCTATTTATATAAATGCTGTAGCCTGTAACACATTGAAAAGGATAGCAGAGACTATAATCCATGAGACAATTCATATAAAATATGATATCGGTGGCGACCAGCATGCCGAATGTGTTTGTGAATATTATGCAAATAAACATAGAAAGGGTAGTTTGACTGCAGAGGATATAAAAGGTATAATTAAATCGGTAAAGGAACGTTATCCAGATTTGAAATGGAGGGAAAAGGTATGAACTCGGTACTAATTGACTGGAAGAAATTAAGAAAAGGGGAAGAAGTTAAGTGCCCGGAATGTGGAAAGGGAGTTATAACGACAAACGGTGACCCAAAGATAAGTCATTTTTTTAAGTGTTCACATTGCAATCTTAAGATTAATATTGATTAGCATAACCTTTGGTTATATTTCTTGATTTTATTATTCTGTTATGTTATATTGATGTAGAGGTGATATTATGGGAATAAAGTGGTACAGGTGTCCAATCTGTACAAGGAAATTATTAAAGTACAGAGATGATACTATATTAAAAAACTTTCCTGCCTACTGTAAACAATGCAGGAATGAAATATTAGTAACAATAGAGCCGGTGAGCCAGATAGTAATTCGTTAAGAATTGATTATTTGGCTCCTTTTTATTGTTGCTATTAAAAATTTATTATTAAAGGAGTTGTGAAGATGACAGAGGAAGATTTAAAAGAATTGGGTCTTAATGATGACCAGATTAGTAAGGTGTTTGCTAAGTATAATGCGGAGCATGCTCCGATGGTCAAAGAGCTGGACAGGGTAAAAGCTGACCTGGAAACGGAGAAAGAAAAAACAGCTTCGCAGGGTGATACTATCAAGGAATTAAAAAAGGGGCTCGAGGAATTTAAGGATGTGGATGTAACAGCCTTGAATAAGAAAATTGAGGACCTTGAAGAGGAGAACAGAAAAAAGGATTCTGAACACCAGCAGCAGTTAGCGGACAGGGACTTTAACGATATTCTTAAAGAAAGTATTTTGCAGGCGAAAGGAAGAAATGCAAAAGCGATTACTGCCCTGCTGGATATCGAGAGTCTCAAAAATTCAAAGAATCAGAAAGAGGATATCGCAGCAGCAATTAAAATGTTGACAGAAGCGGAGGACAGTAAAATGCTTTTTGGCGAACCGGATGCAAAGCCTGTTGGTTCAGGAAATCCGATTGGAAACGTGGTCACAGGTACAAAGCCGCAGGATAAGGTGACACTTCTTGGAGCTTTAGAAGAAAAATATAAACAATAGGAGGGTATGATATGGCATTGACATTAGAAGAGGCAAAGGTGGGATATACTGACAAAGTAGACCAGTCAGTTATTGATGAGTTTAGACGTTCTTCTCTGTTGCTGGATAAGCTTACGTTTGATGATACGATTTCACCGACTGGGGGAAGTAATTTAGTATATGGGTATCAGCGACTGGAAACACCTTCGACTGCTGGAACAAGAGAGATTAACAAAGAGTATGATGCGAATGAAGCAAAACGGGTAAAGGCTACAGCAAGACCGGTAATCATAGGCGGAGCGGTAGAACTTGACCGTGTTGTTATCAACACATCGGGTTCTCTTAGTGAATTGGATTTTCAAATTAAACAGAAGGTAAAAGCAGGGTCTAATTATTTTCACAATCTGGTTATCAATGGTTCTGGGAAAGAGACAGATAACGGATATGTGGCTAAAACATTTGATGGACTTCGCAAGCTTGTCAGCGGAAAGGATACACAGGTGTCTACAGATGTAGATGTATCCACTTCAGCTATGTTAGACAAGAATAAGAATGCGATTTTAGATGAGCTGGATGCATTTATTTCCTTATTTGCAGAAAAGCCGGATATTCTCATGATGAATAACCTGATGTTGCTGAAAATTCGTTCTGCTGCAAGGCGGGCAGGGTATTATGACCGCTCTACAGACGGCTTTGGAAGAAATGTTGAAACATACAATGGTATTATCTTAATGGACAGCGGTCAGTATTACGACGGGACAAAAAAGAAATCTATTGATGTTATCGCTACGACTGAACCGACAGTATCAGACTGTGGAACAACAAGTATTTTTGGGATTAAGCTTGGCTTGGAGGCATTTCACGGGATTTCTGTTGATGGGAGCAAGATGCTTAGGACATATCTCCCGGATTTGAATGCACCTGGCGCTGTTAAGAAAGGGGAAATTGAACTGATTGCTGGTGCAGTGTTAAAGAACAGTAGAATGGCGGGAGAATTAAAAGGTATTAAGGTTAAGGAGAAATTAGCGGCATAAGAAAGGTGGGGGTTGTAATAATGGAAACAATACCAATTATAGATTGGGAGTATTACAGCTCCCATTTTCCTAATATTATTCCGCAAAAGCAATTTTTTGCAGTAGAGAGGCAGGCAGAGGTAGAGTACTATAAGGTAATCAAGCCATATATGGATATATCAGAGGAAAGAAAACAGAATACTGTTTTTCAACTCTGTAATTATCTCTATAGTAATCGAGCCGTTATATCTGGTAGAGCGGTTACTTCTGTCAGCAATAATGGATATAGTGAAAGTTATGCTGTACAAACGAAAGAACAGGCAGAGGATGCAATGAGAGAGCTGATTTATGACTGCATTGGTACGAGATTGGCGGGTGTGTTTTAATGAATGATAAAACCATCACAATTTATAATTATCACAGGAGGGATAAGACAGAAGCTTGGTACCGTACCGTTATATCTGGTGTGGAGTATCGCTATATTACAGAGAAAACTGTAAATTCTTCTGGGACCGTTATTAGGACACCTGTGTTGACGGTGGTAATACCAGTGGAAGCAGATGCTGGAGGGAAAGATTATATTGATTATGTGGAATATTTGAAATTATCAGCGGAAGAGGTGAAAGATTTTTGGACGGTAAACCCTAAAGATAATAGTGACGTGATTATATGTGGGATATGTGAAAAAGAAATAGCAGATGGGTACAGAATCAGCGAATTGAAAAAAGATTTCCTTAAAGCAGGTGTCATAGCAGGGTTAAATGACAATACGGAAGGTGAATTTTTGAAACATTATAAGGTGGTGTGTAAGTAATGCCAGAGTTATTTAATCTGTCTGTGAAAGCAGATGTGGATGTTACAAAGGTGATGAGGCGATTTAATCTTAATGAAGGAGGGAAAATTCAGAAAATTATTGACAGTGAAGTGCTTAGTTTAAACGACCCATACGTACCGAAAGTTGAAGGTCAGCTGATACGTAGCGGGCAGCAGAATACTACAGTTGGAAGTGGAGAGGTTATATATTCCACACCATATGCGAGAAAACAATATTATATTTTGGCAAAACATTCTGAAGGCAGATGTGCATATTGGTTTGAACAGATGAAAAACAGCGGAGGGAAAGAAAAAATTCTCAATGCGGCAAGAAAGGCGGTAGGTCGGAAATGACAGTTGGCGAATGTATAAAGAAATGGCTGGGTACATATGCAGGTGCAGATTTTAGTGAGATTGCGACTGATTTTATTAAAGGGGATACAGGGAGTTATGCAATATATAAAAGCCCTAATAAGAATGTTGTTCCCTATATAGATGGGAGTAAATTGATAACGGAATACTATCAATTTTTCGCAAGAGAATCTACACAGGTGCCGGAGGAAAGGATAGAGAATCAGCAATTTCTTTCGGATTTGGAAAATTGGGTAGAAAAAAAAGATTACAGCGAGGATTATCCGGACCTTTCAGAAGTCGGAAATCTTACTTGCATGGAAATAAGCATATCAAATTCGGCGGCGATTACATCACAGGAAGATGATAATGCTATATATCAGATAACAATAGAGATACAGTATTTGAAGGAGGAGTAAATATGCAAAAAGAAATGGAAATGGTGAAAAAGCATAAGATAGGCTTATTTCTCTTGAATAAAGATGTGTTTGTCCGAATTGCTAAAGGGACAACGCTTACTCTTAGTATGAACCCTAAAGAAGAGGAATTTGATTATATTGCGGATGAATCTCCAACCACGGAGATTACGGAATATAAACCGACTATTGACCAGGATATAGTTATGTATAAAGGCTCTCCGGATTATGAAATGATGTGGTCATATTTTTATGAAAGAAAGGTAGGACCGGATGCGCATACAGATTGTATGGTTGTATTTATGCATTATCCGGTGAACGTATCAGGCAATGATATAGAAAAAGGCTCATCAGATGAAATAGCAGGGTACAGGGCATGGTTTACCGATTCAGTGATTTCGGTGCAGGATATGAATGCAACAGAAAAGAAATTGAATTTTAAAGTAATATTCGGCGGCGGTGTGACCAATGGATATGCGGTAATGAGAGATGGAACACCGGAATTTGTAAAGGAATTAGTTCCAGATAAGGAATGAAAGGGAGAGATAATATATGCGATACACATTTATTTTTAATGGGCGGTCGTATGACCTGCCCAAGTATACACAGGAAATTAACAGAAAAATCAACGAGGTTAATGCCTGTAATGCGGACGAAAGAACGCAGGACATGGAAAAGTATAAAAGAATGCACCAGTTTATCCTTGAAACGATTGGTTCAGAGAATGCACTTGAGATATTTAATACTGATAATCTTGATGAAATAGACCTAAATGAAATTACTATCTGTTATATGAGTATATGTAATGGGTATCAGCGCCCCCTTGATGAAATGAAGAAAAGGCAGAGTGCGTTAACCGGATTTAGTGAGGACGATAAACAGTTGATTATGGAACTGATTAGAAATGCGGGAGCTATTCAAGATTTAGCCAAATCTACAAGAGAAAAGAGTGGCAATTTTAGGGTGGCAAAATGATTGATTTGACCCAAAAAAACATGCAGGACACAATAGAAGTAGGAAATGAAATCTTTTCTATTTATACCGATTTTCGCATATGGATGCGGTTTGTAATCGAATTTGAGAATTGGGATAAAAAAGGAGAGTTGAATATTTCATATTTATTCAAAAATTCTATACCTGTATTTAGATGCAGAGAAGATTATAGCTCGATTTTTTCTTTTGCATATCCGATAAATGTTGTTCCTAGAGGGGAACATTCCAATATAAAAGTTTTAGATTATGTAATTGACGCTGATTATATTTACTCTGCTTTTTATCAGCAATATGGTGTGGATTTATTGGAAACGGATATGCACTGGCATAAATTTAATTCATTGCTAAATGGTATATGTGATGGAACAAAGTTGCATGAAATAATGGGATATCGCTCCTATACAGGCGAGAAGATTAAAAGCCAGGATGATTTATACAAAAAATTGAGGGATAGATGGGAACTTCCGCTTGTGCAAACAAAAGAAGACTTAGAGGCAGAGGAAGAATTTAATAATTATTTTAATTAAGAGCCTGAGCCGATGAGCCTGAGCCGCTACAGAAAGAGGTAGATGTCTTTGGCAGACGGCTCGCTTTTATTTGATACAAAACTTGATACAAGTGGTTTTACAACTGGATTGACTAAAGCTGGAAATATAGCAGCATCTGCTTTGGGAGTGTCAACGAAAGCGATTGCAGCTGCGGCTACAGGTTTTGCTGCATTGGAAACGGCAGCAGTAAAGGCATATTCAGATTATGAACAGCTGGCAGGTGGTGTAGAAACCTTATTTGATAAATCAGCTGATAAAGTAATGGAATATGCAAATAAAGCATATAAAACGGCTGGATTATCCGCAAATGCATACATGGAAACGGTGACAAGTTTTTCTGCTTCATTATTGCAAAGTCTTGATGGAGATACAGCAGCTGCTGCGGATAAAGCGGATAAAGCTATTGTGGATATGTCAGATAACGCAAATAAGATGGGTTCGTCAATGGAATCCATCCAGAATGCTTATCAAGGTTTTGCAAAGCAGAATTACACCATGTTGGATAACTTAAAACTGGGTTATGGCGGAACGAAAGAGGAAATGGAAAGGCTTCTTTCTGATGCAAGGGAAATTGCAGGAGTAGAGTTTGACATATCGAGCTATGCAGATGTTGTAGACGCAATTCATGTTGTCCAGGAAAACATGGGGATAACGGGGACAACATCGAAAGAGGCAGCGACTACGATTCAAGGAAGTATATCTTCTTTTAGTGCTGCGTGGGAAAATTTTTTAACCGGTATGGCAGATGAAGAGCAGGATTTTGACCAGCTGTTAAGCAATTTGGTTGATTCTGCGTTAACTGTTGTTGATAATCTGGCTCCACGTATTATAGATACTGCGCCAAGACTGGCGGAAGGGCTTGCCGAGTTAGTTGCGTCAATCGGGGATAGTATTCCGGATTTGTTATCGCAGCTGTTGCCGATTGCGATATCCGCAGTAACTAATCTGTTAGATTCATTATGTGGAACATTACCGGAGTTGATTGCTACAGTTGCTCCACAGCTTATAAGCGCTGCTTTTCAACTGGTTTCTTCCATTGCGAATGCCATTATACAAAATCTACCGCTTGTTGTCTCGACCGGGCTACAACTCATTATTGAATTGGCAAATGGTATTGTGGAATCTCTTCCGGAATTGATACCAACTATAGTAGAAGTAATTCTGCAGATAGTGGAAACGTTAATTGACAATGTAGATGCACTTGTGGAAGCGGCTATACAGATTATATTAGCGTTAGCTAATGGGATAATCAATGCATTACCCATACTGATTGAAAAAGCCCCTGTTATCATAGAAAAACTGCTGTTCGCAATCATTCGGAATGCGCCGCAAATTGTAAAAGGTGCGATTGAATTGATTACCAAATTGGCAGAGGGCATTGTGAAAAATATACCAATCTTGTTAAAACAGATACCGGCTTTAATAACCACGATTGTACAGGGATTTATTGGAGCTTTGGGTGCGATTGTGAAAATCGGGGTATATATTGTGCAAGGAATATGGGATGGAATTACAAGCGCAAAAGATTGGCTGATAGGTAAGGTAAAAGATTTTGGGAAAAATATAATTGATGCGGCAAAATCTGCGCTTGGTATTCATTCTCCATCTAAAGAGTTTGCGTATATTGGTAAGATGTGCTTGGAGGGATTTGACCAGGAATTTGATGAATTTGACCCATATAACACGCTTAATGCGTCTATGAAAGCAAATAAGTCAACGCTTACAATGAGTTATAATGCAGGGTTAGAGATACAGTATGGAACGAGAGGTATTATTGACTATGATAAAATGGCAGAAACACAGATAAGTGCGTGGGAACATTCCGGAATAACAGTGGAGATAGATGGAAAACCTGCCGGGAGAGTATTAAGGAG
>JAMPFJ010000032.1 GCA_023664535.1 Bacteroidales bacterium
CAACCCTCTTTCTTGGAATTCCCTATACTTGAATTATACAGGAAGCTCCTTTTTCGGTATCCAGACAAGCTTTCCCTCATCACACTCCGTCAGCTCTCCTTCAAAACCGTCCGCTGTATACAGGCACATGTATTCCGTCTGCCAGCAGTCGGACATGAACGTAACTATACCCCGGAACCGATATGCGGTAAGCGTTAATCCGGTCTCTTCCTTCACTTCTCGGAGAAGGCATTCCTCGGGGCTCTCATCCTGCTCGAAATGCCCGCCGACGCCTATCCACTTATCCCGATTAATATCTTTCTCCTTCGCAATGCGGTGCAGCATCAAATATTGTTCATCCTTCTCTATGTAACATAACGTTGTCAAATTACTCATTTTATCCTCCGTATGCAGCAAAAACCCGCCGGTATCATCCGTCAAAAACCGATAGTCCCAAATTTACCGCCAATGAAAAAATATGCCATACACGTTAACAGCGGAAAAGCAGACCGTCCACTTTTGTATTTCCCGTTAACATGTATAGCATCTGCTGCCGAAACATGTTCCTCCGGTTACAGCAGCCCCTCAATATCCGATTTAGACTGTACGCCCACCGTCTGATTCGCAATTTCTCCATTCTTAAATACCACCAGCGTAGGAATGGACATCACCTTATAATTGACCGCCAGAGAAGATTCCTGGTCAATATTCACCTTGCCCACTTTAATCTCCGGATGCGCTTCAGCAATCTGGTCAATAATCGGAGCAAGCATCTTACAGGGACCGCACCAGTCCGCCCAAAAGTCCACCAGCACCGTCTGTTCCGCCTGTAATACCTCTTTTTCAAAATTATCCGCAGTTATATTCACTATCGCCATCTTTCACAGCCTCCTTCTTTATTGATTCTATTATTCACCTGTTAATCCGATATCATTCAATACGACAGATAAATAAATTTGTCATCATTATAACACAATCGGCAGGGTAAGACCATTTTATTCTTTTATCCTGCAAATATCTCCGTGCGGCAACTCTAAATGCAGGCTTGTTATACCGTCAGCAGGGCAGAAAATACGTCATAATTTTTCCTGTCCTGCGGCGGACAGTATACGGCAAACTCAATTATCCGAAAGGTATGCAAAAAATCCTTCAGAACCCTTTGGTATGCCTCTGCCACTGTATACGGCGAATTACAAAACGCTCCGCAGCCAAAGGCTCCCAAAACCAAAATATCTAACCGGTTAGCCGCTGCCGTCGTCAAAATTCCACGAATACGCTTCTCTATCAGCTCCCGCACCTCTCCTTCACTAACCGGCTTCTCTTTTCCTGCGGAAGAGTTCCCGCTGCCGGACAGCTTTCCTCGAAGATTCGGTGCGGCACAGCTGATTACATCCACGGAAAACCATTCCTCCTTTGGCATAAGCTCCGGCCATTTTTCATCCGTCTTAAATACAGCTACCTCCGGCAGATAAACGCAGGCATCGGTATATAATGTATCCCGCCGCTCCCGATGAAACCCGTAGTAGTCCTGCCTAAGCGTCTCCGTATTCAGGCACGGATACAGGGTCGTGCTTCTGCAAAGGCATTCCTCCTGCGCATTGCTTCCTCTGATTACCCCTCCTCCGGGATTCGTTGCCGAGGCAAAATTCAAAACCCCTATTCTCTGCCCCTTATGCCGCCGGCTAAGCTCTTTTGCCGCCGCCAGCGTCCGCCTCGGTGTTACCACAACCTCCGCTTCCTCCTCAAAACGCCTCTCCTGTCCGCTGCATTCCCTCAACGGTTCCCGGTACAGCACCGTATTCCTCCTCGTCCGCATAACGGCATCTACCAGTATACGGCTTCTTTCACAATATTGCAGCGTATCCTCAAAAATATCTGTTCTTCTCTCCCTGTCCTGCTGATACCCCATAGCTTCTACCTCCTGTTCCTGTAACCGTCCGGTTGACTTTCTGTTGTTTATTGTAACATGAACCACTGTCCGATAAACCGTATTTGGAGGAGAGAAAGCAAAAAAATTTTGAGCAGACAAAAAAATACCGGTATGCCCGGAACCTGTTTCGTATCTGCTCCGAGCCACCGATATTTCTTTTACCCTCTACTGAACCGGCGGCGTAACACCGTCTACTCTGGACATCATTACCTCCATCGCCCATGGCGCATGAATCTGGATAAACCCTTCGGCGGTTTTTTCCTCAACAATCCCGCTCAGCTTTTCCTTCATGTCCTCATAAATCTCCATATTGATTTCCGCTACAATAGGCGGACGGTTATCAAACACCACTACCCACTGGTAACCGTCTTCCTCTTCTTTCCTGTCAAAATACAGCCCCATAACTTTGCTGTCCCTGGCAAGATTTTTCTTCAATATCGGAACATATACCATTTTCATCGTCTCGATATAGCGGTCGTCCAGTCCCTCGTCGAAAATCAGCACCTTTTCCCGAAGCTCATTATCATTGCGGACAATCCGGTATTTGTAACCGCCCTGGGCAAGACGCAGGCGGTTGTCCGTTTTCAGCCGTTCATTGTAATCCTCAATATCTTTCATTTCCTCTTCTTCCAGCTTCGGTGCCAGCCAGATTAAATATTTCTGCTCCATATCATTATACAGGCACTTGTACCCGATAGGAAATGTAATTTTGCAGGAATCGCAGGCGACTTTAAAAAATGTATTTTTCATCACCTTTTCCTTTTGCTCCATGTCGTAGGGAATGTCGATACTGTCCCAGACCCCGATTTCTATTTCCCTGCCGCATTTCGGGCAGGCTATCATTTGCTTTTTTACCTCTGCCATATCCTTCTCCTATTTTTAATTCGATGATACAATTCCCTTTTCCGCATCCATGGTGACTACCGCTCCGGATTTCAATATCTCTGTCGCATTGGCGGCGCCTAAAATAACCGGAATATCCAGACTTAACCCGACAATACCCGCATGGGAATTATGTCCTTCCTTTTCCACAATGATACCGGACGCCTGACGCAGCTCATCCATAATATCGTTGCTGGTTTCCGGAAGCACGATAATATCACCTTCTTTAAAATTATCCACAATATCCATTTCGTCTTTCCCGACACAGAGACTTGCTGTCGCTTTACGGTTATTTACTCCCCGTCCTTTCACCAGAATGTGCCCAACCACATGCACCTTAATCAGATTCGTGGTCCCGGATACGCCCAGCGGAACGCCCGCCGTAATAACCGTAATCTCTCCCTGCCGCACATAGCCCTGATTCTCCGCCTGCTGGATGGCATGCTCAAACAAATCGTCCGTATTGTTTTTCTCCTCCACCATCAGCGGCAGTACCCCCCATGACAGGTTCAGCTGCCGCCATACATTTTCAAAGGGACTACAGCCGATAATCGGGCAGGACGGTCTGTATTTGGATATCATACGCGCCGTTTTTCCGGAATTGGTTACGGTAACAATGGCGGTAGCATTTAAGTCCATTGCTGTTGTACAGGTGGCATGGGCAATGGCGTTGGTGATATCGGGATTGACCAGGCTTTCTCTGCTATTAAACCGTTTTACCAAATCGATATCCGCCTCCGTGCGCTCCGCAATCCGCACCATCGTTTTCAAGGCGTCTACCGGATAAAGCCCTGCCGCTGTTTCCCCGGAAAGCATAATTGCGGAGGTTCCGTCGTAAATCGCATTTGCCACATCCGTCGCTTCCGCCCTCGTCGGTCTTGGATTCTTCATCATGGAATCCAGCATCTGGGTAGCCGTGATTACAATTTTTTCGGCATTGTATACTTTCTTGATAATCATTTTCTGAATGGACGGAACATCCTCCAACGGTATCTCCACGCCCATGTCGCCGCGGGCAATCATTACGCCGTCGGAAACCCGGATAATTTCATCAATATTTTCCACGCCCTGCATATTTTCAATCTTGGCAATAATATTGATAAAATTACAATTATGCCGGCTTAAAATATCCCGAATCTCCAAAATATCCTCTGCGGTACGGACAAAGGACGCCGCAATGAAATCAAAGCCCTGCTCGATACCGAAAATGATATCGTCCTTATCGCGCTCACTGACATATGGCATGGACAGCGCAACATTGGGCACATTAACCCCTTTATGATTGGATATCGGTCCGCCGTTTTCCACCACACAGACGATGTCCGTATCCGTCATTTCCTCTACCCGCATGGAAATCAGACCGTCATCCATTAAAATCTTTGTCCCCGGTTTAATGTCATTGATTAAATTCGGATAAGTAATGGAAACCTGCTGCTCGTCCCCCTCAATTTCTCTCGTGGTCAGAATAAACCGCTGTCCGTTTTGCAGGGTAACCTTACCCTCTTTAAAATTCTTTACCCGGATTTCCGGTCCCTTTGTATCCAGCAATGCGGCAATGGGCAGTCCCAATTCTTCACGAAGCCGCTTTACCCGTTCAAAGTTTCTCTTGTGCTGGGCATGGTCGCCATGGGAGAAGTTAAACCGGGCAACATTCATCCCCTCTACCATCAATTCCTTTAATACGGTATCATCCTCTGTAGCCGGTCCCAATGTACAAATTATCTTTGTTCTACGCATATTCCTATCCTTTCCTGATAATCCAAACAACTACCATAACATCATCATTTCCCATTTTACAACAAGATATAACCATATGACAAGTGAAATTAAAAGAAACTCCGCCCTGCGCTCAGATAACAATCTCTGCTTTTTCCCTGCTCTCCTCCACAGCGTCCAGCTTCATCCGGATTTGCTGCATAATCATGTCCGTTTCCGCAATACGCTCTGCACAGGAAAGCAGCTCACCCGCAATCGCCTGCTCGTCCGATGAGTCAATATTTTTCTTATATTTTAATTCATGGTCCAGACTTGCCCAGAAATCCATGGCGATTGTCCGAATCTGAATCTCTACCCGCATCGGCGTCTTTCCTTTGGAAAAGAATACCGGAATCTCCACAATCATATGATAGCTCCTGTATCCGTTCGGCTTGGGAAATTTGATATAATCCTTAATCTTAATCAGCTTCAAATCATCCTGCATGGCAAGCATTGCCGCAATGGTATAAATATCGTCAATAAATTCACAGATGATGCGGATGCCTGCCACATCCGAAAGATTGGCCATAATTGCCTCCACGGTAAAGGGCAGACCCTTTTTATACAGCTTTTGCGTAATACTTTCCGGCTTCTTCACCCTTGAGGAAATGCTGCTTATGGGGTTGCGGTGATAGCGGACGGACATCTCGTCATTTAATACCTCTGCCTTTGTCTGCACCTCCCGGATTGCACATTTATACATCATCATCATTTCCTGAAACTGCTGGGACTGCTGCATCACCAGCTTCAATTCTTCCATCAAATCTCCGTTAATTATCGGAAGCTGGGTTTCCTTTTCCCTCAGGTTTGGCAGCATAATCTCATTCTCATTTACTGCCGGTTTATTCTGTTTTATCATTGTTGCCACCTCATCTATTATTCTGTGTTAAATTAATCCTTTGTTTGCATCGCCCATATCCGGACTTTTCTAAGTGTAGCACAAGAATATTAAGAAACTATGAACAAATTCCGCTTTGAAATAATTGACTTTTTGCCATATATTTTATACAATTTACTTTAGTTGTTAAAAGCGTTAACGCTTTAAATCTACATAACAAAAAAGGAGAGGGAAATATGCCAATCACTGAACTTTTAGAGCGGAATGTCAAAGAATATCCGAATGACATATGCTTAGTCGAGATTAACCCGGAGGTAAAAGAAGTCCGCCGTGTCACCTGGAAGGAATACGAGCTGATGGAGCCGAATCCGACCACCCATTACAGGAGAGAGATTACCTGGCACGTCATGAACGAAAAGGCAAACCGTTTTGCCAATCTGCTCATTAGCCGCGGCATTAAAAAGGGGGATAAGGTTGCCATCCTGCTGATGAACTGTCTGGAATGGCTGCCAATCTATTTCGGCATCTTAAAAACCGGCGCTCTTGCCGTACCCCTTAATTTCCGTTACGCACCGGACGAAATCGAATATTGCGTAAAATTGGCGGATGTGGATATTCTGGTTTTCGGTCCGGAATTTATCGGCCGTGTGGAAGAGATTGCCGATAATATCAATAAAAACCGGCTTTTATTCTATGTGGGCGACAACTGCCCGACCTTTGCAGAGGATTATCATGCCATGACTGCCAACTGCTCTTCCCTCTCACCGGAGATTAAGCTGACCGACGAAGATGATGCGGCAATTTATTTTTCATCCGGGACAACAGGCTTTCCGAAAGCAATTCTACATAACCACGAAAGCCTGATGCATTCCTGCAGGGTGGAGCAGAATCATCATGGGCAGACCAGGCAGGACGTCTTTTTATGTATTCCTCCCCTTTATCACACCGGTGCAAAGATGCACTGGTTTGGAAGCCTGCTGTCCGGCAGTAAAGCAATTCTGTTAAAGGGTACCAAGCCGGAATATATTTTAGATGCGGTTTCTAAGGAAAAATGTACGATTGTATGGCTTTTAGTGCCCTGGGCACAGGATATTTTGGAGGCGGTGGAAAGCGGCCGGATTAAGCTTGCCGATTACGAGCTGGCGCAGTGGAGGCTGATGCATATCGGCGCACAGCCTGTTCCGCCAAGCCTGATAAAAAAATGGAAAGAATATTTCCCTAATCATCAGTATGACACCAATTACGGCTTAAGCGAATCCATTGGACCGGGATGCGTCCATCTGGGTGTGGAAAATATTCACAAGGTCGGTGCCATCGGAAAGGCCGGATACGGCTGGGAAGTAAAAATTGTGGACGACTCCGGCAATACGGTATCCCGTGGAGAAGTCGGCGAGCTCTGTGTAAAGGGTCCCGGCGTAATGACCTGCTACTACCATGACAAAAAGGCGACACAGGAAGTCCTTAAGGACGGCTGGCTGTTTACCGGAGACATGGCGCAGGAGGACGAGGACGGCTTCATCTTCTTAGTGGACCGGAAAAAAGACGTTATCATCAGCGGCGGTGAAAATATTTATCCCGTTCAGATTGAAGACTTTATCCGTACCCACGGCGCAGTACATGACGTAGCGGTAATCGGTCTTCCGGATAAGCGTCTGGGCGAAATTACCTGCGCCATTATCGAGACAAAGGAAAATCAGCTTCTGTCCGAAGAGGACATTAACGCACTCTGCCAGAAGCTTCCCCGGTACAAGAGACCCCGCAAGATTATCTTTGCCGATATCCCGCGCAACCCCACCGGCAAGATTGAAAAGCCGAAGCTTCGGGAACTGTATGCCGGCGGAAGCGTCGTGGACGCACAAAACCACGGCTGATTACTGTTTTTGCCGTTAAGCATTTACAGTCAAATGGACATGCAGGCATGTCCGTTTGGCTCGCTGCTTCACAGAAATAAAACCCTTTTAACAAAAAAGCTGCCCCATGAAGAAAGTTATCCTTTGATATACTCTCCTCATGGAGCAGCCGCTTTTCTTTATTCGGTTATTCCTGCACGGTCTCTACCATTTCCTCTTCGGAAACCTCCGTGTTCTCATTTTCTTCGGCAGCTTCCTCCTCACCAAATTCAGAGAAATTCAACTCCTCTGCATCAAAGTTGATGGTTTCCGCCTCACTGTCCAGCTTCACATTACGGTAACGCTTCATTCCCGTACCTGCCGGAATCAGCTTACCAATCAGGACATTTTCCTTTAATCCAATCAGCGGGTCAACCTTACCCTTAATTGCCGCCTCGGTAAGCACCTTGGTGGTTTCCTGGAAGGACGCTGCGGATAAGAATGAATTTGTCGCAAGGGACGCCTTGGTAATACCAAGCATTACCTGTGTACCCTGTGCCGGCTCTTTCCCCTCTTCCTCCAGCCTCTGGTTTATCTCCGCATAATCCAATACATCTACCAGTGTGCCCGGTAAATACTCGGTATCTCCGCTCTGTTCAATCTTAATCTTCTTCAGCATCTGGCGGACAATCACCTCGATATGCTTATCATTGATATCAACACCCTGCAGGCGGTATACCTTCTGTACCTCGCGAATCATGTAATCCTGTACAGCCCGTACACCCTTAATCTTAAGAATATCATGAGGGTTAACGGAACCGATGGTAATCTCGTCACCGGCTTCAATCACCTGACCGTCCAATACCTTGATTCTGGAATCATACGGAATCAGATATGCCTTGGATTCCCCGGTTTCGTCATTGGTTACGACAACCTCCCGTTTCTTCTTGGTATCCCGAATCTGCACCTTACCGCCAAACTCCGTGATAATGGCAAGACCCTTCGGCTTACGTGCCTCAAACAGCTCCTCGACACGGGGAAGACCCTGTGTAATATCGTCGCCGGCAACACCACCGGTATGGAAGGTTCTCATCGTAAGCTGTGTACCGGGCTCACCGATAGACTGTGCCGCAATAATACCGACAGCCTCGCCCACCTGTACTGCCTGACCGGTTGCCATATTGGCGCCGTAGCATTTTGCGCAGACACCGATATGGGATTTACAGTTCAGAATATTACGGATTTTCAGTCTGGTAACTTCATTGCCGTCCGCATCTCTTCCCACCGTAATAATCTTTTCTGCCCGTCTCGGGGTAATCATATGATTTGCTTTTACAATCATATTTCCATCTTTATCAAATACCGATTCCGCCGCATAACGTCCGGTAATTCTTTCCTGGAAGCTTTCAATCAGCTCTTTTCCTTCCATAAATGCTTCGACATAAGCGCCCGGAATCTCTCCGGTTCCCTCGCAGCAGTCCACCTCGCGGATAATCAAATCCTGTGATACGTCAACCAGACGACGGGTCAGATAACCGGAGTCCGCTGTACGAAGCGCCGTATCGGAAAGTCCCTTACGCGCACCATGGGCGGAAATAAAGTACTCCAATACGTCCAGTCCTTCACGGAAGTTCGACTTAATCGGAAGCTCGATGGTACGGCCGGTTGTATCCGCCATCAATCCACGCATACCTGCAAGCTGTTTAATCTGCTGGTTAGAACCACGGGCGCCGGACTCTGCCATCATCTTGATGTTATTATAGGTGTCCAGTCCGTCTAACAGCGCCTTGGTCAGCTTCTTATCGGCAGCCTCCCAGGTCTTAACCACAGCGGCATACCGCTCTTCCTCTGTCACATAGCCCTGCTTAAACATATCCATAATCTGTTCTACCGTCGCCTGTGCTTCCGCAAGAATTTCCTTCTTTGCCGCAGGCACGGTCATCTCCGAAATGGATACCGTCAGCGCACCCTTTGTGGAATATTTATAACCGATGCTCTTGATATCATCCAAAACCTCGGCAGTCTTCGTTGCACCGTGGGTATTAAACAATTTATCCAAAATTCCCTTTAGCTGCTTCTTACCAACCAGATAATCTATCTCTAATGCCAGCTCATTTTCCGGAATACTACGGTCGACAATACCTAAATCCTGTGGAATGATTTCATTAAATAAAATCCTTCCCAGCGTGGATTCGATAATCTTGGAGCCGGCTGTTCCGTCGGACAGGGTTCCTCTCACCCGCACCTTGATTTTGGCATGAAGCGTAATTTCCCCGTTCTCATAAGCAAGGATTGCCTCGTTTTTCGATTTAAATACCTTGCCCTCTCCTTTATCGCCCGGCTTGTCAATGGTCAGATAATAAATTCCCAAAACCATATCCTGGGACGGAACCGCAACCGGCGCACCGTCGGAGGGCTTTAACAGGTTGTTCGGTGAAAGCAGTAAAAATCTGCATTCCGCCTGGGCCTCCACGGACAACGGAAGATGAACCGCCATCTGGTCGCCGTCAAAGTCGGCATTATATGCCGTACATACCAGCGGATGAAGCTTAATCGCCTTTCCCTCTACAAGAATAGGCTCAAATGCCTGAATACCCAGTCGGTGAAGTGTCGGGGCACGGTTCAGCATTACCGGATGCTCTTTAATTACATCCTCCAATACATCCCATACCTCGGTTTCCAGCTTCTCTACCATCTTCTTGGCAGACTTTACATTATGCGCCAGCTTTCTGGATACCAGCTCCTTCATGACAAAGGGTTTAAATAACTCAATCGCCATCTCCTTCGGCAGACCGCACTGGTATATTTTCAGCTCGGGACCGACAACGATAACGGAACGTCCCGAATAGTCTACACGCTTACCAAGCAGGTTTTGACGGAAACGTCCCTGCTTACCCTTTAACATATCCGATAAGGACTTTAACGCCCGGTTTCCCGGACCGGTAACCGGACGGCCCCGGCGTCCGTTATCAATCAATGCGTCAACCGCTTCCTGAAGCATACGCTTCTCGTTCCGGACGATAATATCCGGAGCGCCCAGCTCCAAAAGCCGGTTTAACCGGTTATTTCGGTTAATAATTCTTCTGTATAAATCATTCAAATCCGAGGTGGCAAAACGTCCGCCGTCCAGCTGCACCATCGGACGGATATCCGGCGGGATAACCGGTACTGCCTCCAGAATCATCCACTCCGGCCTATTGTCGGAGCCACGGAAAGCTTCCACAACCTCCAACCGCTTAATAATCTTTGCCCTCTTCTGACCGGTAGATTCCTTAAGCGCTTTTTTTAGCTCAGCGGCTTCCGTTTCCAAATCAATCGCCTGCAGCAGCTCCTTGACCGCCTCTGCACCCATGCCCACACGGAATTTGCCATGACCGTACTCTTCCTCTGCGTCACGAAATTCCTTTTCGGTAAGAACCTGTTTATAGGTAAGGTTTGTTTCCCCTGCGTCCAATACAATATAGGAAGCAAAATACAGCACCTTTTCCAGCGTTCTCGGTGAAATGTCAAGAATCAGTCCCATTCTGCTCGGTATACCTTTAAAATACCAGATATGGGAAACCGGAGCCGCAAGCTCGATATGTCCCATTCTCTCACGTCTGACATTTGCCTTGGTAACCTCAACGCCGCAGCGGTCACAAATTACCCCTTTATAGCGAATCTTTTTGTACTTTCCGCAGTGGCACTCCCAGTCTTTGCTGGGACCGAAGATGCGTTCACAATAAAGCCCGTCCTTCTCCGGCTTCAGGGTTCTATAGTTAATGGTCTCCGGCTTTCTTACCTCGCCCCTTGACCACTCTCTAATCTTTTCCGGAGAAGCAAGACCAATTTTAATCGCATCAAAATTCATCTGTTGTTCTGTTTCCTGATTATTTATAGCTGACATGTATCCATGCTCTCCTTTCCTTACTCGTCGTAATCATCGTAACTGTCCTCGTCATAGCCATCATCCTCATAGCCATTATCCGGATTGCCCTCTAATTCAAACGCTTCGTCATTTTCATCTACTCCGCTGAAGCCATGCTCCTTCATTTCGGACTCCTCATTCCGGTAATCCATATCGCCGAACCGTCGGATATCGTCGTTACCGTAATCGATGTTTTCACTGATTTCAACCTCGCTGTTATCTTCCCTGAGTACTCTGACATCCAGAGCAAGAGACTGAAATTCCTTTAACAATACCTTAAAGGATTCCGGAATGCCCGGCTTCGGAATATTTTCTCCCTTGATGATTGCTTCGTAGGTCTTCACACGTCCCACGACGTCATCGGACTTAACGGTTAAAATTTCCTGCAGCGTATAAGAAGCGCCATATGCCTCCAGCGCCCAAACCTCCATCTCACCGAAACGCTGTCCGCCGAACTGCGCTTTACCGCCAAGGGGCTGCTGCGTTACCAGTGCATACGGACCGGTTGAACGGGCATGAATCTTATCGTCAACCAAATGATGCAGCTTCAGATAATGCATGAACCCAATGGTTACCGGAGAGTCAAACTCCTCGCCTGTTCTTCCGTCACGGAGGGTTACCTTACCCGTCCGGTTAATCGGAACGCCCTTCCACTCTTCTCTATGGTCACGGTTCTCATACAGATAATCCATTACCTCATCGGCAACCTGGGAGCGCCATTTCTTCTCAAAATCCTCCCACTCTGTATTGACATAATCATTTGCCATCTCCAGAGTTTCCATGATGTCTTCCTCATTTGCTCCGTCAAAGACCGGTGTGGAAATCTTGAAGCCCAATGCCTTAGCCGCCAGACCCAGATGGATTTCCAAAACCTGTCCGATGTTCATACGGGAAGGCACGCCCAGAGGGTTCAACACGATATCCAGCGGTCTTCCGTTCGGCAAGAACGGCATATCCTCCACCGGTAAAATACGGGAAATAACGCCCTTGTTACCGTGACGGCCCGCCATCTTATCTCCAACGGAAATCTTTCTCTTTTGTGCAATATATACCCGGACAGATTTATTTACGCCCGGCGGAAGCTCGTCTCCGGCTTCTCTTGTAAATACCTTTGTATCAATAACAATACCGAATGCACCATGGGGTACACGCAGAGAGGTATCACGAACCTCTCTCGCCTTCTCACCGAAAATGGCGCGTAACAGTCTTTCTTCTGCGGTAAGCTCCGTCTCTCCCTTAGGGGTAACCTTACCCACAAGGATATCCCCGGCACGGACCTCCGCACCGATACGGATAATTCCGTTTTCATCCAAATCCTTTAATACGTCCGGACCCAGACCCGCCAAATCTCTGGTAATCTCTTCCGAGCCAAGCTTGGTATCTCTCGCTTCCGCTTCATACTCTTCAATATGGACGGAGGTATATACGTCCTCCTGAACCAGACGCTCGCTTAACAGTACCGCATCCTCGTAATTATAACCCTCCCAGGTCATAAATCCGATTAACGGATTTTTACCGAGGGCAATTTCTCCTCCGGCAGTAGAAGCGCCGTCTGCGATTACTTCCCCTGCTTTCACTTTTTCGCCCTTTACTACAACCGGTCTCTGGTTCATACAGTTTCCCTGGTTGCTTCGGGCAAACTTAATGACATGATAGGTGTCCTTCGTTCCGTCGTCACATTTAATGACAATCTCTTTACTGGTGGATTTTTCCACAACGCCGTCGTGCTTTGCCACAATACAGACGCCGGAATCCACCGCCGCCTTTCCCTCCATACCGGTACCGACAATCGGCGCTTCCGTCTTTAACAGCGGCACTGCCTGACGCTGCATGTTGGAGCCCATAAGCGCTCTGTTCGCATCATCATTTTCCAGGAACGGAATCATGGATGTTGCCACAGAGAATACCATTTTCGGGGATACGTCCATTAAATCTACCCTGTTTTTATCAAACTCGGCAGTCTCTTCCCGGTAACGTCCCGCAACATGCGCCTTGGCAAAGGTTCCGTCCGGATTAATCAGCTCGTTCGCCTGGGCAACCACATAATTGTCCTCTTCATCCGCCGTCAGATAAATCACCTCGTCCGTTACCACCGGATTATCCGGGTCGGACTTATCCAGCTTGCGGTACGGAGCCTCAACAAAGCCGTATTCATTGATTCTCGCATAACAGGCAAGAGAGTTAATCAGACCGATGTTCGGACCTTCCGGCGTCTCAATGGGACACATTCTTCCGTAATGGGTGTAGTGTACGTCACGAACCTCAAATCCTGCCCGGTCACGGGAAAGACCGCCCGGACCCAGTGCAGACAGACGTCTCTTATGGGTCAGCTCGGAAAGCGGATTATTCTGGTCCATAAACTGCGATAACTGGGAGCTTCCGAAGAACTCCTTTACTGCCGCCGTAACCGGCTTAATGTTAATTAACGACTGAGGGGAAACCGTCTCAATATCCTGGGTGGACATTCTCTCCCGCACAACTCTCTCCAACCGGGAAAGACCGATACGGTACTGGTTCTGTAACAGCTCGCCCACTGCCCGGATACGACGATTGCCCAAATGGTCGATATCGTCATCATTTCCGATGCCGTATTCCAAATGTATATTGTAACTGATGGAAGCAAGAATATCTTCCTTCGTAATATGCTTCGGAATCAAATCATGGATATTCTTTTTAATCGCCCGCTTTAATTCCTCTTCATCCGTATACTCTTCCAAAATCTGTGCTAAAACCGGGTAAAATACGTCTTCTGTCACACCTAATTCTCTGGCATTAAACTCCACATAATTACCGATGTCCACCATCATATTGGAGAGAACCTTCACATTGCGGGTCTCCGTCTGGATATATACGTAAGGAACCGCTGCATTCTGTATTGCGGTGGCGCTGTCTCTCGTCAGCTTGTCTCCCGCCTTCGCCAAAATTTCTCCGGTGGAAGGGTCTGCAACGTCCTCTGCCAGCACATGCCCTGCAATACGGTTCTTAAATGCAAGCTTTTTATTAAATTTATAACGTCCCACCTTTGCCAAATCATAACGTCTGGGGTCAAAAAACATCGCTTTAATCAGGCTTTCTGCGCTTTCTACCGCCAACGGCTCTCCCGGGCGAATCTTCTTATATAATTCAAGCAGACCGTCCTCATAATTATTCGACGGGTCTTTTTCAATACTTGCTATAATCTTCGGCTCATCGCCAAACAATTCGCGAATCTCTTCATTTGTGCCAATTCCTAACGAACGGATGAGTACGGTAATCGGCACCTTTCTGGTTCTGTCAACACGAACATAAAATACGTCATTGGAATCAGTCTCATATTCTAACCATGCGCCACGGTTGGGGATTACGGTACAGGAATATAACGGTTTTCCGAGCTTATCATGCCCAATCGCATAGTAAATGCCCGGTGAACGCACCAGCTGGCTGACAATAACACGTTCAGCACCATTGATAACAAAGGTACCGGTTTCCGTCATCAGCGGCAAATCTCCCATAAAAATATCATGCTGGTTAATTTCATCTGTCTCTTTATTATGGAGCCGTACATTGACCTTCAAAGGAGCTGCATAGGTTGCATCTCTTTCTTTACATTCCTCGATTGAGTATTTGACATCCTCTTCACTTAACTGGAAATCCACAAATTCCAGGCTTAGCTGTCCACTGTAATCTGTGATTGGAGAAATATCATCGAACACCTCTTTAAGTCCCGCCTCTAAGAACCACTTGTAAGAGTCTTTCTGCACTTCGATTAAGTTAGGCATTTCCAGTACTTCCTTCTGTCTGGAATAACTCATTCGAAATCCTTTTCCCGCTGTAACAGGACTAATTCTGCTCTTTTCCATTGACGTTTTCACCCCTTGAATATTTATTTTTGTACCCATTCAGTTCAAGTGAGTTTTCGACTGAATAACTACGCATTTTCAATGTTTTTTGACATTGATATACATTATTGCGGACACCTACCCACAATAATGACATTTTAATATTCTACCACCGGGATTTTCAAGTGTCAACCAAAATTTTCATGTTTTTTGTGATAAATTTCGGAGATAATAGATATTGTGTTTTTGATTAAAATTTTTTCCATATATTGTTAGATTACGACTGCGAATATTTTTTAAATAATTGCAGATACTTTGCCTCCACCTCTGCAAAAGGAACATATTCCTCCGAAAATGTACTTTTCATGTCCGGTTTTTCCCGGTCAGAGGGCTCATTTAACAGCTCCAGCAAATCGAAATAGAGCATATCGTCGTCAATGGTTTTTACGATATTCTCTTCCTGTTCCGTCAGGGTGCTCCCGAGATACTTCCGATAAACAATCTCCAAAAAACCTTTCTCCAACTGCTGATAGGAGGGAAGCGTCTCCTTAAAGGGTCTTGGCACATCGGAAAGATAGGCTTCGCTGGCATCATGGAGCAGGCACGCCAGACAAATCCTGTTGCCGTACCCTCTTGCCTCCGCTTCCAGGGCACAGTGAATACAGTGCTGCCCTACGGAAAAGAAATGCTTTACATGGCCGTTCCCCCGGCAAAGCAGGGACAGGGCGTGAGCAATATCTTCTATATATAATTTGTCCGCCTCGGGCTTCAGCGGGTAAAAATGTATTCCGTTATAGGTGGTAATATAATCCGGCATGGGTAAACTCCTTTTCCCTATATCCGCAGAGATGAACCGCCCCTGCGCTATCTGTTCATGCACAGCACACTCGCTGTCTGATACTATAACATATTTTCCTCCGGACATAAATGGTTAATGGATATTTTCTGCCTTTTTGTCAAGGACGCCCGAATTTGCACTGAATTTATTAGAAACTTTTAAGATTTCACACATTTACTATCCTATGCAAATATGATACACTGTTTGGGTATAGTATACATCAGTTTTATTAAAATACACAGGAGGTACTCCATGGCATATCAAAATCTTACTCTGCTGACGGATTTATACGAGCTTACCATGATGCAGGGATATTTTAACAAACAGAGCAACGACACAGTTGTGTTTGACGCTTTTTACCGCAAGAATCCCTCCGGCAACGGTTATGCAATTACCGCCGGTCTGGAGCAGATAATCGACTATGTGAAAAATTTATCATTTTCTTATGATGACATTGATTACTTAAGAGGACTTGGCATGTTCAGCGATGAATTTCTGGAATATCTTGCCGGTTTTCATTTTACCGGCGACATTTACGCCATTCCGGAAGGGAGCATTGTTTTTCCGCAGGAGCCTTTGGTCAAAGTGGTGGCGCCAATCATGGAAGCACAGCTTGTGGAAACGGCTATCCTCAATATTTTGAATCACCAAAGCCTGATTGCCACAAAGGCTGCCCGGGTATGCTATGCCGCCAAGGGCGACGGTATCATGGAGTTTGGCCTCCGCCGCGCCCAGGGTCCGGACGCCGGAACGCTTGGGGCAAGGGCTGCCGTAATCGGCGGCTGTATCGGAACCTCCAATGTATTATGCGGACAAATTTTTGACATTCCCGTGCTGGGCACCCATGCACATAGCTGGATTATGAGTTTTCCGGATGAATATACCGCTTTTAAAACCTATGCGGACATGTATCCCGATGCCTGCATTTTGCTGGTGGATACCTACGATACCCTAAAATCCGGCGTGCCAAACGCCATCCGGGTATTTGAGGAAATGAAGGCTGCCGGCATTACATCCAAACGCTACGGTATCCGCCTGGACAGCGGCGACCTCGCCTACCTGTCCAAAAAGGCGAGAAAAATGCTGGATGCTGCCGGATTTACCGACGCTATTATTTCCGCCTCCTCCGATTTGGACGAGTATCTGATTGACAGCTTGAAAACACAGGGTGCCGCCATCACCTCCTGGGGTGTGGGAACCAATCTGATTACTTCCGCTGACTGTCCCGCCTTCGGCGGCGTCTATAAGCTTGCTGCAATCAAAAAGGACGGAGAAGAGGAATTTACCGCCAAAATAAAAATCTCCGAAAATCCTGCCAAGATTACCAATCCGGGAAACAAAACGGTATTTCGTATTCTGGATAAAGCAACCGGTAAATTAAAGGCGGATTTAATCGCTTTAGCCGATGAAACCTATGATACCGCAAAGGATTTGGAAATCTTTCATCCGATTGATACATGGAAGCGTTCCACACTGTCCGGCGGCTCCTATGAAATGGAGGAAATCCTCATTCCGATTTTCAAGAAGGGGCAATGTGTATATGATTCTCCTAAAACCATGGAAATCCGTGATTTCTGCCAGCGGGAACTGGATTTGCTGTGGGATGAATCCAGGCGTCTTGTCAATCCGCAGGAGGTATATGTGGATTTGTCCAAGCCGCTGTACGATTTGAAAATGAACTTATTGAACAAAAGGGGGAGTAAGCTATGATTAAAGAAGACCGCCGGCTCTGGAAGCTGATTCTTCTTACCATACCTACTTTTGGCATATATAACATTGTATTCTGGTTTCAGCTTACCAGAGATTTAAATGAAATAAACAGGGAGGATAAAAAAATCAAGAATTATATTCTGGTTTTGTTCCTGTCTCTCCTCACTCTCGGCATTTACCGCTGGGTATGGTTTTTCTATCTGGCGGACAGAGAACAGGTAACCGGCGAACGGATGGGGCTTCGCATTAAACCGGGTCCCGGTACGCTCCTGTTCTGGAAGCTGTTCGGCACCTTTATCCTAATCGGTCCGTTTATCGCTAACTATTTTGTCATCCGGAATATGAACCGGCTGGCAAAGGAATATAATGAAACCATCAGAAAAAAAACCACGGTGGTACAGAATACATAACGGCCGGCGGGCAGCGGAAAATTCCCGCTGCCCGCTGGTTAATGCGCAGATGCTGCATCATGCTATTTGATTTTATTAAATTGGAGCCTCACCTATTTTTAACAGGATGTCTGATTACCGTCTTTAACCTTTCAGGTGCTGCCCGTCTGGCATCACTCAAGTAAATCTCATGATGAAATCTTTTATCTGTAATATCCAGCTCATAACCCTCAGCAGTCATAAAATCATGCATCATTTCAACGGTTATCGGTTCGTCATCGTAGGAGCCGATATGCATGCACTGAACACATAAGCCTTCGTCATAAGTAAGAAACTCTGCTTTTGAGAAATCTTCTTTCTTTTTCTTCGCTGCTTCTTCTATCGCCCAATCAAAATCTTCTTTTGTCACAAAGTCCGGCAGTCTGATTACTGAAATAAAATTAAAATCCTCCTTCCGGCTGTAATCAATCCCCTTTACATTATTCTGCCACCAGAAGCCTTCCAATGGCGGCACTACATAATCAAAGTATCCATCAATTTGATGATTTCCTTTTTTGCTCATTTTAATCGTAAACGCAATGCCATAGAGCAGACCAATAGACTGCTTATACTCACTGCCTTCTGCATTGGGATTTCCTTTTCCCCGAACCGCAATATAATTCATTGGCGGCACTTCCACTATGCCTGGCTTATTTTTCGGCATATAAAATTCTTTATACTCTTTTTTATAATCAAATGCCATAGTTCTTTCACCTCTTCTTTAATCTTGCTACCCGCTCTTGTATATTCTGCTGAAATTCTTCCTCTGAAAGCGAAGGGTCCTTATAACCACATTTTGAACAATCTGTACCACAACAGCTTATTGTATTTTCAGAAGATGCCCCCTCCAAAATTTCCCGTTGCTTCTTTTTACTGAATCCGCCAAGCACGAGGTGATAGGATTTATCTAACAGGTCTTTTAACAAATCATCCGGTACCTCCCCATCCGGCTTAACCGAATTCCAATGCACTTTATTCATATAATATCCGGGAATGATATCCTCATACTGCTGCCGCAGGAAATCACCTTCAGACGGCTCAAGTTTCAACGTAATATAATACGGCTCATCATTCTCGCCTAAACAGACCGCTGCAAACATCTTTCCACCGATTTGATAGCGAATCCAATTCCAATCCCTCTGCAAGTCTCTGGTTACTCCTGTTTTACTAAGTAAATACTCATCAATCCAACCGTACCGCATTAGCCATTCTCCTTCTCCACAATTTAATATTCTAAATACAGCCCTCATATTTCTTTTTTATGTATTCAATGCTAATTCTAATTTCATCCCGTATTTCCTTTGGTTCAAGCAATTCCACCTTATCTCTAAAAGACAGCAGCCAAGTGAGCAGATTTTCTTTGTCCGTATAATCTGCCTGAAATAAGAGTTTTCCGTCTTCCTGCTCTATAAAGCTCTGACTTCCAAATTCCTCTACCAAGCGCCATTTACATTCCGGTTCAAATAGAGCTTTCACTTTTATTCCACCCGGAAATATTTTTTCATTACTTAAGTCCGGCATTGGCACTTGTCTTCCTGCAAACACTTTCTCTGATATTTGCAGATGCTCCATGCGGTTTAGTTTGAACATCCTAAAATCTTCCCGCTTCTTACACCAGCCCCACACATACCAGCTTGCCCACTGAAATATCAGATAATAGGGCTCTATCCGGCGGACCGATTCTCCCTTGGGAGAATAATATGTAAACTCCAATTCTCTACATTTGTCAATCGATGTGCGTATCAGTTCAATTTTGGGCGCAAGCGCCTCTTTATACCACGAGGACAAGTCAATCAATACCGACTGGTTTCCAACCATAAAATCAGATGAACCTGCTGACAGCTTTTCCATCAGCCTTCCATAACGGTTTGTTCCATTTACGCTGTCAAGACTGCGAAGCCCTGCAAGGATATCCTGCATTTCTCTTTGCGTAAACAGAGTTTTATCCAATTTATAATCCTCCATAATTGAGATACCGCCATTTACTCCCTGCTTTGTCACAATAGGTATTCCCGCCTTACATAAGTCCTCAATATCCCTGTTTATGGTTCGTCTTGAAACTTCAAACTGTTCTGCAAGGTAAGGTGCAGTAACCGTATCTTTTTGTAACAACACAGATAAAATTCCAATATGCCTGTCTATTTTCATGACTGCTCCTTTTACAATTTGCATTATACTACGCAAAACACGACAGCTATATGTCATGTTTCTTATTTATCATAATGGATAAAATCTTTCCCATTCTCCCACCAATCTGCTTTTTTCCTTTTGCGGTAAAAGAAGCTGTTCGGCACCTTTATCCTAATCGGTTCGTTTATCGCCAACTATTTTGTCATCTGGAATATGAACCGACTGACAAAGGAATATAATGAAACCACCAGGAAAAAACCAAAGTGGTACAGAATACATAATGAACGACCGGCAACGGGAAATTTCCGCTGCCGGCTGGTTAATTGGTATCTTCTGTCAGCTTATACCATATATATCCGTTTGTGGTATTCACATAATAAATATTTTCAGACTCTTCTTGATAAACCGTATATCCCAGATAATCCTCCTGTCCGCCATAACCGTTTTTTTCTATGTACTCTTTTTCATTATAAGCATCAATCGTTCCCAGTTTTTTTAAATTATCGATTGATTCTATTTTTACCTCAGCTTCCATAAAAAATGATTTCCCGTCCATGTTAATATAGGAATAAAAGCCTTCCGGAGTCTCCACGGAAATATCCGGATTCTCCTCCTTTTCATAGCGGCAGTAATGTTTAAATTCTTCTTTTTTATCCCCCACCAATGACTCATATACCTTGCTGACGTATACCGCATCGTCGTCGCCTGCTTTTTGATATATCTCTCTTAAATCGCCATCATTAGGAATCATGACAAAATCCTCTTCCGGCAGTTTTTCTTCATCGGAATAAGCAACCTCACCAGTCTTTTCATATCCCTCCGGTAAAGCTACGCTTCCTTCATTCGCATAAACATAATATTTCCCGCCTATTCTTACTATAGAACGAAGATGGCGTACTGTATCTTCTTCATTCTGCATAGTTTTTTCCGCATCTCCTGTTACTTCTGCATCTTGCACAAATGCCGCTCTCTCCTCCGTCGATGCCGAACAACCGCCCAGCGTCAGACAGGATAGAATTAAGAATAAATAAATTGATTTCTTTTTCATGCTTCCTCTCCTATATTTATAATAAAATTCATTTATAGGATAATGACTTTTTCCAAATAAATGTATTTTGATTGAAAGTATATGTTGACCCGCCTTTTTTATATTGCATAATTTGGATAACTCCTGCTCCACTTGAATTCCATATTACAACATACTTATTTTCACCTTGCTTTCGATATCCATATGCCGTCACCGCATGACCCTTTTTTCCGTCAGAAGTAAAAGATGAAATTGCCACAGGCCATTTTGAATCAATATTACTACATAATAAACTCCATGATAATTGCTTTTTTCTTATAATTGAATAGTTTAGCCCATATTTTTTCAATGCCTTCTGCTTTACATATATGCTGGCTCCGCCTGGCTTCCTATTCATAGCTTCACAAACATCCATGCCAAAAAGTTCTGTTCCTCTTCTATAGTTAACAATTGTAGCAACACTACATGCCCAACATGTCGGCTTGCTCCCTTGACATGCCGCATTATGCATTTTTAATATTTTTGAATTATCTGCATTGGTAGAAAATGATGGAGCATATGCTTCTATACTAGTTTTCTCTACAATATCTACATCTACCTTTTCATAATTATTCATCTTTTTAGAAATTATATCTACTTTATCTTCAAAGTCCTTTTTTGCAAATCGGGCACATTTCGAATCTATATCACCAGTTAAAATCTGTTCTTTTTCCGCATTATCCGCAACAATAGTATCTTCACACTTATAAAAAATATAATTATCTGTATTATACTTTATTGCATTTAGTTCATCAACCATAGTAGTATCAATTGTATGGCTCCACCCGTCTAATGTTCCTACTACAGTTACCATTAAAGCAATTTTATTATTTTTCTTATCAATAATAGGATAATAATATATTTCATCCGGATTGCTGTTGTCTAATTCATATATAACATACGGCATACCGATTTCTGCATTTTCTTTTTCTATTTTTTCCATACCTAAATCTTTAGCATAATAGAGAGCAATACTGATTATATCTTCTAAATTATTCCGAACATATTCCGTTGCGTTTTGAGGAATATTTTTTTCTATATTTTCATAAACAAGCTCTTCCTCTTTCTCCATCGCATTTGCATTTAAAAGGACGATATTTCCTCCCAACAGTAATAATAAGCAAAATACTATTACTTGCTTTATCTCTTTGTACGGCTTATTTCTTCTTTCCATATTTAACCCCTCAACATCGTTATTGCGCATTAACATCAACTGTCATTGTCCTTTCAATTTCTATATCTAATAGGTGTTTACGAAACGCCAAAATCCGCCTAAATACGGCAATTTTTGCAACGCTTATTTATTCTAATATTTCAGCGAAGCCTATTAAATTTTAATCACTTTATCTTAATCTTTATGCTGGCTTTCTTATTACTTCCATCGGTGGAGCTTGCCGTAATCTTAACCGTTTTTCCTTTTCCGGCTTTCTTCGTCTTTACTTTTCCCTTTTTTGTCACCGTAGCATATTTCGTATTGCCGGATGTCCAGTTCAAGGTTTTGTTTGCCTGCTTTCCGGTTGTCTTTATCGTTGGTTTTACCGTAATGCTCTTTCCTGCCTTGACCGAGGTTTTCTTTGCTTCCAGCTTGATACTCTTTACGGCATGCTTCATAATCTTAATCCTCAAGGCTGCCTTTTTATTGCTTCCGTCCTTTGCAGCAGCAGTTATCGTAACGGTTTTTCCTGCCCCTTTCTTTTTTAAGGTTACCCTGCCTTTGGCATCTACCGTCGCATACCGGGAATTGAAGCTCTCCCAGCGAAGCGTTTTGCTGCTGGCATTTTTCGGCGTAATGGATACCGATAATTTTACCTTCTTTCCTGCCGCCAGCCTTTGGGAAACATCAGAATTTTTTAATTTCTGTATCTTGACGGTCTGCTCCTCCTCACCACTTGACGGCGGATTCTCTCCTCCGATACTGTCTCCATTACTGTTCACCGTTCCCGCATAAGACCAGAGAATAGAAATCTACTTATGTATCGTTATACCGCTGTCCATTATTTCACCCTTTTACATTTCTCTACAATTATTGATGGTGTCAACAGCCTTATCTGTTCATTATGTAACTGCATTTCATTTATTACATATACAACATTATTACAATTTCTTGGCATAGGATTTTCTGCCAAATAGTAAATAAGTTTTTCTCTATCAAACCTAAATAGTTCCTTTGCCAATTTCAGATTACTAGATAAAATTTCAGACAAATTACTATCTAACGGCTGATACGCAAATCTTAAACGGAACTTATTCCTAATCATTGAATCCCATTCCCTTTCCTTATATTTTCTATATGCCAGTTGTTCACAAATCGACATTATATTGCGATCACATATTTCTAGCACCGCTAAAATTCCGTTCAATTCCCTCGAAAAGTCTGGTACTGTATTCCACTCATCGAGATATTTATATCGAATATCATGTTCAACCTCATGCCACCCCTCTGAAAATATCGTTCGTATTTGCACTTCAAAAGTATTATCAATTAAGCAACTATTAGATATATCATCTGATATCTTCATAATACTCTCAGGCATCTTAAACACATAGTTAATACGTTGCGGCTTAAACGTTTCTGCATTCGGTTTATCATATTCATAATTATCAACATCAAATATCTGTTTCAAAATATCTATGCAAATATCTATATCATCTTTAAAATATAGCACTATTCTTACGCCCACTAAATCCTGCATCTTTTTTCCGTCATTTAAATAAAACTTTCTCTTCTTTTCTATTTTATCTTTAGCAGACTCTCTTTTCTTTGTTCTGGAAAAAATACGATACATCATTCCACATTTGTCAAGCTTTTTACATATGATTTTTTCTATTTCTCTTTCCGGTGAATTTATAACCGTGTTATACAATTTATCAAGTTGTTCGTCAAAATTATCTTTGTATTCCATCATCACTATCTCCCCAGTATATCTTTTATCTCCGTCATTTTCGAAAAATTGAGCTCAAGGCAATATGTAAGCCGTGTTAATATCTTTCGATGAATCAATGCATCAACTGCAGCCAACACTTTTGCTTTATCTTGTTGCTTTACACCCTTACATAAAGTTCTATATGTTTTCCTTGGATCAGCCGCATTAGAACCCTTCATCCAAAATTGCTCCAAAACAATTTTCTCATAATTTTGTTCATTATTATCGTTTTCATTTTTAGTATCCGTATTCATCGTCTTACGGAGTACATCACTTAATTTCTCATGTCCCATGCAAGAAATAAAAACTGATTCTTCTTCAACTCTTCCCTTTTCAATAATCTCTACGTCATAAAAATTACAATTTATAAAATGGCACCCCTCAAATAAAATATTTTCTATTACATTTTTTTCAAAAATACATGATTCAAAAACGCAATTATAAAAATAGCATCCCGTTTTCATGTCAAATACGCTTCTAAAAATCATATTTGGAATATATTCATCAACAAAATCATGATTTAATTTTTCTATCATATTCATGTCGAGTGTTAGCTTTTGTTCTGGTGACATTTGAATTTTACTATTATATATAACCTCATATAATTTTTTCCGTTTTTCAGCATTTTCTATAACATAGGCAGTTAATAATAGATTCAAATATTTATCTGTAACCTCGTTTATCTCCAAGTCATTTTCTAATATTGCATCCCCAATTAAAATACCAAAAATAAATTCATTGATAAACCCAATATAGTTAGACTTTAAATTTACTCTATCTAACAATGCACTATGAACAAGCTTCATTGTAAATTCTTCCTCAGTAGGCATTAACATCTCATTATTCATGACTGCATCATTATACGTGGACAAATATTTTGCCATATCATCTGCAATAATTTCCTCTAAATACATTTGTATCATATCTGGCTCATCTGCCGATACATCAAATTGAACAAACATGGATGCTAATTTCCTCATGATTTTTTTTTGTTCATCAACGCTTAAGTATAATTGCTGTCTATCTTTTTCTCTTTCTAACAAAGTCTTAAAATAATTATCCAAGATATCGCTTGCGCATTGGAATTTCTCCTCAAATTTTTCCATCGGTATTGATCTCAACATGGCCAACAGAACAGGATTTGCAATATATTCCAAAATAATTCCCTTTGATTCTAAATATTTCTTCTTTTCATTACCAATCCATTCTACAATTGTAGGATTCATAATCTGAATTCTATTCACGTTACAATAAAGCAATTTCTCTGCAATCCATTTGTCAAAAATTTCTCCTGCTAAAATAGAACTTTTTCTTGATGTTAAAACCACTTTAGTTTTGCTGCCATATGTAAAGAAATTAGCTATAGTATCCAGCATAGTCCTAGCCTCTTCCGTCGTATCATCAATTTCTACCGTTGATTTTGACAACAATTCATCAAATCCATCTATAATTAGCGGAATATTTCCCTCCTTTATTTGTTCTGTTACCAATACAGACGACAATCTTGGGAATTTCTTATCAATCTCTGTAAGTAAAACATAACTAAATATTCGTGCGCCTCTATTCTTTGATAACTCTGCCAAAATCGGTACTATATCAAAGTTCTTTCGCGTAGAGATAGTTTTGGCAATTTCATACGAAGTACATGTCTTTCCAAACCCTGCAGGTGCTTCTAAAATAACTAACTGTGCACCTTCTTGATCTATAATTTCAAATATCTTATCCACAATATGTTCACCGCTCGGTTCATCATTCAAAATATATTGTGACTCAATATATGAATATATATTGCCTCCCAGTCGTTTTGACTACATTTGGGTATATTCTTCATATTCAGACAACACTTTCCTATTTGAGGCTTCCGTTTTAAAAAAACCATGAAACAACTTCGATTTAATCTCTTCATAATCTTTAGCTTCACGCAAAGAAACAGAATACCCCAGTTTCATATAATCTTCTTTAATGCTCCGAATGTCTGATTCTCTTTTGGGATCATAAATTACGATTTCCGCATTGTTAAAATATCCTTGGTCATAAATATAGACACAACAGCTTTCCTTTTCCATATCTTTTTCAAATTCATACAATTCATACAGCTTATCAATATCACGTTTATTATACATATCATTTCTCCTTCATTTGTATCTTTATATAGTTGTGTCATCACCTTGTATTTATATTATACACAAATTTCTAATTTTGTAAACTATATATTGAATTTTTCCAAGCATCTATCTAAAATAGCCCCCTACTATATTATAATCTATAAAAAAGTAAGGGCTTAGAAATCATATAATTCCAACGCTCTCAGTTTACTGCCTCGATTCACTTATTTCGCCATCACGCTCCAAAAACTCTTGAAAACATTTATAAATGGTAAATAAAATTACAGAATCATTATAATATTATATACTCGGTTTCAAATATCGTTTTTCAATTCGTTAAAAAAACTGAGATTTTAAATCGCACGCATCACTATTTTATGAATGATATGAAAAATACTTCTTTCGCCCCTCTCATATTCATCCTTTTCAGCATAACAATCTCTGCCATAAGCCCACTACTGTACTGTATCATTGATAAACAGCTAAATGTTACCGGCTTGCCAAGTCGTTTCATGGTATACTAAAAAAACGGCGGTGACTCCTATGGCAAGACCTTAAAAATACAAAATCTCATCAATAGGCAACAAACTTAAAATGCTGAAATCCGTTATACATAAAAAAACAACAAAGACGGCTCGCAACAGATGCCAAATCATCATTGACTTGGATGAAGCACATGGTAAAATCTTACCCATAAACAATCTACCAAGACAAACTGTGTCTGTATGGATAAACCATACCAGCTGTTAGGAGACGTGATGTTTCCTGTTACAACTTATCAAGGGCTTATTCATCACTTTTCTTATTTTGTCCTGTTTCCCATGCTTTAGGTCATGGAGAATAACACATTTTAACTTGTCCTCTACGCTTTGGATACTCGTATCAGAAAAATGTATCTTGACTAAGTCGGTAGACGCAAAAAAAGCGCATGGTTCACATCTTACTGTTTCCATGTGCCTTTACGCTGTTTTTTGATATTAAATTGGGATTTGATTACGCCAACTGCATAATCCTGCTTCAATTTCCTTTAATTCATCAAATGGAATTGAAGGAACACCTAGGGCGATTTCTTCAAGAGATAATTTTCCCATTTTTATCAGTCTTTCTGCGGTTTCTCTATCAGCTTCATGCCTTTCGCTCTTGCCATAATTTCTCATAATCTTTTCATCATCAAATAAACTCATCATAATCGTCACAACCTCCATTTCCTTGCGCTCTAAATATTATTTTAACACGTTCCTGTCTTTGCAAATACTGATTGTTTCCTTGATAGCTCGCTCTGTCATTCCATACTTCTCTCTCTGTTTGTCAAGGACTTTACAGAAAATAATGTGCTGGTTGATGATGTCCTCGGTATCGCTTTCATAAATAACTTTTGCTTTTACCTCAA
>JAMPFJ010000033.1 GCA_023664535.1 Bacteroidales bacterium
ACTATTTCAAAAATTTTTTGAAAACCACTTGACTATTTATAGTTTGTCACCTCCTAAATAACAGGCATAAATAATGCCCGGTTTTGCGGTACAGGAAAGAAATTTCAAAGATAAGGCCCTCCTGTGCCAGTGTCGCTTTGCTGGTTAAATTGTAGCATATCTTTTTCCATTCAACAACAGGTTTTCGTCCGCATCAGGCGGGGAAATCAGCATAACCGGCAGATGTGGTTAAAGGAGGAGCAGGGCTTTGATTTTGGTAGAAAAATAAGCTGTTTTATGATAAAATAAAAGAACTTAATTGTCAGGGAATGAAAGAGGCAGGGAAAACATACTTCACCATCGCCTGTCTGACATATTCCGTAGGTATTTGCGAAACTTAAGTTTTTCAAGACAGCCGTTGTACAATATAGACAAATCAATGCAGGCACGCTTGCGCTGCTTGTCGCTCGTAACAGTGCTAAGCTCGAAAAAGCCTCACTAAGCACTGACGGCTCCAAAGCGCCTGCTTATGATATTTGTCTACATTGCACAACTAGATTTTGAAAATAGGGAGTTTCGCAATTACCTGACATATTCCGTTGTGAAAGGAGCAGGTGCATGAGAAAAAAATTGATAAAAAAAGCGGCAGTCCGTGCAGGATTTATGATGTCGATTATTCTGGCAGGAGGATTGTTCCCTGCCGGCAGTGTCCGGGCGGCATCAAGGTCGTTGAATGTGGAAACCCATACAAAGGAAGAAATTATTCAATATATCCAGTCGCATACCGGTGCGGGGAATGATGCATTGATTTACAGTCAGAATCCGGTTACAACGGCGCCTTACTCGGCAGGCGCATTGTCGGATGCAACACAGCAGCAGGCATTGGCGGCGCTGAATGAAATGCGGTATATTGCGGGGATTTATCATGGGGTGACGGCGGACAGCGGCTACATTTCCCGTGCACAGACCGGGGCGTTAATCAATTATGTGAATAATAAAATGTCCCATTCTCCGGAGCAGCCTGCGGGAATGAGTGATGAAATGTATCAGCTGGGATGTGAAGGAACCGGCAGAGGGAACATTATCGTAACCAGTGCGTCCACGCTTTCCTTAAGTAAATCGGTAATCCATAGCTGGATGGCGGATGCGGATGAAAATAACATAGACAGAATAGGACACCGGCGCTGGTGCCTGAATCCGGTTATGGGGAAAACGGGTTTCGGTGCGGTTTCCGGCAGTAACGGCACCCATGGAGTAATGTATGCCTTTGACGCATCGCATTCGGTTTCGGTAAAGCCTACAGTGGTCTGGCCGGCGCAGAATATGCCCACAGATTATTTTAAAGGGAATTATCCCTGGAGCATTTCTTCCGATACGGCGTTTTCAACAGATGTGTCGGTAAAGCTGACCAGAGTATCGGATAACCGGGAGTGGAATTTTTCCGATTCCCAGGCGGATGGATATTTTAATTACGACAAAGGGGGATACGGACAAAGCAATTGTCTTGTTTTTCGTCCGTCGGGAATCACCGGATATGACAATCTGGACGAGTTTCTTGTGCAGGTAACGGAGAATGGGGAAATTACGCTGCAATATACGGTATCATTTTTTGATATCGAGGAGATTCCGGAGGGAACCACCATTACCTTATCCGCCACCTCCGGTGCGGCGGAGGTGGCGCCGGATTCCGCCTATAAAGGGAAAGCAACGATAACATTGTCGGAATCCGGTATATCGGCAGATAAATTAAAGCTGTCCTCTTCGGATGAAACCGTGGCAAGGGCAATGGCCGGTGAATCCGGGGGAAAGATATGGCTTTATATTAAAGGGATGAAGAACGGAAAGGCGAAGATTACCATATCGCTTTCTAGGGATATCTATGCCGAATATTATGTTACCGTAGGCACAGGAGAGGGGCATACCCATATTTATGAGACGGAGTACAGGATAGACAAAGCACCGGGCTGTGGAACGGAGGGAAGTAAATCCCGGCACTGTACGGGATGTACGGAAAAAACGGATATTACAGTTATTCCGGAAACCGGAGAGCATGACTATGAAGAGGTGTCGGTTATCCGGGAAGCAACCTGCACGACGGAGGGGGAAGCTGCGGTAAAATGCAGCGTCTGCGGGGAAACGGCGACGGAAGTGATAGAGGTAACCGGACATCAGTATGATTCCGTTTACACGGTGGATAAGGAGGCGGACTGTAAAGAGGAAGGGACTCGTTCCCGACATTGCAAATGGTTTGCCGAGTGCGGGCAAAAAACGGCTGTTACGACTATCCCGGCTAATCCCGATAATCATAAGGAGGAGCTGGCAGAGGTGCTGGAGGCCTCAACCTGTATAAAAGCAGGCAGGGGGCGTTATGCATGTAAAAATTGCGGAGAATCCGAAGAGAAAGAAATTCCGCTTTTGCCGCATACCTATTCTGCGGAATGGGTTGTGGATATTGAGGCGGACTGTACAAAAGCGGGAAAGGAGTCCAGACATTGTACAGGAGAGGGCTGCACGGCAATTACCGAAGAGCGGGAGATTCCGGCACTTGACCATACAGGCGGAACGGCAACCTGTGAGAAAAAGGCGGTATGTGAGGTCTGTGGACAGGAGTACGGCGGATTAGCAGAGCACAGAGAAAGCGGCTGGATTATCGATAAGGAGCCGGCTTATACAACGGAGGGAAGCCGCCATAAGGAATGTGTGGTATGCCGTCGGATACTGAAGTCGGAAACCATTGCAGCATTACCTGTGCAAACCGGGGAAGAGGTTGCGGTTCAGGGGATGTCTTATAAAGTAACGGCAAATAATGGAGGAAAACGGACGGTAACCTGCAATGGAACGGAGCAGAAGACTTCTGCGGGAAGCTCCGCTACAGTCCGGATACCGGCTGTGGTAACCATCGGCGGGCAGGCGTACAAAGTAACGGCGGTTGCGCCGAAGGCATTTGCGAAGAACAGCCGGCTGAAAACGGTAATCATGGGAAAATATGTAACCCAAATCGAGGATAGTGCATTTTCCGGATGCAAGAACCTTTCGCAGGTTACGCTTGCATCAGGTGTGGCGGGAATCGGGAAGAAAGCCTTTTATCAGTGCGGGAAGCTGAAAAAAATTACGATTCCGGCTTCGGTAAAGACCATTGGTGCCAAAGCGTTTTATGGATGTAAAAAACTGAAAACAATTAACATAAAGACGAAGAAGCTTACCGGAAAGCGGGTAGGAAATCTTGCGTTTAAGGGGATTGCAAAAAAAGCAGGGATTACGGTGCCGAAAAGCAAGGCGAAGGCATACGCAAAACTGCTAAAAAGTAAGGGAGTATCTGCAAAGGCGGTATTTAAAAGTAAATAACCGATATTGTTTACCCGGGATAACCCGGCGGAACAGGGAAAGAAAAGGAGGCTGCCCCACGAAGGCTTTTTCGTGGGGCAGCCTCCTTTCCGGAAAATTATCCGCCTATTTCGGCACGACTTAAGGAGCCGCTGAATAAATTGATAATAAGAAAAGAAAACAACAGGAATCGGTATGGCATTTGAAAATATTAATATTCGGAAAATCGTATCGGCGGCATTGATAAACGATGCCATTATTGTTGATGTCAGAACGCCGGAACGTTTTAGTAAGGGGCATATCCCGATGGCGGTTAATCTGCCTCTGGAGAGGATTGAAGGCAGACAGGTTACGCTTCCGAAGAGCAGAACGCTGATTGTCTATTGCGATACGGGGGGAGCCAGCATTCAGGCGGCATGCATTTTGTCGGAAATGGGTTATCCGGTGATAAATTGTGTCGGTGGTCTGAAAAATTACAATGCCTCTTTAACGAAATGAGAAAATCTGTTATAGTAGAGGCTATGGAGGAAAAGACACATGCAGAATTTGGAGTTCATTGCTCCCTGCCACTTCGGGCTGGAAGCGGTGTTAAAGCGGGAAATTACGGATTTGGGATATGAGATTATTTCGGTAGAGGACGGACGGATTACCTTCCGAGGGGACCAGGCGGCGCTTGCGAGAGCTAACATATTTATCCGGACGGCTGAAAGAATGATGATAAAAGTGGGAAGCTTTAAGGCAGAAACCTTTGATGAGTTATTTGAAGGTACAAAAGCGCTATCCTGGGAGAACTATCTTCCGCCGGACGCAAAGTTCTGGGTAACAAAGGCAGCGACAAATAAATCTAAGCTGTTCAGCAGCTCGGATATTCAATCTATTGTGAAAAAAGCGGTGGTGGACAGGCTTAAGGGAATTTATCACATTAACTGGTTTGAAGAGGATGGGGCGGAATATCCCATCCGGATATTTATTTTGAAAGATATGGTGACGGTTGCGTTAGACGCATCGGGGGTTTCCCTGCATAAGCGGGGATACCGGACACTGGTGGGAAAGGCGCCGATTTCCGAGACGCTGGCGGCGGCACTGATTATGCTGACTCCGTGGAATAAGGAGAGGCTGTTGATTGACCCGTTTTGCGGAAGCGGGACATTTCCCATTGAGGCGGCGATGATTGGAGCCAATATTGCACCGGGCATACATCGGGAATTTACGGCGGAGAAATGGAGTAATATTGCGCAGGGAAAACTGTGGCGTGATGCAGTGGAGGAGGCGGAGGATTCCGTTATCCGGGATATACAGATGACGATTCAGGGTTATGATATAGACAGCGGTATTGTGAAATGTGCGATGCAGAATGCAAGGGAAGCAGGAGTAGAGCAGCATATTCATTTTCAGCAGCGGGATGTGCGGGATTTGTCCAGTCCGAAAAAATACGGCTTTATCATTACCAATCCGCCGTATGGCGAGAGACTGGAGGATAAAGCGGATATACCGAAGCTTTACCGGGATATAGGAAAAGCCTTCGATAAGTTAGACACATGGTCGAAATTTATTATTACCTCTTACGAGGATGCGGAGCGTTATCTGGGCAGAAAAGCCACAAAGAACAGGAAGATTTATAACGGTATGATTAAGTCCTATTTTTACCAGTACATGGGACCGAAACCGCCGAAAAACCGGAAAAATGCTGCCGAATCAGGCGGGAAAGACAGTTGAAATGAAGAGAGGATATACCATGGAGAAGTTGATTTTTGCGACAGGCAATGAGAATAAGATGAAAGAAATCCGGATGATTTTAGGGGATTTAGACTACGAAATATTATCCATGAAAGAAGCGGGGATTACCGCAGACATTGTGGAGGACGGAAAAACCTTTGAAGAAAATGCCGTGATTAAAGCGACGGCAATCAGCCGGCTTGCCGGCTGTCTTGTGCTGGCAGACGATTCGGGATTGGAGATTGATTATCTGGACAAGATGCCGGGAATTTATTCTGCAAGGTGGCTTGGAGAGGATACTCCCTATACCGTAAAAAATCAGACGATTATGGACAGGCTTTCAGAGGTTCCGGATGAGAAGCGGACCGCCCGGTTTGTCTGCGCTATTGCGGCGGCATTTCCCGACGGGCGGGTAATTACAAAACGTGGTACAATAGAGGGAATAATTGCCCGTGAAGCACGGGGGGAAAACGGTTTTGGTTATGACCCTATTTTCTTTCTGCCGGAATACGGAAAAACGACGGCGGAGCTTTCACCGGAAGAGAAGAACAGGATTAGCCACAGAGGAAGGGCGTTGGAAAGGATAAAGGGAGAACTGTAGAATCATATCGGAGAACACGAAATGGGCTGGAAAGATTTTTGGCGGCATGAAAGACCGTTGGCAGTTAAGGCGAGAAGAGATAATAAGGAGATTGAGATGCGGATACTGGTAATTAGCGATTCCCACGGAAAAAATGATGACGTAAAACAGGTGCTGGAGCAGGTAGGCGATATTGACATGTTCATCCATCTGGGCGATATTGAGCGGGGACCGGAGTATATCCGGGGACTGGCAAAATGCGAAACCCATATGATTGCCGGAAACAACGATTATGATATTGCCCTGCCGGATACGGATTCCTTTATGATTGCGGATAAAAAGGTGTTTATTACCCACGGACACCGGTTTTATGTGGGAGGCGGTGTAGAGCAGCTAAGGCAGTATGCGCTGGATAACGGATATGATATCGTGATGTTTGGCCATACCCACATGCCGTTTTTGGAGATTGGGGATGAGGTGACGATATTAAATCCCGGCAGCATTTCCTATCCCAGACAGGACGGCAGAAAGCACACCTTTATGCTGATTGAGGTAGATAAAGAAGGGGAATTTCATTACAGCCAGGGCTTGCTGAAATCTTCTCTGCGGGATTTTTACGGCAATTTTTATTGAGAAGACGGTAATGCTTTAATGGGTTACAGGAGTAATGCCATGCGAGTGATGCGGTTGATTCCATCTGGCAAGGCAGACAGATTACGAATAAAGAGGGAAATCGGATGAAAAAAGGCGAGATTTGCGAGGGATTAGTGGAGCGTTACGCTTTTCCCAATAAGGGATATATAAGGGCAGAGGACAGGGAGATTTGTGTAAAGGGTGCGCTGAAGGGACAAAGGGTGCGTTTTTCCGTAAAAAAATTGCGGAAGGGCGCAGGAGAAGGAAAGCTTCTCGAGGTGCTGGAACGCTCACCGGCAGAGGATGTCGAACCGTCCTGCCCGCATTTCGGAAGCTGCGGCGGCTGTGCCTATCAGACGATGAGTTATGCGCATCAGCTTGCTCTTAAGGAGGAGCAGGTAAAAATGTTATTGGACAGAGCAGTGGCAGACTATATTTGGGAAGGAATTAAAGGAAGTCCGGTACAGGAGGCGTACCGCAATAAAATGGAATTTTCCTTTGGAGACGAATATAAGGAGGGACCGCTGGCGCTTGGTATGCACAAAAAGGGAAGCTTTCACGATATCGTTACCGTGGACCATTGCCGGATTGTAAGCGGGGATTATAACGGGATTTTGCGGACAGTGCTGGATTTTTATGCCGAAAAACAGATTCCGTTTTATCGAAAATTGCAGCACCGGGGTGTACTGCGGCATCTGGTGGTGCGGCAGGCGGCGTGCAGCGGAGATATTTTGGTTAATTTGGTGACCACTACCCAGGGAGGTAACGGAGAACATCTGGAAACAGAAGCGTTGGAAGAATATCTGCGGTTGGACGAGCTGCAGGAGCGGCTTTTGGCGCTTCCTCTTTCCGGACGGATTGTGGGATTTTTGCATACCTGCAATGACAGTCTCTCGGATGCGGTTATTCCCGAAAAAATTGTTAGACGGTATGGACAGGATTATCTTGACGAAAAATTATTGGGACTTACCTTTAAGATTTCTCCATTTTCTTTTTTTCAGACGAATTCCAGAGGTGCAGAGGTACTGTATGAAACCGCCCGTGCATATGCAGGGGAAACAAAGGATAAAGTGATTTTTGATTTATACAGCGGAACGGGGACGATTGCCCAGATGCTGGCTCCGGTGGCAAAAAAGGTTATCGGCGTGGAGATTGTGGAGGAGGCGGTGGAAGCGGCAAAGGAAAATGCGGCTTTAAACGGTCTGGCAAATTGTGAATTTATTGCCGGAGATGTGCTGAAGGTGATTGATGGGATAGAAGATAAGCCGGACATCATTGTCTTAGACCCGCCAAGAGACGGAATCCATCCGAAGGCGTTGGATAAGATTATTGATTTCGGGGTGGAGGAAATCGTTTATATTTCCTGCAAACCGACAAGCCTGGTGCGGGATTTAGGGATTTTACAGGCAAGGGGATACAGGGTGGTTAAAGCCTGTGCGATTGACCAGTTTGTTTATACGCTTCATTGTGAAAGTATCGTGAGGCTTTGTAAGTCATCAGACAACCCGACGGCTTTTCCGGATAATCAACATTGATTATTTTCTATGCAGGCGTTCTTTTATCTTCTGTGCTTCGTCGCTCAGATATGCGAAATCAGAAGTGGGATTATGCAGCAACAAATGTCTTGCGGATTTCTCCATTTTTCCACGGAGGTGTTCCATTCTTTTTTCCACTTCCATCCTTTTTTCTTGAACGTGTGCATCTATTTCTTCTCGTTTTTCATTAATGCGCACATCCATCTCTTCGCGTTTCTCATTTATCAATTCATCTATCAACTCACGTTTTTCCTCCATATGCTCTACCCATTCCCTGCGTCTTTCGTCCAACATCATATCTAACTGTTGCTTTAAAGATTCCATCTGTATCAAAATTGCGCGTAAATCCATAGCGTCGCGGAATGCATTTGTAAAATCAAACACGAAAAGCACAGTAATGACAAAGGTAAGAATGCTGACTAACTCTCCCGGAATCATAAAAATGAATTTTTCTACGGGAGGGTGTACAAGATAAACCATAAGCAGGCTGAAGCCGCCCCAAATTAGAGAGGCTGTCAGGCAAATGTGACCCTGAAACTGAAATTTCATGTATGAATAGTCCCAATATCGGACTTTAAACAGCTTCATCATCATAACTCCGGTTACATACTCCAGTATCGTTGCGGAAATCATGCCCACGAAAAAAACTGCTACAGGCCAGCGCTGAAAAGGCAGTGTGGAAAATAAAACAATGATGGCGCCACTTCCGTATAAGGGAATCCAAGGTCCTTTCATAAATCCCCTGTTTGTCAGCTGTTTACTCTTCACGGAAACTAATGTCGATTCATAAATCCAGCCAAATATGCAATAAAAATAAAAAAATACAAGCCATTGCCGAAAAGCATATTGGTACATACTTCCCATCCCCTTTTCTTTAGCTTCTGAATATGTAACAGATATTTTATTTAGAAATCTCCTGGCGTGATGACAGCGTTGATAAATATTATTCTATCTTGTATGGAGAAAATGTCAAGTTTTTCAGAACAAAGGTTCCATATTCTTTAATATATTTGAAAATAAAGAAAATATCAGAAAGAAAAAAAGATAGACAAATCCTTTTTATGGGACAGCATAAAATTTAATATTTTAATATAGTATCCGGGGAAATAGAAAGATTAAAAGCATTGGTAGTTCAATAATTTGCAGGATTATGGTATGATATAATTGTTCGGAGGATTATTTATGGCAAAGGGAATGAATCAGAAACTTAAATTGATACGGTTGATGCAGATTATGCTGGAACAGACGGACGATGAACATAGCCTTACCATGAAACAGATACTTATCGAATTGCAAAGATATGGTATTACCGCTGAGAGAAAAAGCATTTATGCAGATATGGAAGCATTGCGTTTATATGGAATGGATATTATTGGTGAGAAGAGAGATAAAACATACTATTATCATGTCGGCTCCCGGCAATTTGAATTGGCGGAGTTAAAGCTTTTGGTAGATGCGGTACAGTCGTCTAAATTTATTACGGAAAAGAAATCAAGGAAATTGATAAAAAAATTAGAAAGCTTTTTAAGCAGATATGAGGCGAAGAAGCTGCAGCGACAGGTGTTTGTATCCGGTAGAATTAAGACGATGAATGAAAGTATTTACTATAATGTGGATATGATTCATGAAGCGATTGCGTCAAATGTGAAGATTAAATTCAAGTATTACAACTGGGATGTGGATAAAAAGATGGTACTGCGCCATGGCGGGGATTATTTTTTAATCAGTCCCTGGGGGCTTTTGTGGGATAATGAGAATTATTATTTGATTGGGTATGACAGTATCACCGGAATAATTAAGCATTACAGAGTGGATAAAATGATGGATTTGTGTGCGACAGAGGACAGGCGGGAAGGCCGGGAATATTTTAAGGAATATGATATGGTGGTTTATACCAGAAAGCATTTTGGCATGTTTGACGGAAAGGAAGAGAGGGTTAAGATTGAATTTGAAAATTATTTTGCTGGCGTTGTTATTGACCGATTTGGCAAAGACGTAATTATACGCAAATCAGATGAAGAACATTTTATTGTAGCAGTGGATGTGGCGGTTAGTGAACAATTTTTAGGCTGGCTCTTTGCATTGGGGAGCGGAGCGAGAATTATTGGACCCGAAAATGTAGTGGGACAAATGAAAGAACAGATACGAAAGCAGAGTGCCCTGTATGATTAAGCCGGGTTAAAAGGGCAGATTGTTTTTATACAAAATAAAAAAGACTTGAAAACAAGTCTTTTTACTGCACCATGCAGACCTATCGGCGATGTCGGATAAATCCTTATTTGCACTCACCTTGTAAGTTATGGATTATTTATAGCACAGGAAGAGAAAAAAGTCAATAAAAAAATTAAGAGATACAATGTTGAATATAATTTAAGGAGGATACAAAAGAGTATGGAAAAAAGAAAATACTATTTAGGACTTGATTTGGGGACGTCATCCGTGGGCTGGGCAGTCACGGATTCACAGTATAAGTTAATGCGGGCTAAGGGTAAAGATTTATGGGGAGTCCGTTTGTTTGAAGAGGCAGAGACGGCGGCGGGAAGGCGTACAAACAGAGTTGCCAGACGAAGAAGGCAGAGAGAAACGGCAAGAATAGGATTGTTAAAAGAATATTTTGCAGATGCGATAGCGGAGGTTGATGCTTCATTTTACGAGCGGTTAGAAGAGAGTAAATATCATTTTGCTGATAAAAAGATTCAGGATAAGTATTCAATTTTTGCGGATAAAAATTATACGGACTCCGATTATTATAAAGAATATCCGACCATTTATCATTTGAGAATGGAGCTGATTAACCATGCAGAAAAGCATGATGTACGGCTGGTATACTTAGCTCTGTTAAATATGTTTAAGCACAGAGGACATTTTCTGAATGAAGGGCTGAAAGCAGAAAAACAAAACAGTGGAATACAGGAAAGTTATCATGTGTTAGCAGAGACGGCGAATGAACAGTACGGATTGACGCTGCCGAAAGATTTGGAAACTAATCAACTGGAACAGACGTTGAGCAGAAAGGATATTTCCAGAAGTAAAATGGCAGAGGAGGCAGCGGGAATCCTTAACATTACAAAAAGCGGAAATAAGAGAGAATATGAAGTGGTAAAAGGAATCTGCGGTCTGGCGATTTCGGTTACCGTATTGCTGGATGTCAAGGAATTGGATGAAAATCACAAAAAGGTGCAGATTTCTTTTCGCGATGCAAGCTACGATGAAAAAATAGCAGAGATAGCGCCACTGATGGAAGAGCAGGATATGGAATTTATCGAAAAGATAAAGCAGCTTCATGATATTGGCCTGCTGGCTAATGTGATGAAGGGCAGCAGCTATTTGTCGGAAGCGAGGATAAAAGAATATGAGAAGCATAAAGAAGATTTGCAGTTATTAAAACGGGTTATCCGCCAATATGTACCGGAAGAATATGATGAGATGTTCCGGGAGATGCAGCCGGGAAGCTATAGCGCATATGTTAATTTTGTGAATGCTGATGGTAAGCTGAGAAGAAATGTAAAAAACAGAAAACGGGAGGATTTGTATGCAAAAATTAAAACTGTTTTAAAAAGTGTGGAGGATTGTGAGGAAAAGAAACGCATTTTGTGCGAAATAGAAAATGAATCTTTTTTACCAAAGCAGCTTACCGCATCTAACGGGGTCATTCCTAACCAGGTGCATGTTATGGAGATGAAAAAGATTTTGGAAAACGCAGAGGGCTATCTGCCATTTTTGAAGGAAAAGGATGAGAGTGGATTAACTGTTTCGGAAAGAATATTGGAATTGTTCCAATTCCATATACCGTACTATGTAGGACCTCTGAATTTGCAGCATAAAGATACGAAAGAGGGTCATGCATGGGCAGTGCGAAAAAGACAGGGCAGGGTATTACCTTGGAATATAAAGGAAATGCTTGATATAAAACAAACGTCAGAGGAATTTATATCCAATATGGTAAGGCATTGTACCTATCTGAATGGTGAACGGGCAATTCCTAAGGACTCGTTATTATATCAGCGTTTCTGTGTATTGAATGAGTTGAACAATTTAAGAATCAGAGGGGAAAAACCGTCTGTAGAATTAAAGCAGAATATTTATTGTGATTTATTTTTAAAAGGCAAAAGAGTAACACAGAAACAGTTATGCGATTATCTGGTGAAATGTGGCATATTAGAGATTGGGGAATTGGATGCAATTTCGGGTATTGATAAAGATTTTAAGAATGCGTTGTCTTCTTATGGCAGATTTACAGGTGTTTTTGGAGCAGATATGCTGCTGGACGGCACAAAGGAGATGGTGGAGAAAATTATCTTTTGGGGAACTGTTTACGGAAATGATAAAACATTTTTGAAAGAAAGAATCAGGGAATGCTATGGAGAGCGGATTTCTGAAGAACAGTTAAAACGAATAGCGGGATTTAAATTTCATGACTGGGGTAAACTATCTGAAAAATTTTTAACGCTGTTTGGTTGCGACAAAAGTACCGGAGAGGTGCTTCCGCTAATATCAATGATGTGGGAAAGTAATTGCAATTTAATGGAATTGTTAAGTGATGGATATACCTATGCGGAAGAGTTGAAAAAACAGTCGGATTCCGCCGAAAAGGTACTAAGTGAGATGCAGTATGAGGATTTGGATGACCTTTATCTTTCCAGTCCGGTAAAGCGTATGGTCTGGCAGACAATTCTAATTTTGCAGGAGCTGGAAGGGGTACTGGGATGTCCTCCCGACCGGATTTTTGTGGAAATGCCACGCGGGGAAGGGGAAAAGGGAAAACGGACGGATTCCAGAAAGCAAAAACTGAAAGAACTGTACAAAGGCTGTAAGGTAGACGGGCAGAATTGGGGAAAAGAACTGGACAGATGGTCAGACAAAGAATTAAGGAGTAAAAAACTCTATTTATATTATTTGCAGCAGGGAAGATGTATGTATACCGGTGAGCCTATTGATTTGGATGATTTATTTGATGATAATCTTTATGATATTGACCATATTTATCCAAGACACTTTGTAAAGGATGACAGCATTGAGAATAATTTAGTTTTGGTTAAAAAAGAGAAAAACGCACATAAGAGCGATAACTATCCGATTGAGGAGAGTATTCGCAAGGCAAGAGCCGGTTGGTGGAGAAGCTTACTGACAGAGGATATGCAGAGTAAATTTATTACCAGGGAAAAATATAACCGACTGGTATGCAGAGAAGCTTTTTCCGATGAACAACTGGCGGGATTTATCAGTCGGCAGATTGTAGAAACCAGACAGGGAACCAAGGCGGTGGCGCATTTATTTGAGAGTATGTTCCCGGATGCGGAGGTTGTATATGTTAAGGCGGGAAATGTATCGGCATTCCGGAAAGAACACAAATTGCTAAAATGCCGTTCGGTAAATGATTTTCACCATGCCCAGGATGCGTACCTGAATATCGTTGTGGGTAATACGTATTTTGTGAAATTTACAAAAGACCCGCGGAATTTTATCCGTGAGTATCGGCGTGATGCAGAGAAGAATAATTATCATTTATGCAAGATTTTTGATTCTACCGTGATGCGGAGAGATGAGATTGCGTGGCTTGCCGGGGATAAGAACGGGAATCCCGGTACGATTGCAACCGTTTGTGATATGATGAAAAAGAACAGTCCGCTGGTTACCAGAATGAACTTTGAAGCGCATGGGCAGATTTCGGAGGCAACCCTGTATGGGGCGAAAACGGCAAAGGAAGAAAGTTATATTCCGTTAAAGTCAAATGACCGTCGTTTACAGGATGTGACAAAGTATGGAGGATTTGGCAGCATAAGCGCAACTTATTTCTTTTTGGTAGAGCATGAAAAGAAAGGAAAACGGATTCGGACATTGGAAGCAATGCCGTTATATTTGAGGGATAAGCTGGGAGAGGATAAGGAAAAATTAAAGCGGTATTGTGAAGAGGAACTGCATCTGGTAAATACGGATGTGAGATTGACCAGAGTTAAAATTCAATCGTTGATTCGGAGAAATGGGTATCTAATGCATATTTCGGGAAAGACTAATCAGCAATTAAGCATGCGTAACGCAGTTTCACTTTGCCTGAATCAGCAGTGGATGACTTATGTTAAGAAACTGGAAAAGGTTGTTGAAAGCGGTTATGAAAATGATGCGGTTACACGGGAAGAAAATATCGAATTATATAATATTTTGCTGAGTAAACACAAGAACAGTATTTTTTTCAGAAGACCAAATGCAGTAGGAGATAAGCTGCAAAAGGGAATAGAAAAATTTGAAAATTTATCTCTGATAGAGCAGGCAAAAGTACTAATGCAGATTCTACAGTTAACACAGTTATCAAATAGAGGAGCGGATTTAAGTTTAATTGGTGAAGCTAAGAAAACAGGAATTGTCTTTATTAGCAAAATGGTATCTGATGCAGAAGAGTTTGTATTAATCAATCAATCTCCGGCGGGCTTATATGAGTCAGAGATTGATTTGAAAACGGTATGAGCTGGCGTGTGGTTGTAGTATCCAACAGTGCGAAATTGGATTACCAGATGGGATACTTAACCGTAAGGCAGAATACGACAACAAAGATACATTTAAGCGAGATATCCATATTGCTTGTTGAATCGACGGCGGTTTCCATGACAGCCTGTCTGCTGTGTGAACTGATAAAAAAGAAAATCAAGGTTATATTTTGTGATGAAAAGAGAAATCCTTCATCAGAATTGGTTCCTTTTTATGGAAGCCATGACACCAGCATGAAAATGCGAAGGCAGATGGAATGGTCCAAAGAAGACAAGACCGCCGTCTGGACAGAGGTGGTGACGGAAAAAATAAGAAAACAGGCGGAACTGTTAAGGGAACAAGGAAGAGAAGAATATAACCTGTTAAATTCTTATCTTGAAGAAATGCAGTTTGGAGATTCCTCCAACAGAGAGGGGCATGCCGCAAAAGTGTATTTCAATGCGCTTTTTGGTATGGATTTCACGCGAACGGCAGAAAACAGTATCAATGCGGCATTGAATTATGGGTATGGAATCATTTTATCTGCATTTAATCGTGAAATTGTTGCAAACGGATATAGCACACAGCTGGGATTATTTCATGATAATATGTTTAATCAATTTAATCTGGGTTCAGATTTGATGGAACCGTTTCGTCCGTTGATTGACCGTAAGGTGTTGCTGATAAAACCGGAGAAGTTTGAGCATGAGGAGAAAATGAAAGTGTTGGATGTTCTGAATGAGGAGGTTAGTATTGGCGGAAAAAAGGAATTTATCAATAATGCGATAAAAATATACTGTAAATCAATATTTGATGCATTAAACGATAAGGATTCATCGCTAATAAAATTTTACAGAAATGAGTTATAGGTATATGAGGATTATTGTGATGTTTGATTTGCCGGTGGAGACGGCGAAGAATAGAAAAGATTATGCAGCTTTCAGAAAGTTTTTGATTAAAAGTGGATTTTTAATGATGCAGGAATCCATTTATTGCAAATTGGCACAGAATGCAACGGCGGCAGACAATATTGTGGAAAATGTAAGAAAAAATAAACCGGCGGACGGATTGGTGCAGGTGTTAAAGATTACGGAAAAGCAATTTTCCAAGATTGAATATATTGTTGGTGAAGCGAAAAAACAGGTTTTGGATACAGACGAGAGAATGGTGATATTATGAAATTAGCAAATGCAGAATATGGGATATCGCTGGACCTTGACGAGAACAGGGCAAATATTCTGGTGATTGAAGAAAAGAAATTGCGGTTGAAAATAGTAGGAGATTTGTATCGTCAATATCTAGGGGAAATGGGAGCATTTGTTTTGTCTGATGAGAATCAGGTATTTAAGATACAAAAGATTGCAGATGTGTTATTGAATCCGTTTACTATTGATTGTAATAATCGAAAAATACTTACCAGATTATACCAGGAAATGCGGGAGTACGGAAATGAGAATTATTACGTTGAGAAGCAAAAAATCAATAGTGAAATATTGTTACTGTTTGATTATATCATGCAAAATGTTCCCTATCATATTTCCTCAACATTAGATTTGGATTTGGTGGAACTATGCAAGTTATATAATGTTCAATTAGAAAAAACAGGCAATACGATGATTGAGCAGGTCATAGATTATATTCGGGTGATGAGTCAGTTATGTGAGTGCAAAGTGTTTATTATGTTGAATTTTGCAATGTATTTGAATAGGGAGGAACGGAAAAGTTTATATGAGTTTGCTGCCTATCAAAAAGTATATTTGCTTCTGATAGAATATTTTCAACCCGTGTTGATTGCTGATGAAAAAGGTTGCATAATAGACAAAGATGGCTGTATTATAGATATAGAAAGAGATAACTTACGGCATTTACCAGATGTTAAGTTCGGTGAGAACCCAAATGGATTTGAAGTTTGAGAACCTTGTAAGTTATGAAAGGTGCAAAGCGGTATATGTGCCGGACTTTTCCTTTTCCTCGTTTGAGAACCTTGTAAGTTATGAAAGGTGCAAAGCATATCGCAGCCTTAACAACCACGGAAAAGAGTTTGAGAACCTTGTAAGTTATGAAAGGTGCAAAGCTATTGACAAATACATGATAATAGACTATAAGTTTGAGAACCTTGTAAGTTATGAAAGGTGCAAAGCTGCAGACAAGGGATAAATCCTCAATCTTTCGTTTGAGAACCTTGTAAGTTATGAAAGGTGCAAAGCTGAAGACAGATAAGGCGATAAATGACATGCGTTTGAGAACCTTGTAAGTTATGAAAGGTGCAAAGCTTGAAAACAAGATATATTTTCCGCTACGCAGTTTGAGAACCTTGTAAGTTATGAAAGGTGCAAAGCAGGACAGATAAGGAGCTCCGGCGGACGCTTGTTTGAGAACCTTGTAAGTTATGAAAGGTGCAAAGCATTAACAGCTCCTATTCTTGCAGCAGGAACGTTTGAGAACCTTGTAAGTTATGAAAGGTGCAAAGCGGAGGAACAGGAACGCTACGGGGAGAATGTGTTTGAGAACCTTGTAAGTTATGAAAGGTGCAAAGCTGTTATAATAATAGTAGGATTTCATACAGCGTTTGAGAACCTTGTAAGTTATGAAAGGTGCAAAGCAGAACCCAAAAATTGAAAGGTAGTATCTCAGTTTGAGAACCTTGTAAGTTATGAAAGGTGCAAAGCGCGGAAAGAATTGAATACTATTGCACAGAAGTTTGAGAACCTTGTAAGTTATGAAAGGTGCAAAGCGGAGGAACAGGAACGCTACGGGGAGAATGCGTTTGAGAACCTTGTAAGTTATGAAAGGTGCAAAGCTTTAGGGATGGAGATGTAGAGGGGGGTTCAGTTTGAGAACCTTGTAAGTTATGAAAGGTGCAAAGCCTCCGATACCTCTTTAGCTACGATTCGTCTGTTTGAGAACCTTGTAAGTTATGAAAGGTGCAAAGCAACGGATAACCTCTCCCGGATGTATCCGGCGTTTGAGAACCTTGTAAGTTATGAAAGGTGCAAAAACTTATATGATGGAAATTGAGATGATAATGACAAGATTCTGGTGAAGATTAAGTGTATTCCGTCTGTTATGCGGGAATGGGTAATGGCTCATGGTACGCAATGTGAGGTAATTGCTCCCAAATATTTCAGAGATGAGATACAGAGGGCGGTAATGGAGGCATATAAAATATATTGGGGATGAATAAATCATTACGAATTGGTCCATGTAAAAAATGATAATAAAATCGGAGGTGTTGGCAAATGACAGAGAGTCAAAATATCGAATATAAAGAGTCTTGGCGAGACGAGTACCTGAAATGGCTCTGTGGTTTTGCTAATGCTCAAGGCGGGACAATTTATATTGGTATTGATGACACCGGTAAAGTGGTTGGAGTGAAGAATGTAAAAAAATTGATGGAGGATATTCCAAATAAAATCCAGTCAGGACTTGGTGTCGTTGCAGAGGTAAATAAGCTCTCGAAGAGCGGTTTGGAATATATAGAGATTAAGGTTGAACCGAGTAGTTTTCCAGTCAGCTATCACGGAGAATATCATTATCGGAGTGGCAGTACAAAGCAACAGCTGACGGGTATTGCATTGTCGGAATTTATTATGCGTAAAACAGGAATCCGCTGGGAAGACGTTACGATTGATAATATTTCAGTAGATGATTTAGATGATGAGAGCTTTAAGATATTTAAAAGAGAAGCCCTCAGAAGTAAGCGAATGACGAAAGATGAACTAAATATATCGAATGAGGAGCTTTTGAGCAAGCTACATTTGATGTCAGATGGAAAATTGAAAAGGTCTGCTATACTCCTTTTTTGTGATGATCCTGCTGTTATACAGAATGGCAGCCACGTTCAAATTGGTAAATTCGGAGAGGGTGCGGAGTTGCAATATCAGGATCTATTGGAGGGTTCTCTGATTACAACTGCTGATAAGGTAATTGATTTGATTTATCTTAAGTATTTAAAAGCGAAAATTACGTATGAACACGATAGAAGAGTAGAAACTTACCCATTTGCACGAGAGGCTGTCCGTGAAGCAATCTACAATGCCATCGCCCATAACTGCTATATGTTCGGTGCTCCGATACAGATTCGCATTGAGGATGATGCAATGATTATCAGTAATCGCTGCATTTTGCCGGAGGGGTGGACTGTAGAGACTTTGATGCAGCCACATGATTCTGTGCCATACAATCCCGATATTGCAAATGTTTTTTATCGTGCCGGATACATTGAGCATTGGGGACGGGGCATCGAGAAAATATGTGATGAGTGTAAAGAACTCGGTGCGGATTTGCCGGTATATGAACTGAGGGGAAATGGTCTGCGTGTTAGTTTCAACGCATTGCAAAGTGCTTTGATTAGAGATTCCAATACGCCAAAACGTCAAATTGGCGTATTGAATGGCGTATTAGATGATGATTTGGCGGATAGGATAATAGAAGTTCTTCGAAATGATCCAAAGGTTACGCAAGCAGGACTGGCGAAGCAGCTTGGTGTTTCGTATCGTTCATTGCAAAGAAAAATGGGTAAATTGAGTGCTGCCGGCTGCATTGAGCGTACTGGTGGCAGACGTTATGGGGAATGGATTGTTAAAGTGTAAAAAACAGAAAGAATGGATATTTTCATTATATCCGGCTTGTGTTATAGAACGTCAGGAGGTTAGGGAATAACACCGGAAGTATAAATGGAGGAGCGGCTTGAACAGGAAAGAACAGGATAAGCAGAAGTGGAAAAATATAGGATTGGTAGCTTCCTGCTGTGTGCTGGTTTGCGTTTTTATTGTATGGGTAATAGAGAGCTATCAGGCAGGTGGCGGGAATTTCGACTGGGGAGACGGTTTGTTGTATTCCGTGGCGATTTTATTGGTTATGTCGTTTGGAGCATATGGGCTGATTCAGATAAAACGCAGTACAGCGCCGGAAAGCGAAGGGCAGATGGCGGAGCGGAGAAGAAACAGGAAAAAAATGGAAAAGCGGCGGAGGGCAGGCAGGGAGGAGCTTAAACGCCGACGGGATATGTTTCATCTGTGCAGGAGGTATTTTATTGAGTCCGAGGTTATGGTGTATGGTGTCCTCTATGTGGTTTCTCTGTTTTTATGTTTTGCGGCATGGAAGCAGTATGACGGAATACCGGTTATTTTTCTTTATCTTTTCTGGCTTGCCGTTACAATCGCTTTAGGCGGAAGTCTGATAAGTACATTGCGAAAAGTTTCTGTCAGACGTTTACAGCAGTTGATTAGTGAGCTTGGTTATGATGAGGCTGAAATCAATGCAGATTTTATGCAGGGTGCAGTGATTGGGGTTATGCATGGAATTGTTAGTATTGGTGTGAAGTATACCGTTTATTTTTCGACAAAAAATTGTTTTGTTATTCTGAACGAAGATATCCTCAAGGTGGAAAAAAGAAAACACATCATGGAGTTGAAAGAGAGCTATCCGAGGGGAAAAGTAGAAAAGATAATTATTCGTATTGACACAAAAGATGGATATAGCTGTTTTTATACCGATAATATTGGTGCAGATATGATTTTAGAAGAGTATGGACGATGGGGAATCATGATTGTATCGCCGGATGACTGATGAAAGAGGAATAATTTTCCGGTTATTTTTGACAGCAGGGCGGAAATGTATTATTATAATTTAAAAGATAAATAATAAAACAAGGTATGATAATTTATGGGGGAACGGAAGATGAGAAAAATAAGGATGCTTTTGGTGACGGAAGATAGCTCCGTCCGAAAAACGGTAACGGATTTATTGAAGGAGGATTATGAATGTATACCGATACAGAATGAGGGGAAAATGCTTTCCCATGAGCTGGAAAATATCGGGTGGATGGATTTAATGGTGATTGATTTGCAGATACGGGGCATGGACGCATTTGAACTGCTGCAAAAGATAGGCGATGATTCTGTACATAAAAGCGTTCCGGTTTTGGCTTTGGCATCTCCTGAACAGGCAGAGGGTATTGCAGAGGCATTTGAGGCGGGAGTGGATGATGTTATATTTAAGCCGCTAAGTCCGAATGTACTGAAAAAAAGAGCTGATAATATGGTGTATATCGGCAGAAACAGGAGAGTACACAATGTAATGGAGGATTTAATCTGGGAAGGGATAGATGAATCCATTGACACGTTAGGAGTTTGTTCCTGTCCGGTCTGCCGGCGGGATTTGCTGACCATGACTCTGAATAAGGTGCCGCCGAAATACGTTACAACGGAAAAAGGAAAAACGATTGCAAAGGCGCAAAGCCAGGCATCCAGCGAGGAGAAGATTAAACTGCTTACGGAGCTTGCCTATTGTGCCCAGATGGTGAAACAGAATCCCCGTCACGGATAATGGGATAGAAGTGAATATGGATAAAAAGTACAGAGACAAAACCGAATATTTGTTCTGTACTTTTTTTGCGTGGTTTGGTATAATCATATGTACGAACTCAAGTTCGGACTGAACGTATCCGCTTATTCAGCCAAAGCGGATTGAGGAAGCAGCGAAACGAAGCAATTTAGCCATAGAATAATATTTTAATATATGTAGAAAGGACGAACCAATGAAACAGTATATTACCATCAAAGGTGCAAAAGAGCATAACCTGAAAAATATTGATATTAAGATTCCCCGGGATGAATTGGTTGTTCTTACCGGTCTTTCCGGTTCAGGAAAATCCTCGCTCGCATTTGATACCATATATGCAGAGGGTCAGCGGAGATACATGGAATCTCTTTCATCTTATGCGAGGCAGTTTTTAGGACAGGCAGAGAAGCCGGATGTTGAGAAGATAGAGGGGCTTTCTCCGGCAATTTCCATTGACCAGAAGTCCACTAACCGTAATCCCCGTTCCACCGTGGGTACGGTGACGGAAATCTACGATTACTTCCGCCTGTTATATGCGAGAATCGGTATTCCCCATTGCCCGAAATGCGGGAAGGAGATAAAAAGGCAGACCGTCGACCAGATGGTGGATGCCATTATGGAGCTGCCGGAGGGAACAAAATTTCAGCTTTTGGCGCCTGTTGTCCGGGGGAGAAAGGGACGGCATGAAAAGGTGCTTGCCGGGGCAAAAAGAAGCGGCTATGTCCGGGTGCTGGTGGACGGCTCCCTGTATGATTTGTCGGAGGAGATTGTTCTGGATAAAAATAAAAAGCATGACATTTCCATTGTAGTAGACCGGCTTGTGGTAAAGAAAGGGATTGAACGCCGTCTGAATGATTCGATTGAGGCAGTGATGAAGCTGGCGGAGGGGATTATGGTGGTGGATGTGATTGGCGGAAAGCCCATCAATATGAGCTCCAGTTTTTCCTGTCCGGACTGTAATATCAGCATTGATGAAATCGAGCCCAGAAGCTTTTCTTTCAATAATCCCTTTGGCGCCTGCCCGACCTGCTTCGGGCTTGGCTATAAGATGGAATTTGATGTGGATTTGATGATACCGGACCAGAGCATATCCATTGCCGACGGCGCCATTGTGGTGATTGGGTGGCAGTCCTGTACGGATAAAAAATCCTATACCCGGGCAATTTTGGATGCGTTGGCAGAAGAATATCAGTTTGATTTAACTACACCCTTTAATCAAATGTCGGAAAAAGCGAGAAATATTATCCTTTACGGGACAAACGGACACGAGGTTAAGGTACATTATAAAGGACAGCGGGGAGAGGGCATCTATGATGTGGCATTTGAGGGGTTAATCCGTAATGTGCAGAGGCGGTATCGTGAAGCCGGCTCCGAGTCCATGAAGGAGGAATATGAAAGCTTCATGACGATAACCCCCTGCGATGTCTGCGACGGGCAGCGTTTGAAACCGGAATCTCTTGCCGTTACTGTTGCGGAAAAGAATATTTATGAGATTACCAAAATGTCCATCGATAAGCTTGTGGACTTTTTGGAAAATATGGAGCTTACCGACCGGCAGCAGTTTATCGGCGGTGGGATTCTGAAAGAAATCAAGGCAAGGCTGAATTTTCTTATGGATGTGGGGCTGAATTATCTTGCGCTGTACAGACCGACGGGAACGCTGTCCGGCGGCGAGGCGCAGAGAATCCGTCTGGCGACCCAGATTGGTTCGGGTCTGGTGGGCGTTGCTTATATTCTGGACGAGCCAAGTATAGGGCTTCACCAGAGAGATAATGATAAACTGATTGGAACGCTTAAGCATTTGCGGGATTTGGGAAATACCCTAATTGTGGTGGAGCATGATGAGGAAACCATGCTTGCGGCGGATTATATTGTGGATATCGGTCCCGGAGCCGGGGAGCATGGCGGAGAGGTGATTGCACAGGGTACTGCGGCGCAGATTATGAAAAATAAAAAATCCATTACGGGGGCTTATTTGTCAGGCAGAATTAAAATTCCGGTGCCGGAAAAACGGAAAGAGCCGACGGGATGGCTTACGGTAAGAGGCGCAAGACAGAATAATCTGAAAAATATTGACGCCGCATTTCCGCTGGGCGTGATAACCTGTGTTACCGGGGTATCCGGTTCGGGAAAGAGTTCTCTTGTCAATGAGATTTTATATAAGCATCTGGCAAAAGAACTGAACCGGGCAAGGATGAAAGCGGGAGACCATGACGGCATTGAAGGGGTGGAGCAGTTAGATAAGGTAATTAACATTGACCAGTCGCCAATCGGAAGAACCCCGCGCTCTAATCCGGCAACCTATACCGGTGTTTTTGATATGATTAGGGATTTGTTTGCCGGAACCAAGGAGGCAAAGGCAAAGGGATACAAGAAGGGAAGATTTTCCTTTAACATTTCCGGCGGACGCTGTGAAGCCTGCAAGGGAGACGGAATCATCAAGATTGAGATGCATTTCCTGCCGGACGTATATGTACCCTGTGAGGTATGCGGCGGCAAGCGGTATAACCGGGAGACGCTGGAGGTGACATATAAGGGAAAAAGTATATTTGATGTGCTGGATATGACAGTGGATGAGGCGTGTGAGTTTTTCCAGAATGTTCCGTCTATACTGCGCAAGATAGAGACGTTAAAGGATGTCGGTCTCGGGTATATCCGTTTGGGGCAGCCCTCCACTACCTTAAGCGGAGGCGAGGCACAGCGGGTAAAGCTGGCAACGGAGCTTTCCCGAAGAAGTACGGGGAAAACCATTTATATTCTGGACGAGCCTACAACGGGGCTTCATTTTGCCGATGTGCATAAGCTGGTGGAGATTTTACAGCGTCTTTCTGAGGGTGGAAATACGGTGGTGGTTATTGAGCATAACCTTGAAGTCATTAAGACGGCGGATTATATCCTTGATATTGGACCTGAGGGGGGGGACAAAGGAGGTACGATTGTTGTTGCAGGAACCCCTGAAAAAGTAGTACAATGTAAGAAGAGTTATACAGGGCAATATTTGAAGAAGCTGTTGTAACAGGATGAAAGGTGCTGATGATTACGAAACGAAAGAGAAAGAATAGCGTATGGAAGAAAGTGAAGCTGGGAGCCATGCTGGCAGGGCTTTTGTGGATTACGGTTCCGGTAACCGGGCAGGCAGCAACAATCAACTTTAATGCGAAGATTACTGCACTGAAGAAGAAATTTCCCGATGGCAGGTATTGGAATCATGTGGGGAAAGAGAAAGACAATCCGGACGGTTATACGGATAGTCCCTGTACGGAGCATAGAAGCGCCGGAGTAAGCCATGTCTATGGGACGGGCGGATGTACCTGCAATCATTTTGCCGGCGGCGGGCATGTACTGGCGACCCAGTGTATGGGCTTCGCCAATAAATTGGGCTATGAGATATTTGGCGATACAACATGGTATGTTTATGCCAAGCCGGATTCAGCAACACTGGCAAAGATAAAGGTTGGAGATATTGTCCGGTACCAGAATGACAGTACATCGGGGCATTCCGTATTTGTAATCGCAAAAAACGGTAAGCAGTTAACGGTAGGAGAGGCAAATTATACCGGTCCCTGTCAGATTTCCTGGACGGGAGTAGTGGACTTGTCAACGGTTACCGTATTGAATTATGAGCGTGCAAACAATTATACCAAGGTGCTTGGTGCAGGACAGGCGACGGAGGAGCCGGCCACCACGGAGGCACCGGCTCCCTATACGGGCTGGAAGAAAGCGGAGGACGGAAAACACTATCAGTATTACAAGGAAGACGGACTGTTAACAAAGCAATGGATTACCGTCAAGAAAAAGACATATTATGTAAACAAAAACGGTTATCGGTTAACCGGATTGCGCAAAATTGACGGCAATAAATACTATTTCAACAAAAAAGGTGTTCTGCAAAGGGAAAAATGGATTGAGGTAAAGGAAGATACCTATTATGTGGACAGCAACGGATGTGTGCTGACTTCCCGGTGGCTCTGGCACGATGGAATAGAGGTTTATGCGACGGAGGACGGCAGTATCGCCAGAAATGAGCTTGTCAAGATTGGAAAAAGCACATATTATTTTAATGCCAAAGGAAAACGGTCAAAAGGCTTTAAGAAGTGTAACGGAAATTATTATTATTGTAACCGCATGGGAATTATCCAACGAAAAAAATGGATTACCAAGGCCGGAAAAAAATATTATATGCGAAAATCGGGTATCCGTGCGCAGGCGCAGCTGCTTAAGATAGGGAATTACCGCTATTACTTTGATGAGAAAGGGTGTATGGTGTCCAGCGAAGAAATTCTTTATCAGGGAAAGATTTATAAAGCGGATAAAAGAGGGCGCTGTAAATTTGTAAAATATGCACCGAAAGAGGATGAACCGGACGAGCAGGAGCCGGTGACAACAAAACAGCCGGACGCCCGGCAGGACGAAGAACAGACGGAAAGCCCGGGGACGCCTTCTCCGTAACCGGGTGTCGACTTCTGATAGAATAACGCAGAATTTTGAATACGATACCCACTATCCCTTAACGGTTCTTCTTGTGTACAATAAATGTAGCTTTCAAGGAAGAACATTTAGGGAGGACAAGGCATGAAAGAAGAACGATACCTGATTAAGGAAGCAGCGGCAAAGGTGGGGGTGGAAGCACATGTGCTGCGTTACTGGGAAGAGGAGCTCAGGATGGACATCCATCGCAATGAGATGGGACATAGATACTATACCGGTAAAGATATTGAAGTACTTTCAAAGGTGCGGGATTTGAAGGATAAAGGTCTCCAACTGAAAGCAATCCGTAATTATCTGGAAATGCGGCGGGAGCAGATTGCCAGAGAAAATGCAGCAGGCACAGGGGAGTCGGAACATACAGGGGTAAATGCAGACAAGCAGGCGGAAAGTGGAAATGGCAAAAATACGGCACAGGCGGAATTGGTGCCGGTAAAACAGAAGCTGTTGTCTAACGAGGAAAAGATGGAACAGTTTCAGCAGCTGATGAACAGGATTTTGTCAAGCGCCATCCAGGAGAATAACGATTTGATAGGCAGGACAGCCGGAGAATACGCCGCCGGGGCAGTGGTAACCCAATTTCAGGGAATGACCAAGGAGCAGGAGGCGAGAGCGGAAGAACGGTATCAGAAGCTTGACCGGACGCTTAGGGAAATCCAGCAGGCAAGATTGGAGGCCGCCGCCGCCAATATGAGACCGGTGGACAGGCGTAAGCAGAAGCGTCTGAAAAGAAAACAGAATCAGCCGGTACCGGAAAAGTCCGGAGAGGAACCGGAAACGGAGGAGGTGTCAGAAGCCTCCGAAGAGTAATTATTATAAAATATTTTACTTGCATTTCCCAAAGCAAAATAGTAACATGTGTTATTATATAATTCGTAAGGATGAAAACGAGGTAGAAAGAGGGATTTCGAAAGATGAAGAACATGATTAATTTTAGCAATTTCAGCAAAGAAGAATTAAATGCCATTCTGGATTTGGCATGTGATATGAAAAGTTCTCCGGAAAAGTATGCGGATACATTAAAGGGAAAGAAGCTTTATACATTGTTTCAAAAGACCTCCACGAGAACATTCCTGTCTTTTACCACCGGTATTACGGAGCTTGGGGGAACCTATTATAATCAGTTATGGGACGATTCCAATTTTGTTTTGGGAGAACCGGTTTCGGAAATCAAATATGTCTGCCGTAATGTGGATATCATCATGGCGCGTCTGATTCAAAACGAGACAGTGGAGCTGTTTAACCGGAATGTAACGGTGCCGTTTATCAATGGATGTGATTCTACTTACCATCCGTGCCAGATTTTGGCAGACGCCCTTACCCTGAAGGAACATTTCGGAAGTCTTAAGGTAAAGCTTTTGTATATCGGTGCAAAGAATAACGTATTTAATTCACTGGTAGAATTTTTTGCAAAGATGGGTGAGGGAACAATTTACGGACTCACTCCGCTGGTTAATGAGACTGCCGTGGATGCGGACTTTTACGAAAGAGCGAAGGAAACGGGATACTACGTGGAATTGGATTCAGCAATGTCCATGGAGGAGGCAAAGAAATATGCTTCAGAAATGGATGTGCTTTATACGGACACCTGGGTGGATATGGAGTTCTTTAATAATCCGGCTTACCAGAAACAGAAAGAGGAGACTCTTGCAAAGATGATGCCCTACCAGATTAATAAGGAATTTGTTTCCGGAGGTAAGGCAAAGGTTATGCACGATATGCCGATGCATGTGGGATTTGAGATTAGCCAGGAGGTTGTGGACGAGAATCTTGACCTTATTCTGGACCAGGCGGAAAACCGCCGCCATGCAGAGAAAGCGGTGATGGTAACTCTGCTGGGGAACAAATAAAAGAGGGAAAAGGATGGTGTGTCGGAAAAAGTTTGATACATCATCCTTTTTTGCTGTCAATTTTGTGAAAAAAAGGGTCGCAAAAACAGGTTGCATAGTATATAATCATACATAATGATAAAATATCACAGCAGGCATTTAGTTGAAGATTTCACTACCAGGCGTTTGCGAAACTCCCAATTTCCGAAATCTAGTTGTGCAATATAGACAATATCATAAGCAAGGCGCTTTGGAGCCGT
>JAMPFJ010000034.1 GCA_023664535.1 Bacteroidales bacterium
TGAACGTTCTTGCGAAATGGCATAAACTGGCGGCACGAGCTGACAATATAGAAGAGTTTACTGAAAAGGTTATGGCAGAGGCAGAGTACAGGTAAATAATATTTGGGCTTTTTTCCGCATACTTGACCGGGCTTTTCTTCCTGTTGTATAATGGCAATGTTTAGCAAAGATAAAAAGGCAGGGAGAACAGATTTATGGATGAGAACAGGGTACGGAGGATTAAGCAGTTAAAGAAGGATAAGGATGTTGTCATTCTCGCCCACTACTATGTGGACGGTGAAGTGCAGCAGATTGCAGATTATGTGGGGGATTCCTATTATCTGGCGAAGACTGCCAGACAGGTGAAAGAAAAATGCATTTTATTCTGCGGGGTCTCCTTTATGGGGGAGAGCGCGAAAATACTAAATCCGGACAAGAGAGTGGTTATGGCAGACGCGCAGGCGGATTGCCCGATGGCGCATATGGTAACACCGGAACGGATTGCGGAGGTTCGGGCAGAATATGAGGATACTGCCGTTGTCTGTTATGTGAACTCTACGGCAGAAATAAAATCCGTGTCGGATGTCTGTGTTACCTCCTCTAATGCGGTAAAAGTGGTCAGCCGGATAAAAGCGAAAAATATTTTCTTTGTTCCGGATAATAATTTGGGAAGATATGTTGCAAAAAAAGTTCCGGAGAAAAATTTTATTTTTCATGACGGGTTCTGCCATGTTCACAAAAGTATTGAGGCAGAAAATGTATTGGCAGCCAGGAAGCTTCATCCGGAGGCGCTGGTATTGACGCATCCGGAATGTACGACGGATGTGATAGAGTTATCCGATTTCGTGGGAAGTACCTCGGAAATCATTGACTTTGCAACAAAGAGCGGTTGTGATAAATTTATCATCTGCACGGAAATGGGAGTGTTTTTTGAACTGATGCAGAAAAATCCGGATAAGAAATTTTATTCGGTGGGTCATAGACAGTTTTGCCCGAATATGAAGCTGGTTACCCTGGATAAGGTAGAGAGCGCTTTGGAGGTTATGGAGCCAGAAGTAACATTACCGCCGGACATTATGGAAAAAGCACTGATTCCGCTGCAAAAAATGCTGGAACTGGCAGAGTAGGAAATATGTGTCGCATTGTGTCTTCTTTTCAAAAAATTACCAAAGAAATTTGGCTATATTCACATTGTTATTTGCGGAAAATAGGATTATAATATTCTATGGTGGGAAGAAGGATTTGTATTGTAAAGGAGGTTGCAATGCGGAAAAAATCGCATATTTCATTGGCGAAGCATATTGTTAATATTTCGGATAGCCCAAATTTTGACAAGCATCGCAAAGCGTTTTACGTGGGAAGCATTTTACCGGACTGTAAGCCGTCATTTTTGACAAAGCGGCACGAAATTACAGGAACCTTTGATTTGGTGGAGAATGGGATTAAGAAGCTGACACAGGGATATAATGATATTGAGGATTTATCGACCGCCTATTTTACCAGGCTGGGAGAGGTTGTTCACTATATTGCAGATTATTTTACTTATCCCCATAACAAGGAGTATCCCGGAAATATGAAGCAGCATTGCGTGTATGAGGGTGAGTTAAAGCATAAGCTGCGTTCATATATTAAGAAAATCAGCGAAAAGGAGCTGCCGAGATGGAAGGCAAATCTGAACCTTGAGGATTTGAATCGTTTTCAGAGCGTAGGCGACATTTGTGCATTTTTGAAAGAAGAGCATAGGCATTATATTCGCCGGGGGATTCATTCTGTGGAGGAAGATTGTAAATATATCGTGGGAATCTGTTCAAAAGTAGCGATGGCGATTTTGCATGTATGTATGCTGTCAATGGAGCATAAGCGGGTATACGCTACTGTGCGTTGAAAAAGAGAAACGGTTCCGGATATTGTATTTTGATAAAGTGCAAACGGTAATGGAAGAGGCGGTTACATGAAAGGTGTTATCATGCAGCCGCCTCTTTTGTGGTACAGTAAAAATCCCCTCCCTGCTATGTGGGAGAGGTTTTTTCTGTATTGATAGTTCTGATTATCTTGTCAATTCAAACTGTCCGACAAGCTGGTCTAACATTGCAGCCTGTGCAGATAACTCCTGGCTGGTTGCCGATGCTTCTTCTGCAGTTGCGGCGTTACTCTCGACAACGCCGGAAATCTGGTTTACGCCCATCTCCGCCTGCCGCATTGCCTCTGCCTGCTCCTGCATCATCATTTTCAGATTTCTGGAAAAATCTGCAATCTGTTTGATTCCGTCTACTACGGATTCAATAGCGCTTGATGCATGGTCAGCCACGCTGTTTCCTTTAGAAACCTCCCGGATAGAAGCCTCAATTAATTCTCTGGTATCTACCGCCGCCTTTGCACTCTGGTCGGCAAGGTCCCGAATCTGGTCTGCAACAACTGCAAAACCACGTCCGGATTCTCCGGCACGGGCGGCCTCTATGGAGGCATTCAGTGACAGAAGGTTAGTTTGTGCGGCAATGGATTCAATCTCGGAAATAATATCCCCGATTTTGGTAGAGGCATCATTGATTCGCTCCATGGCAGCCATCATGGTATCCATTTCCTGGCGGCTTTTATCTGCTTTATCTGCATATTCCTGTGATTTGGCATAAGATTCATCTGCACTCTGGGCGCCCTTTTCCATCTTTGCCGTAATATCCGAAATTGTTGTATGTAAATCGGCTACGGCATGTGCCTGGTCAGTTGCTCCTTCAGCAAGACATTGTGCCGCAATCGCCAGCTCGTCGGAACCGGCGGATACCTGATTGGAGGCGTCGCCGATGGATAACAGGGTCTCTGTCATCTGGTCTCTTAATCCGCGCATGGATTCATACAATTTCTGGAAGTCTCCGGTATATCGTTCGGAAACCTTTGACCTGACGGTATAATTTCCGCTTGCCATTTCACCCAGAACCTCGCCAATATCATAGATGATGGTGTCGAGATTCTCAGCCATTTCTCTGGCATCATTTTCCATATGCTCAACCTCATCCCCTGTCTCAACCATGGGAAACGGGGAAGCAAGGTCGCCGGCGGCAAATGTTTTGAGACGTTCGCCCAGCTTTTCCAGAGGAACAGAAATTTTTCTTGCAATTCTCCTGCCAATCTTAGTAGAGGCAACCATGGACATGGCGATTATGGCAAGGATTGCAATGACAAGAATCCAGTCGGCAATCGTCAGCGTTCTGGCGAGGCGGTTTCCTTCATTAACCTTAACATTTAATAACTCTTCCAATTTAGTGTAAATGCTGTTATAAGCGCTGGTTAATTCAGTCAGAGCCAAATCCTGTGCCTGGATGCAGAGCGCACGGTCCGTTGTCGCACCTAACTCCATTATTTGGGCATCTAATTCCCAATAAGCATCCAGCTCTGATTTAATCGCATCATAGGTTACCCTGCCTTCTTCCGAAACAATGGTGTTTTCGATTTCTGCAAAATATTCTTCAAACAGACCCTTTTTTTCGTCATGCTGTTTTACTACAGTATCAATGGCATCCTGACTATCATAGCCGATTGCAGCCCGGAGGGATGAACGAATATCGGCAAATTCAAACATTGCTTTTCCGATATCACCCTGTGCAAAGCCGAAATTATGTAACGCGTTGGAATAGCGGCTGGATATGACGATAAGGGCAATTACTCCTAAAATCGCAGCCAAAGCAGTCATGGTTGATACTCTGAAAATAGAGGCAGTCAGCTTCTTTTCAATATTTTCTTTTTTGTTCATTACTAAAATTTCTCCTATCTGTTGCATAGCAACCGTTTTTCTGATACGTAGCTTAAGTGAAATAGTAGTTCTGTTATTGCTTTGTTTCTTGCAGCGTGCTGGAAAATTTGTATTTCAAAGGGTGAATCACATGTTGAATAACAGATGTCAGAGAATGTCGATAGAGGTTCACAGATTGGAATATAAATTTTTAAAATATGGCGTAACTTCAAGTATTGCATTGTATATAACAGCTAGTATCTGTTTCGATATTTATAAAGTCGATTATACTATTTTTGTTATAAATGTCAATATTGCTATTGATAAAATTAGCGTTATTTTTGGCAGAAACGGGGATGCGTTTGATTTTGCATATTCTGTTTTTCCGGAGGGACGGATTCTGTTTTGCACGCCGGCATGCGGAAACGCATTGACAAAATATAGTAAGTGAGATAACATGAAGTCAATGTAAATTATGATGAATATATACAGAATGTTATCACCAACCGGGAAGGGATTCTGACGGTATTATCTTTTTGGTAAAGGAGAGAGGGCAATGAGTAAATATACAAAACAGGATATTATGCGATTTGTGGAGGAAGAGGATATTGAATTTATCCGTCTTCAGTTCACCGATATGTTTGGGACACTTAAGAATGTAGCGATTACGGCAAGCCAGATTGAAAAAGCCTTGGACAATAAATGCATGTTTGACGGCTCGTCCATAGAGGGCTTTGTGAGAATTGATGAATCTGACATGTATTTATATCCGGATTTGAATACCTTCGAGGTATTTCCATGGAGACCACAGCACGGAAAAGTGGCGAGAATGATTTGTGATGTATACAGACCAAACGGAACGCCCTTTGAGGGTGACCCGAGATTTATTTTGAAAAAGGTATTAAAGGAAGCCGCCGACATGGGCTACAGCTTTGATGTAGGGCCGGAATGCGAATTTTTCCTGTTCCATACGGATGATGAGGGAAGACCTACGACAATCAGTCATGAAAAGGCAGGATATTTTGATATTTCCCCCCTTGATTTGGGCGAAAATGCGAGAAGGGATATCATTTTAAATCTGGAGCAGATGGGGTTTGAAATTGAGGCGTCCCATCATGAGGTTGCCCCCGCCCAGCATGAGATTGACTTTAAGTATACGAATGCGTTAAAGGCGGCCGATAATATGATGACCTTTAAGCTGGTGGTAAAAACTATTGCGAAAAGGCACGGGCTTTTTGCCAGCTTTATGCCAAAGCCGGTATACGGGGTCTGCGGCTCCGGGCTTCACATCAATATGTCGTTGTCCAAAGGAGGCGTGAATATTTTTAACGACCATTCTGCGCCAAACGGAGTGAGCAGGGAAGCCTACCAGTTTATCGCCGGGATTATGGAGCATATGAAAGGAATGACGTTGATTTCCAATCCTATTGTAAATTCCTATAAGCGGCTGCTTCCGGGCTTTGAAGCGCCAATTTATATTACATGGTCTGAGGGTAACCGGAGTCCGTTAATCCGTATTCCGTCAACAAGAGGAACCAATATGCGGATAGAGCTCCGTTCGCCGGACCCTGCGGCAAATCCGTATCTGCTGTTTGCTACCTGTCTGGCAGCGGGTCTTGACGGTATCAAACGGGAACTGAAGATTTCGGAGAGTGTTGACGGAAATATTTATAATATGTCCAAAAAGGAACTGGAGAAGCAGGGAATTGAGGCAATTCCCTCTAATTTGAGCAAAGCATGTCATTATTTTGAAGACGACGAATTTATGAAGGGTATTCTGGGCGAGCATGTACATGCGAAGTATCTGGCGGCAAAGCGGGACGAGTGGAATCGTTTCCGGGAACAGATAACGGCGTGGGAAATTGACGAGTATTTATATAAAATCTAAAGGCGTTTGGAGTAAAATGACGTTCAGTTAAAACAAGGAGGAAGAACGTGATTAGTGTGATTGTAGTGTTTCCAAAGCTGGAGGAGGCCAGAAGCATTAAGAATCTGTTAGTCCGAAGCGGTATAGAGGTTATGGCGGCATGTACGACGGCAGCGCAGGTCATTAATCTGGCTGACGATTTAGATTATGGTATTGTAGTCAGCGGTTATAAATTTGTGGATATGATGTATAGTGAATTGCGGGAATATCTGCCGGATACATTTGATATGCTGCTGGTTGTGTCGAAACAATATTATTCCGAGTGCGGGATAAGCGGTGTGGTCTGTCTTTCCATGCCGGTGAGGGCGGCAGATTTGATTGAAAATGTTCGTTTGATGTATGACAGGCAGCATGAACGGATGAAGCGGGAAAGGACAAAGCCTAAAGTCCGGACAGCGGAGGAGAAGCAGCTTATTTCCCGTGCGAAAACGGTATTGATGGAAAAAAAGAAGCTGACGGAAGAGGAAGCGCATCGGTATCTGCAAAAGAAAAGTATGGATAACGGGACAAATCTGGTAGAGACCGCACATATGATTTTGGATATTTTCTAGCAGAAAATTGGAAAAGTAATCAATTTGAGAGGGACGGAAAAGGAGGGACAGGATGAAATTTACAAAGATGCAGGGAATCGGAAATGATTATGTCTATGTGAATTGTTTTAAGGAAGAAGTAAAGGACCCGGTGGAGCTGGCTAAGCGGGTAAGCGACAGGCATTACGGTATCGGCTCGGACGGATTGATTTTAATTAAACCGTCAACGACGGCGGACTTTTTCATGGACATGTATAATGCAGACGGTTCACAGTCGGAAATGTGTGGAAACGGTATCCGGTGTGTTGCCAAATATGTTTATGACTATGGACTGACGGACAAGACCAATATTTCAGTGGAAACGCTGGCGGGAATCAAATATCTGGATTTACAGCTGAAAAATGGAAAAGTCAGCATGGTAACGGTAAATATGGGTTCTCCGGAGCTAAACCCTTCTAAAATTCCGGTGAAATCGGAAAAAGACAGTTTGGTAAACGAACCGATTACCGCAGGGGGCAGAGAATATAAAATGACCTGCGTATCCATGGGGAATCCCCATTGCGTCGTATTTGTGGAGGATACGGAGAAATTTCCGTTAGAAGAGGTGGGACCGGTTTTTGAGCGGCATGCACTTTTCCCCAATCGGATTAATGCAGAATTTATTCAGGTTCTGGACAGAAAAACAGTGAATATGCGTGTCTGGGAGCGGGGGAGCGGAGAGACGCTTGCCTGCGGGACAGGAGCCTGCGCATCGGCAGTGGCAGGCGTGCTGAACGGGCTGACAGAGGAAGAGATTACCCTTCATCTTCTCGGGGGAGATTTACTGGTACGCTGGGACAGAGAGAAAAATCTGGTTTATATGACGGGACCTGCCAAGGTGGTATTTGACGGTGAAATTGTTGATTTGGACAGATAAAGGAGGAAATTATGTTTAAGGTAAATGAAAATTATTTGAAGCTGCCGGGAAGCTATTTGTTTTCCACTATCGGGAAAAAGGTAAGCGCATACCGGGAGGCAAATCCGGAAAAGGAAATTATTTCGTTGGGAATCGGTGATGTGACGCAGCCGCTGGCACCGGCAATTATCAGCAGCCTGCATGCGGCGGTGGACGAGATGGCGGTAAAAGAGACCTTTCATGGCTATGCGCCGGATTTGGGCTATGAATTTTTACGGAGCGCCATTGCGAAGAATGATTATGCGGCGAGAGGCGCAGATATTGCTATTGATGAGATTTTTGTCAGCGACGGTGCAAAATGTGATTCCGGCAACATACAGGAAATTTTTGCGGTGGACAATAAAATTGCGGTTTGCGACCCGGTTTATCCGGTATATGTGGATACCAATGCCATGGCGGGAAGAACCGGCATTTATAATAAGGAAACCGAGCTTTGGAGTGATGTGATTTACATGCCCTGTAAAGCGGAAAACGGTTTCGCACCGGAGCTGCCGGAGGAAACGCCGGACATTATTTATTTGTGCTTTCCCAATAATCCCACCGGTTCGACGATTAAGAAAGAACAGCTTCAGAAGTGGGTAGATTATGCCAACAGGAAAGGCGCCGTGATTATATATGATGCGGCATATGAGGCTTATATCAGTGAGGAGGATGTTCCCCATACAATTTACGAATGTGAGGGAGCAAAAACCTGTGCGATTGAGTTGAAGAGTTTTTCAAAAAATGCGGGCTTTACCGGAACCCGTCTCGGTTATGCGGTTGTACCGAAGGAGCTTAAAGCGGCGGACGGGACGTCGTTAAATGTGCTGTGGGCAAGACGGCATGGGACAAAGTTTAACGGTGCGCCGTATATTATCCAACGTGCCGGAGAGGCGGTTTACAGTGAGCAGGGGAAAAAGGAAACGGCGGAACAGATTGCTTATTATATGCGTAATGCAGGGATAATCAAGGAAGGGCTGGCAGAAGCGGGCTATAGGGTTTCCGGAGGAGTAAATGCACCCTATATCTGGCTGGCTACCCCGGACGGGATGACTTCGTGGGAGTTTTTTGACTATCTGCTTACCCGTGCAAATGTGGTGGGAACACCCGGTTCGGGATTTGGACCCAGCGGGGAAGGCTATTTCCGGCTGACGGCATTTGGTACTTATGAGAATACATTGGAAGCGCTAAAGCGGATTAAAACGCTGTCATAGCCGATTAGAAGGAATGTCGGATTTATGCTTGCACATTTAATGTGTGAGTGGTAAACTGATTTCATGTGATACATGAGGAAAAGTATGTTTAGAAAGGAAGTTTTTTGGATGAGTAAGAACATCGATTGGGCAAACATAGGCTTTAACTACATGGAGACAGAAAAACGCTTTGTGTCAAATTATAAGGATGGAGCATGGGATGCGGGTGTTATGTCTGAGGATGCAATGGTGACTATCAGTGAATGCGCCGGTGTTTTGCAGTACGCACAGACCTGTTTTGAAGGATTGAAAGCATATACCACTGAGGATGGACATGTTGTCTGCTTCCGTCCGGATTTGAATGCTAAGAGAATGGCAGATACCTGTAAACGATTGGAGATGCCGGTATTTCCGGAGGATAAATTTGTGGAAGCGGTAGTAAAGACGGTAGAGGCGAATATGGATTATGTTCCGCCTTATGGCTCAGGGGCAACATTATATATCCGGCCTTATATGTTCGGCAGTAACCCGGTAATCGGTGTTAAGCCGGCGGATGAGTATCAGTTCCGTATTTTTGTTACACCGGTTGGACCGTATTTTAAGGGCGGTGCAAAGCCGATAACTATCCGGGTGTCGGATTTTGACCGTGCAGCGCCTCATGGAACGGGACATATCAAAGCCGGGCTCAATTATGCCATGAGCCTGCATGCCATTGTGGATGCCCATAATCAGGGATATTCCGAGAATATGTATCTGGATGCGGCAACCCGTACCAAGGTAGAGGAAACCGGCGGTGCAAACTTTATCTTTATCACAAAGGATGGCAAAATGGTTACGCCGAAGTCAGACAGTATTTTACCTTCTATTACCCGCCGTTCTCTGATGGTGGTAGCGGAGAAATATCTGGGAATGACAGTGGAGCATCGGGAGGTTCCTTTCGAGGAGGTTAAGGATTTTGCAGAGTGCGGACTCTGCGGGACGGCTGCGGTAATCTCACCGGTTGGCAAGATTGTCGACCATGGCGAGGAAATCTGCTTCTCAAGCGGCATGGACGACATGGGTCCGGTAATCAAAAAGCTGTATGATACCTTGACCGGTATTCAGATGGGACGTATTGAGGCGCCGGAGGGCTGGATTAAGACGATTAAATAATGAAGTAGTAAATTTATGAATTAAAGCTTCTGAACGGGCTGGTATATGCCCGGTTGCAGGGGCTTTAATTTTTTTGCGAAGAGAGCTATGCAAAAAACGTGCGGAAAATCCTACAAAACAGCGGCAAACGTGCGAAAATCCTGTCTTGACGATAGACATTGGCTGCTGTTTAATAATACGTGAAGGAGGGATTGGAGATAGAGAACAAATTAAATGGTTAGGAGGAAAAAAGGATGAAAAGAAATAAGAAATGGAATTATGGACTTGGTATAATGTTTGCCATGATGCTGCTGTTTACGCTGGCAATACCGGGGAACGTACTGGCGGCAGAGGAAAAAGCGGTGGAGAGCGGAGAATGTGGAGAGCAGGTAAATTGGTCGCTCTATTCTAATGGAAGTGCAGCGTATAAGCTGGTGATTAGCGGAACCGGCGAGATGACGGATGCAGAATGGACTGAAAGCGTTCCATGGGCGCAATATCAGAAAAGCATTACCGAGGTACAGCTTGAAGAGGGTGTAACCAGTATCGGAAACAGTGCATTTAACGACTGTGCAAAATTACAGTCGATAAGTATACCGGAAAGTGTAACCAGCATCGGAAATTATGCATTTTATCAGTGTGTAAATCTTAAGAGCATTGAGCTTCCGGACAAATTAACGGATATCGGTTTTTCAGCGTTTCAATCCTGCGGTAAGCTGAATAATATGGCGGTTCCCGACAGTGTGAAAAAGATAGGGGTTTATGCGTTTGCGGATTGTAAGGGGTTGAAAAAGATTACACTTTCTAAAAATTTAAAAGAGGTTAGCGAAGGGCTGCTTATGAACAGCGGGCTGACCTCTGTTACCATTCCCGCAAAAGTAACAAAGATTGGGAGCGGCGCATTTAACGGCTGCAAAAAAATAAAATCCATTACCATTCCGGATAAGGTTACAGTAATTGGAGACTGTGCATTCATGGATTGCAGAGGTCTTAATAAGATTGTGATTGGAAAAAGGGTTAAGACTATTAAGGCAATGGCTTTCTTGCAGTGCGGGAAAGTGAAAAATGTGGAGATTAAGAGCACCCAGCTTAAGAAAGTCGGCAGAGATGCATTTCTAGGCTTAAATCCTATAAAAAAGGTAACCTTTAAAATAGCAGGTAACAAAAAGCAGAGAAATGCAACAATAAAAGTATTGAAGAAAAAGTCTACAGGATATGAAAAGGGTGCATGGAAGTTTAAGTAAAACTACATAATCATTAAACCAGAAAGAGACTGATGTACAGATTAAGAAATAATTTTTGTGCGGAAGTCTCTTCTTTTGGTGTCATAGTAAAAAATACTTCCTTGGAAGAAATATCAAAACAAAATTACTTCGGTAAAGATTATGGAGGGGGTAACTCGCATTGGAGGTAATGCATTTGAGGAATGTACGAAATTAAAAAATGTGAACGTAAAAACCACTAAGCTAAAAAAAGTAGGCAGACAAGCATTTTCTGACCTTGGGAAAAATAATGTTATTTTTAAAATTGCCGGGAACCGAAAACAAAAGAATGCAACAATCAAACTGTTAAAGAAAAAATCAGTCGGCTACAAGAAAAAAACTTGGAAATTTGAATAAGCAAAAGAGCAAAAAAGAAACTGTGTTGGGGCAGTTTCTTTTTTTGATATAAAGCATCGGATATGCTAGACCTTTTGTGGATTTTTCGATACAATAAGCGTATCATCCATTGCGCAATACAGACAAATCAATGCAGGAATGTTTGTGCTGCTTTTCGTCCGCACCGGTACTAAGTGCGAAAAACTCACTAAATACCGGCGGATTAAAAGTATCCGCATAGGATATGGTTTATACTGTACAACTGGATTTTGGAAATTGGGAGTTTCGCAATCACCTGGCTGATAATAAAAGAGAAAGGATGGACGGCATATGGTTTTTGAAGAGGTGGATATCTACCGGATAATTGAGGAAATGACGCTGGAGGAAAAGGCACGGCTGGTAAACGGCGCTTCGTTTTTTGGCATGGCTGCAATCGACAGGTTATCTGTGCCCGCACTACAGCTGTTAGACGGAGGAACCGGAATAAATTTTGAACAGTTATTCGGAGATTTTTATTCCCGGCTTGAGGAGGATACCGGCGATAAAAACGGAATGATGGGCTCTGCACTGCTGGCGAATGTGATTGCGCAGTTCTACCATCCCGAAAACCTCACGGGAGAAGAGCGGAAGGTATATTGCTGGATTAAGGAACGTCTGGAGGAAAGAGCCGGGGGCGAATATGCGCCGGGGTGCTTTCCGCCGGGAATGCTGCTTGGAGCGACCTTTAACCAAGAGGTGGTACATGCGGTGGGGCAGGCATTGGGAGCAGATGCGCGGCTGTTTGGGGTGCATATTCTGCTGGGAAGCCCTAATGTCAATATTCATCGCGACCCGCTAAACGGACGTTTGTTTGAGGGGTATTCCGAAGACCCCTGCCTGGTGGCGGGTCTTGCACCGGAACTGGTAAAGGGTGTGCAGGAATACGGAGTGGCGGCAAATGTCAAGCATTTCGCCGCAAATAACCAGGAGACCAACCGGGTGGGGATTGATGAAACCATTTCGGAAAGGGCATTAAAGGAGATTTATCTGCCGGGTTTTGCAGCATGTGTAAAAGAAGGTAATGTACAAACGGTAATGAGTGCCTATAATCGGATAAATGGCGTACCATGTACCGAGAATGACCGGCTGCTGACGGAGGAGCTTCGGGGAAATTGGGGATTTTCCGGTGTGGTGCTTTCTGACTGGGGAGCGGTATATCATCCGGTAGAAGCAGTAAAGGCAGGAAATGATTTGGCGATGCCGGGACCGATTGACGGCACACCCTTAGTAGAGGCGGTAAGGAGCGGGGAACTGCCGGAGGAGGCATTAAACCGGGCGGTAGAGAGGCTGCTCAAGCTGATTGCTTACTGTATGAAGGATTGTCTGGAAGGAAAAGAAAGCATGCCGGTTGGCGTGCAGAGGGTGATGCTGGAAACGGATATTTCCGGAAAACGGCGGCTGGTGAAGGACCAGTTACTTGCTGCCACAACAAAAGCTGCTTATGATGCGGCAGTGGAGGGAATTGTCTTATTGAAGAATGAAAAGGAAATGTTCCCGTTAGATAGTAAGAAGTATTCCAGGCTGCTTGTGGCAGGAAGTGCGGCGGAGCAGTTGATGGAATGCGGAACCGGAAGCGCCGGAATTACTACAAGCCGCTCCTCCAATCTGGCAGAGAGCCTGAAAGCGGAGTTGGGCGAAGAGAATGTTTTGGTGTTTGGAAATGATGATGCCGTTTTGGAGCAGACGTTAATTGGACAAGGGAACCGGGAAAACATAGCGGAGGAAAACGAGCCGGCAGACTATGTGATTTGTGTTGTGCAGGTAAACGGAATGGAGGGAAATGACCGCTATCATTTAAAGCTGGATGATGGGGATGACCGGCTGCTGATGAAGCTCGGGGATTGGAAGAAGCAAAAATCCTTTAAGCTGGGGCTGATATTAAATGTCTGCGGTCCGGTTGAGCTTTCGCAGTATGAAGCGTTTACCGACGCAGTCTTTGTGTGTTTTCTTCCGGGAATGGAAGGCGGGCATGCACTGGCGGATTTGATGCTGGGAAAGAAAAATCCCTCCGGGAAGCTTCCGTTGACTTTTCCCAAACGGTATGCGGATACACCGACATGTTTAAATTTTCCGGGGGAAGGATGCCATGTCAACTACGGAGAAGGGATATATGTTGGTTACCGGTATTATGACAAAAAGAAAATTGCACCGGCATATTCTTTTGGTTTTGGGCTTTCCTATACCTCATTTTCGGTGGAGGGGGTTGCTGTCCGGGGGGATGGCATGGCAGATAGTGATGAAAATGATACAGAGCTTACCTTTTCGGATGCCCTGCGTTTGGAGCTGACGGTGCGTAATACCGGAAGCATGCCGGGAGCGGAGGTGATCCAGATTTATGTGTCGGATTCGTACTCTGTTTTGCCAAAACCGGTTAAGGAATTAAAGGCCTTTGAAAAGGTGTACTTGATGCCGGGAGAGAGTAAGCGCATAGCTTTTACTTTGAAAAAGGAACATTTTGCTTCCTATGATTCGGATTATCATATGTGGATTGCCGAGGAAGGATATTATGATATTCTGGTGGCGACCTCCTCCCGAAAGGAAGATATCCGGGAGACGAGACGGGTATATCTGGAAAATGAAACGCCGTATTCCTATGGGCTGAATTCAACGATAAAGACGCTTTATGAGCAGCGGGAACTGAAGCAAAGCCTGCAAAAGCTCTGGCAGAAAAAGGCGTGGGACTGGCAGATTGTAGAGAGTAATTATCAGTATACACCGAACCGCAGATTATCCGAGGTGATGCCGGAAAAATGCCGGGAACAGGATGTGGAAACGGCGATATTTTTGCAGGAAGTAAAAAGGGTGAAAAAGAGATAATGCCAGGGCATCAAGTGCAGGAGAGCAGATTGCAAAGCAGGCGCGGGATAGGAGAGGATAGAATGAAGATTATCGATATGCATTGTGATACCATATACGAAATCCATGAGGCAGGGAAAAGAGGAGAACGTATTTCCTTAAGGGAAAATAATTTGATGCTTGATTTGCAGAGAATGAAAAAGGGCGGATATCTGGTACAAAATTTTGCGCTGTTCGTGGAGAGGAAAGAGGGAGTAAGTTCTTTTTCCCAGGTGAAAGAGCTGTTATCGGTTTTTAAGCGGGAAATGGCGGATAACCGGGACTGGATAACCGAGGTGGCAACGACGGAGGAGATTCGGAAAAATGAGCGGGAGGAGAAGCTTTCTGCGCTGCTTACCGTGGAAGAGGGCGGAGTATGCGAGGGAAAGACAGAGAATCTGCATTATCTTTATGAGCAGGGAGTAAGAATGATGACGCTGACCTGGAATTTTTCCAATGAAATCGGGTTCCCCAATGTCAGTGAGGGAAAGGATTTTTACACACCGAATACCGTGGACGGCTTAACGGATACGGGAATTGAACTGGTAAAGGAAATGGAACGGCTGGGGATGATTATCGATGTTTCCCACTTGTCGGATGCCGGGTTTTATGATGTGGCGCACAATACAAAAGCCCCGTTTGTGGCAAGCCATTCTAATGCGAGGGCAGTTTGCCCGTGGGTGAGGAACTTAACGGATGAGATGATAAAAACGCTTGCCGGGCGGGGCGGAGTAGCAGGGTTGAATTATTGCTCGGATTTCCTGCGGGATTGTGGAAACGGAAAGCCGTATAACGGGAAAGGCGGCAGACTGGCAACAGGAACCGGTTTTGCCGGTTTGGAGGATGTTGCCAGGCATGCCAGGCATATTGCCGATACGGGAGGCATAGAGTGTCTCGGGCTGGGCAGTGATTTTGACGGAATACCGGCGTATCCGGGAATGCCGGAGGCAGATAAGCTGTCGCTGCTTGCGGATGAATTGGTAAAGCAGGGGTTTCATGAGAGTGAGATAGATAAGATTTTTTATCAAAATGTACTGCGGCTCTATCGGGAGATATTGGGCTGACGGAGGTTCTTCAGGGGAAAAGGACGAGAGAGAAGATATACAAGAAAAAACGAAACGGAAAGTTATCCCATGGCGGCTTGTCCGCCGGGAAGACTTTCCGTTTCGTATAGTATGGTCAGAGCTAGTTTACTCCGTTAATCAGTTCATCCAGCATTTTTGGTAATTCCGTATCCATGGTCTCATCGCTGAACTGGCAGGTTCCTACCGCTTTATGGCCGCCGCCGCCATATTTTAACATCAGGCTTCCCACATCGACGGTAGAGGTGCGGTTCAGAATGCTGTAGCCGACTGCGGCGGAACAGCCCTTACCGCCCTTGCCATTTACAATCCATGCAGAAATGTTCTGCTCCGGATACATGCTGTAAATCATAAAACGGTTACCGGAATAAATGGGGTCTACTCCGCGCAAATCAGAAATAATCACATCTTTTTCTACACGGGTATGCGCTTTTACCATTTCTTTAAATTTTTCGGTCTGTTCAAAATACACGTCAATACGCTCTTTCACGTCGGGAAGATTTAAGATTTCCTCCGTTGACATGGTACGGCATGCCTGCATTAATTCTTCCATCAGTTTATAATTCGGAATAGTGAAATTGCGCCATCTGCCAAGACCCGTTCTGGGGTCCATCAGAAAACCAACCAAAATCCAGCCGGTGGGATTCTGTACTTCGTCAATGGTCAGGTTGCCGGAATCCACTTTGTCTACCGCTTCCATCATTTCGTCGAAATGGGCGAAACGTTCCCTGCCCCCGTAATATTCATAAATGATTCTGGCACAGGATGGAGTAATGCGGCTTTCTCCTTTGTATTTTCCCTCTAACTGCTGACGTTCATGTTCGCTGGAATGATGGTCGAACCAGAGCCCGCACCCTTCCACGTAAGGAACATTGGCAAGGCAGTCATTCTCTGTGACCGGAATCAACCCGTCCTGTAAGTCCTTCGGATGCGCAAAGGTCCAGGAATCAATAATACCGGCTTCCAATAATAATGTGCCACATGCCAAACCGTCAAAATCTGAACGCGTTACTAATCTCATGATATACCTCCCCATGGGTTTTCTTTTTATTTTATCGTATTTGCATTGCTATTTCAAGCATGATTATAACGCATTGATAAATTTTTCAAAAGCAGCCCTTCCCTCGGGGGTGCGTTTATACACGCCTGCACACTCCAAAGCCTTTATAAATACGTTTCCCACTTCCTTTTGCAGGATTTCGTGGATATTTTCGGCGGTAATGGTATAATTCGCTATCCATTCCTCCGTCCAGTCGGCATGCTTTTTAATTACGGGATTTTGGCGGATGTCTTTATGGCTCAAAATGGCGTCTTCCAGCTGTGCAAGCTCTTCTTTCAGGCGGGCGGGAAGAACGGCAAGCCCCATTACTTCAATTAAACCGATGTTTTCCTTTTTGATATGATGATACCGGGCGTGGGGGTGGTAAACGCCCCAGGGACATTCTTCGGTGGTAATATTATTCCGAAGAACCAAATCCAGCTCATACAGATTATCCCGCATGCGGGCGATGGGGGTAATGGTATTGTGGGGGGTGCCGTTTGTTTCGCTGAAAATATAAGCATTTTCATCGGTATAGCTTCTCCAGGCCGACAGGATGTGATTGGCGGCGGAAGCAACGGCAGCAGCATTCTTTCCCTGCAGGCGGATAACCGACATCGGCCATTTAACGGTTCTGGCATGGATATCCGGGTAATCTTTCAGGGTAAATTCCCACTCATACGGGGCGTCTGCCATGGCAAAAGGATAACTGCCTCCCTGAAAATGGTCATGGCTTAAAATGGAGCCGCCTACGATGGGCAGGTCGGCATTGGAACCAGCCGTGTAGTGGGGAAACTGCCGGACAAAGTCCAACAGCTTTTCAAAAGCTCCCCTGCCAATTTTCATCGGAATATGGTTGTCGTTAAAAATGATACAATGCTCGTTGTAATATACATAGGGAGAGTATTGCAGGTTATAGGCTTCATTGCATAGGGTAAGCGGGATAATCCGGTGGTTTTGCCTTGCCGGATGGGAAAAATGCCCTGCGTAGCCTTCATTTTCTTTGCAAAGCAGGCAGCTTGGATAACCGGATTTTTTTGCCTGCCCGGCTTTTGCAATATCCCGGGGGTCTTTTTCCGGTTTGGATAAATTGATAGTGATATCAAGAGCTCCAAATTCCGTATCGGCAGTCCACTTTTCGTCCATGGCAATTCTGTCTGTACGGATATAATTGGCAGCCTGGCTAAAACGGTAATAATAGTCGGTTGCTGCTTTGGGGGATATGGCATATTTTTCTTTAAAGGTTTTTCTTACCACGGAGGGAGGCGGGGTCAGAAGCCCCATAATCCGGGTGTCGAATAAATCCTTCATCGTAACGGTGTCCTCTTCCAGGATTCCGTTTTCCCATGCATAGACCAGCATATCCTCTAAAATCAGATGCAGCCTGCGGGGCTTTGGCGGTTGAGGAACCGCTGGATGATAATCCAGACGCTGAAACAGCGACAGCAGCTGATTGGTTACATATACCGCATCGGCGGTATCCACTAATCCGTTTTGTAGTCCATAATTTACTAATTCGCAGATGAGATTGTCTATCATCGCATTACCCTCCTGATTCTGAAATAATTATCCCGATAATTTATAATACCCTCATGCCGCCATATTTGCGGATTTTTAATATAGTGCAGGAACCCTCGCCAAAGATATTGTCCATGGCATTTTTATATTCCGAAAGGGCAGTATTTTTGACAAATGCCTGGATTGTTCCGGCAAAGCCGCCGCCGTGTATGCGGCTGACACCGTTTTCGCCTAAAATGCTGTCGCTGACTGCAAGGGCAAGGGACACATTCTGGTGCTCCACATCATGGCAGGCATAGACATTTTGTAAATACTTAAAGGAAGAGTCGCCGGAAGCTTTTACTGTATGCAGAAATTCAGCCAGGTTATCTTCCTTAAGCGCTGCTGCTTCCCGTTGTACCCGTTCGTTTTCCTCCACAAAATGGATGGCGCGGAGCGCCGCACGGTCATTGACGGTTTCTCTTATTTTATTCAGGTTGGAAAACAGCTCTGCCTTTGTGACTTCTCTTAGCACCTCTTTGCCAAGGCAGGCAGCCGCCCTTTTCATCTCGGCGGGAATATCGGCATAATCCGCCGTTAAATCTGCATGCGAGCCCTTTGTATCGGTAATACAAAGACTGTAACCGTGCGAATCCAAATCAAAATTTATCCGGTTGATCATCGGTTTATCCGGATTGGCGAAATCAATGTGAACCAGACCTCCCACAGAGCAGACCATCTGGTCCATCAGACCGCAGGGCTTTCCGAAATACACATTTTCCGCATATTGTCCGATGATGGCAATTTCGACTGCGGGTATTGTCATGTTGTGGTAGAGGCCGGACACGATAGTTCCGATGATGCTCTCAAAGGCGGCGGAGGAGGAAAGACCGGCGCCGATTAACACGTCGCTGGTGATATATGCCTGAAAACCACCAAGAGTATATCCGTGTGCCTGCATTCCGGCGAGAACGCCCCGAATCAGGGAAGCAGTGGTTCCCTCTTCTTCGTCCTTTTTTCCTAAATCGTCCAGGGAGACGGAAATTAAAGGGTAGCCGTCCGAAATGACTTTTACCATCGGTTCCCCTGATTTTTTTACCACGGCGACAGCGTCGTTATTGATGGAGGCAGCAAGGACTTCTCCGTGCTGATGGTCCGTGTGATTGCCGCCAATTTCACTTCTTCCCGGAGCGCTGTAAATCTCTGCCCCGTCACAGCCGAAAGCCTTTTCGTATTGCTGGATGGCATGGATATAACGGTTTGTCTGGTAAGGAATTTTTTCGGAATCGACATAAATATCAATCAACAAATCCCTGTATACCTGATGTTGAAGCTCCTTAACCAATAAATGAGTGTCTTTCATCACAATTACCTCCTCGTGGATATAGCCTGTGATAATACAAAATTAGTAAAACCAGATATAATTTCGCTAAATGTTGTTTGAAATTGTACTAAATATTTCTGCCTGAAATGAAAAGGCTTATTAAAAATATATTCAGTAAAGGTAGAATTTATCATATAGAATCTTTAAATAAAGCTATAGACAAGGAAGAAAATGGTATGCTATGATGAAAAAAGTTTAGTGAAATTTCAGGAATATGATACGGTATTCTGTCGGAAAAAATATGGCGGGAATAAAGAATATTGCGGAAAAGACGGAAAGTAGGAAAATCATGGACAGGAGGAGAAGATGGATACAAAATATATATTTTTAGATATAGACGGAACGCTGGTAGGAAGGGATGCCGTGATTCCGGAAAGTGCGAGACAGGCAATCCTTAAGGCGAGGGAAAATGGGCATAAGGTGTTTATCTGTTCGGGACGTTCCCGGGCGGAGATGCACGAGGATATACTCAGTGTGGAGATGGACGGAATTATCGGTTCTGCCGGAGCTTATGTTGAGGTTGGGGGAAAAATGATTTATCACCGGCCAATGACAGAGAAGATGAATGCCAGGCTGCTGGATTATTTTGGAGCCAGAGGAATAGCGATACTGTTAGAGACAAACGAAGATTTGTATGTAAATGAAGCGGCAATGAATGATATTCGGGAATATACGGAATACTGTAAATTAAGAAATGAGCCCTATGATGAGGCGTTGTTCGGTATGGCAAAGCCCCTTTCCGAGGCTGCCGAACCGGCAAAGCTTCCGGTAAATAAATTGTTGTATGTGACGAAAAAATTTAAGCCGGAGGATATCCGCCGGGATTTGGAGAGGGAATTTACCGTGGTGGACAGTGCGATTACCCTGCCCGGCAATTCAGGGGAAATATCGGAGTATGGGATGCATAAGGGGAAAGGAATCCGGATTGTTACCGAATATTTTGGCGCCGATTTGCAGGATACGATTGGTATTGGGGACGGAGAAAACGATATCGGGATGTTAAAATCGGCAGGGACGGCGATTGCAATGGGAAACGCCAATCCTCTGTTGAAGGAGATAGCGGATTATGTGACTACCGATGTTGATGCAGACGGGATAAAAAACGCATTTTATCAATATGGATTGATTTGATGATTGCAAAGACAGGTAGTTATATGGTATTCTGTAATGGTATATTTTGGCAGTGATGAATTTTTTTTGAAGCGATTCAAATTTAATTATAATTTATTGAAGAAATAGGAGACGGAGCATGAACCATTTAGATGAATTGGAAGCAGAAGCAATGTATATCATGAGAGAGGTGGCTGCGGAATGTGAAAAGCCGGTCATGTTGTATTCAATCGGGAAAGATTCTTCCGTTATGCTGCATCTGGCAATGAAAGCATTTTATCCGGAAAAGCCGCCATTTCCGTTTTTGCATGTTAATACAACATGGAAATTCAGGGAGATGATTGCATTCAGGGATAAGACGGCGAAGGAATTGGGGATTGAAATGCTGGAGTATATCAATGAGGATGGCGTAAAGCAGGGAATCAATCCTTTTGACCATGGCGCATCCTACACGGATATTATGAAGACACAGGCGTTAAAGCAGGCATTGGACAAATATGGATTTACCGCCGCCTTTGGCGGAGGGAGAAGGGATGAGGAAAAATCCCGGGCAAAGGAGAGGATTTTTTCTTTCCGGAATGAAAATCATGCGTGGGACCCCAAGAACCAGCGGCCGGAAATGTGGACGTTATTTAATACGAAAATCAAGCAGGGAGAGAGTATCCGTGTATTCCCGTTGTCAAACTGGACCGAAAAGGATATCTGGCAGTATATCAAGCGGGAGAATATCCCGATTGTATCGTTATATTTTGCGGCGGAAAGACCTGTGGTTGAACGGAACGGGCAGCTGATTATGGTGGATGATGACCGGATGAAATTAGAGCCGGGGGAAAAGGTGGAAAACAAGATGGTTCGTTTTCGTACCCTGGGCTGCTATCCGCTGACTGGCGGTATGGAGTCGGGTGCGACAACTCTGGATGAGATTATTGAGGAAACCTTATCCTCCGTGGAATCGGAGCGGACGAGCAGAATTATTGATTCGGACGGTGGCGCTGCCAGTATGGAAAAAAGAAAGCGGGAGGGGTATTTTTAAGGATGAGAGAAGATTTGCTGAAATTTATTACCTGCGGAAGTGTGGATGACGGAAAATCTACGCTGATTGGACATATGTTATATGATGCAAAACTGATTTTTGCAGACCAGAAAAAGGCATTGGAGCTGGATTCAAAGGTTGGCTCCCGGGACGGAAATATTGATTATTCCCTGCTGCTGGACGGCTTGATGGCAGAGCGTGAGCAGGGAATCACTATTGACGTGGCATACCGGTATTTTACGACAGACAACCGCAGCTTTATTGTTGCGGACACGCCGGGGCATGAGGAGTATACCAGAAATATGGCGGTAGGGGCATCCTTTGCATCGCTTGCCGTAATTTTAGTGGATGCCAGTCAGGGTGTGCTTGTTCAGACAAAGCGGCATTCCAGAATTTGTTCCTTAATGGGAATTAAGCATTTTGTGTTTGCGGTAAACAAAATGGATTTGGTTCATTATGAACAGGAAAAATTCAAGAGAATAGAAAAAGATATCAAGGTGTTAATGGCAGAGTTTGATTATAAGTCCTTAAAGATTATTCCGGTTTCTGCAACGGAGGGAGATAATATCACTAAAAGCTCCGGGAAAATGCCGTGGTATACGGGAAAAACCCTGCTTTCTTATCTGGAGACTGTGGATGTGAAGGAAGATGAGGACGTGGCGGGATTTTCAATGCCGGTGCAGAGGGTATGCCGCCCCAATCATAATTTCAGGGGATTCCAGGGACAGATTTCCTCCGGTGAGCTGGCAGTGGGTGATGAGATTACCGTTATGCCCAGCAAAGAGACGGCGAAGGTGACTACGATTTACCAGGGGGATAAGCAGGTCGAAAAGACGGATAAGGGACATGGCGTTACGGTTTCCCTGGACACGGAGATTGATATTTCCAGAGGCTGCGTGCTGACGAAAAACTATCCGCTGACAGTCAGTAATCTTTTTGCCGCATCCATTTTATGGATGGATGACAACAGTCTGGTGGCAGGAAAGAATTTCTGGCTGAAGATTGGTACACAGCAGATTCCCGCTACTATTATGAAAATCAAGTATAAAATTGATGTGAATACCGGAGCCGAGGTCTATGCTGATGCAATCTATAAAAACGAGATTGCCCTTTGTGAAATATCTGTCGGAAGCAATATTGTTTTTGATAAATTTGAAAATAACCGGGAACTGGGTTCTCTGATTTTGATTGACCGGATTACCAATATGACCTCTGCCTGCGGGATAGTTATGCATCCGCTGACCAGAGGAAAGAATTTAACCTGGCATAATATGGATATTACCAGGGAGCTTCGGGAAAGCCAGCTAGGGCAGAAGGCAATTACTATCTGGATGACCGGACTTTCCGGGGCAGGTAAATCTACGCTGGCAAATGAACTGGAAAAACGGTTGTTTGCACTGGGAAAACATTCTATGCTGTTAGACGGTGATAATGTGCGTATGGGACTTAATAAAAACCTTGGCTTTAAGGAGAATGACCGGATAGAGAATATCCGCCGTGTGGCGGAGGTGTCAAAGCTGATGAATGATGCGGGGCTTATCGTACTGACATCATTTATTTCCCCATTTCGTCAGGATAGGTTAAATGCCAAAAATATTATCGGGGACAGCTTTGTTGAGGTATATGTCAGCACGCCGCTGGAGGAATGTGAAAAAAGGGATGTAAAAGGGCTTTATAAGGATGCGAGAGCGGGAAAGATTTCTAACTTTACCGGTATTTCCAGTCCGTATGAGGAGCCGGAAAACCCGGACATCGTTGTGGATACTTCAAAAAATACAATAGAGGAATGCGTGGATTTAATATTAAAGCAGTTGGAAAAATATCTGAATAATTAACGTTAGGCGGATTGGTGAGGCTGTCTTGCGGGCTAAGAGATGAGGGAAGCACGAAAGGAGATACTATGGCAACAGTTTACTTGCATATTGGAACAATGAAAACGGGGACATCGGCGCTGCAAAGCTTTCTGGATGAAAACCGGGAGCTTTTGGAAGAGCAGGGCTATGCTTACCCGCGAATGAAGGTTGGTCTGCCCAATAATTTTATTTTCCGGAACGCCCATTTTTTGGTTCATTCGAGGGATCGAACCATCGAAACGACGGTAGATGAACAGGAAGTTATGCAGAAAGCCTATGCGCAAATCGAGGAGCTGGCAAAAAAATTTGACCATATTATTCTTTCGGATGAGGTTATCTGGCATCTTTCCAGATTTGATGCTGATTTCTGGGCGGATATGCTGGAGAATTTTAAGAAAATAAACTGCGAGGTTAAGATTATCGTTTATTTGAGACGACAGGATATGGTAGCGGAATCCCTGTATAATCAGAATGTAAAGTCAAACCGAATGGTTTCCAAGAGGTTTATTGATTATCTGGGAGGAAATCTGGTAAAAACATTTTTATTAAATTATTATGAGCAGCTGAAAAAAATTGAGCGGTATGTAAAGAAGGAAAACATGTTTATCCGGATATATGAAAAGGAGCAGTTTGAGGGGGAGGAGCATACCATATATTCCGATTTCTTAAACTGTATAGGGCTGTCCTTTACCAATCAGTATATTATTGAGCGTCCCGCCGCCAATCTGGGACTTCAGGGGAATTATATTGAATTAAAAAGAATAATCAATGGTCTTCCGGAGTATAGAGAGCTTGGCGATTTTATGGCACGTCCTTTGCGGGCTGCCAGTGCGGTAAAAAATGAAGGAGTGCTGCATGGCGGGGAAACTCTGTTCGAGCCGGAGGAACAGGCAGAATTTATGGCACAGTTTGAAGAGGGAAACCGGAAAATTGCCGTAGAATTTTTAGGCAGGGAGGACGGTGTTCTCTTTAAGGAGCCAATCGGCAGCCTGCCGACGTGGACTTTGGACAGGGATACTTTGTATCAGGATATTTTAATGTCGGCGGCAGAGACTTTCAGTTATCAGGAAAAGAAAATCAGAAAAATGGAGGAAGAAAACCGGCGGTCTGCTGAACGGATACAGGCCTTAGAGGACAGACTCCAGAGTCTGGAGGAGGAAATCCGGGCGCCGGAGGGATTACGGGAGCAGGTAACTGCTATGCATAAAAGTCTGATTTTCAGGGGTTACCGAAAGGCGAGAAAGGCGATAGGGCATAATTAATCGTATAGCAGTTTCCGTTTTTTCATTTGTTTTGCACATTAAATGGATATAGTATGGGTAATGACTGATGAAAAAGAAGGAGACTGATGATGGCAACGGTTTATTTGCATATTGGAACCATGAAGACAGGGACATCGGCGCTGCAGAGCTTTCTGGATGAAAACCGGGAGCTCTTGGAAGAACAGGGCTACGCTTATCCACGGATGAAGGTTGGATTACCGGCGAATTTTGTTTTTCGGAATGCGCATTTTCTGGTGCATCATCTGAGTGTGGATAGTAAAAAGGAAGACAGCGGGAACGATGTTGAGGAAAAAGCGTATGCACAGCTTGGAGAACTGGCAAAGCAGTTTGAGCATATTATATTGTCTGATGAGACAATCTGGCACAGAGCGAAGAAGGATGACCATTTCTGGTCTGCACTAATCGATAATTTTAGGAAAATAGGCTGCCAAATCAAGATTATTCTTTATTTGAGGCGGCAGGATGCAGTTGCGGAATCTTTATATAACCAGAATGTAAAATCAAACCGTATGTTAGATAAAAGTCTTATGGAATATCTGAATGGGACGATGGTAAAATCCTTTTCCCTGCATTATTATGAACCTCTTGCTGAAATTGAACGGCATCTGGGAAAAGAGAATATTTGTGTCCGGGTATATGAAAAGGAGCAGTTTGAGGGTGGGACAATCTATTCGGACTTTCTCCACAGCGTCGGATTAGCTTTTGATGAGCGCTATAAAATTGAAAGACCGGCCGCTAACTTGGGTTTACAGGGGAATTATATTGAATTAAAGCGGGTTGTTAATGGTCTGCCCGAATATAAAGAGCTGAATGACTTTATGGCGCGTCCTTTACGGGCTGCCAGTGCAGCAAAGACAGAGGGAATGCTGCATGGAAAAGAAACCTTGTTTGAATATGACGAGCAGGTCAGGTTTATGTCCGGATTTGAAGAGGAAAACAGCCGGATTGCAGTTGAATATCTGGGGAGAGAGGATGGTATCCTGTTTCGGGAGCCTCTTGGAACTCTTCCTACATGGAGCCTGGACAGGGAAACCTTGTATCAGGATGTCATGATGGCAATGGCGGAAACATTTTGTTATCAGGAAAAAAGGCTTAGGAAATCTGAAGAAATATCCGGAGAGTCGGAGGCAAGGGTAAAGGACTTGGAGCATAGAATACAATGTCTGGAGGAAGAAATCCGAGGAGAAAAGGGGTTAAAGACGCAAGTCAATACAATGTATAGAAGTCTGATTTTCAGAGGATATAGAAAGGCAAGAAAGATTGTCGGTCATGAATAAACAGTGCGGGAAGAAAATTTTTCTTCCCGCTTTTAACGTGGTCATGTTTTCCGGCTTTATTGGAGTTCCCAATAATTGTTGATGAGTTCTACGACCTTTTCTTCCGGAAGCCGATAAGCATCCATAATGATACTTGCAAACCTGTGCCAGTCACAGGGAAAACTCCATCCGGAAGAAAGTTTGTTTTCTTATGAAGAACAGCTTGCGTTTTTGGAAAAATATAGTGAATGCAACCGCAAGGTGGCAATTGAATTTTTAGGCAGAGAGGATGGAGTTCTTTTCAAAGAACCGGTTCAGCAGCTTCCAGAATGGAAAGTAGATTCAGAGAAAATCTATCAAAATCTTGTTGTGTTTATGACAGAAGCACTTTGCTTCCAGGAGCGGAAAATCAAAAATGAACAGGAAAAGACAAAGTATTTGAAAGAAAGGATTTATCAATTGGAAGCTCGGGTACAGAGTCTGGAAGAAGTAGTACGTTCTCCGGGTGGACTGCGGGAGCAGATTACATCTATGTATCGGAGTTTAATTTTCAGAGGTTACCGAAAGTTAAGAAGTCTATTTGGGCGCAAATAATAAACAACTTAATAAATAACAAGCAGGTACTGTCATGCATGATGAATTATACTGCGTGACAGCCCCCAATAAGGGTAGTTAGGGATAACAAAGAGCACGCCGAGTTCGAGTAGATGTTTGCTTGTAGGGGGTGCATACTTTTGTGTGATTTCGCATAAAATTTTAATGGAAAGCTCTATTGACTTTCCTCTTTGTACTTGCTAGAATATAAGCACGAAGAAAGTTTACCACTGACCGATATGTGGTATATAAATGGTCGGGTTGAAAGTTTACCGCTGACCAATATGCGGTATATAAGTGGTTGGGTTGAAAGTATAGTCCTTCGCCGCAAGGTGGAGGACTTTTTCCATAGTGAGGACGGAGCAAATGAAGAAAACAGGATTTTATATTATTAAGGACAAATTTTTTGAGGATATGTCTGATCCGTACCTCAAAGGAAATAAGGCAGGGAATAGACCACATTATTATTGCTTTGAAGGTGCAAATATGGGAATATACTGGATGATACCTTTGTCCAGTCGGATTGATAAGTATAAAGAAATAATGGAGAAGAAAGAAAAAGCAGGATGATAGCCGGGAGAGTGCGTTTTTGATACAAGATATGTTCCCAATAACAGAGGAATATATAGAACGGGAATATACCATAGCCGGAAATCATTTAATGCTGACAAGTGAACATACAGCTAAGGAGATTGAGCAGAAAGCAAAGAAAGTTA
>JAMPFJ010000035.1 GCA_023664535.1 Bacteroidales bacterium
TTATCATAGAAGACCAGTTATTTCTCTAATTTACAGAAAAAGTTTCACAGACTCGATTTCCCTCCTTTGCATAAGCCCCTTTTATCGCTGCTCTGTTCTAATGTTCTCCAACTCCGCTTATAATCAGATTATCAATACATGTCACCAGTTGACCAATCTCCGGTTTAGATATCTGCGCATCTGCCCCTAAGCGATCACCCTTTCGCTTCATATCCTCGTTAATCAGCGAAGAAAATACAATAATCGGCAAATGCTTCAACGCCTCATCTCCACGCACCAGACGAATCAGTCTGTGTCCGTCCATCTGCGGCATTTCAATATCGGTAATGATACATTTTACTCCATAGTCCACGCCGTTATTTTTCTTAAGCTCTAACAGCTCATCCCACGCCTCCTGACCGTTTGCATACATATGTAAATTCGTGTAGCCGGACTGCGTTAATGCATCTGAAATCAGCTTTTGCAGCATCGGCGAATCCTCTGCAACCACAATCGGTATATTATTCCTCTCCCTTTCCCCAAGCTCTGCCAATTCCGACATTTTCAGACTGGTTTCCGGACAAATCTCTTCTACAATCCGCTCAAAATCCAAAACAATTATCAAAGATTCCGTCTTCTTAATGATTCCGGTTGCAATCCCTGCTCCCGGCGCATTGACCGTCGAATCCGGTTTTACGATATCCGTCCAGGATACACGATGAATGCCTAACACCTGTTCTACATCAAATGCAATATTCAGATTATTAAAATTCGTAATAATCAGCATATCATTCTTCTGTGCGTCACTCTCCGGGAATCCCAAAGCCCGAATCAGATTGATTGCGGTAATAATGGTGTCTCTCGGCATAAAAATCCCCTCAATGCAGGGATGTGAATTCGGAACCGGTGTAATCTTTGTCATCGGAAGGATTTCCCTTACCTTTGCTACATTGATGCCATAGTGATTTCCCGCCACCGTAAACTCCAACACCTCTAATTCATTTGTTCCACTCTCCAACAAAATATTTGTATCCATCAACTCTGCCCCCGTTCTTTATAATATCTTAATTTGGTTATCCACTTTCTGATTCTTTACATGAAGCTCAATCGATTCCAAAGCACCCTTTAACGTATCCGAAACCTGGAATACCAGTACCGCTTCCTGCTCCTCCTGCGGATTAACGGTTATCTCAAGATTTCCCAAATCCTCCGGCAAAATTGTCATCATCGCATTTGCCGCTTTGTCTCCATTACAAACCACACGATAATCCAGCGCCTTATCCGGCAGAGAAATATCTACCGCTTTATCCGTCGAATTAGAAACGGTAAACCGAAGCACCAGCAATTCATATCCTGCCGATGCATCCAAAGAAAGGAAATCATTCTCCCCTTCCGTTTCTGGATAGTGTGAAATAATCTGATAATCCTTGTACGTGATGGACACCCCGTCTACATCAGCGATTTTGGCAATATCCGTCTCATCCCCCACTACAGTCTCTCCGCCTGCTCCGCTTCCGTCAACCTGCTCCGTAGTATTTTCCTGTTCCGTATTCTCTGCCGCAGGTACATCTTCCGTACTTTCTTCCTCAACGCCTGTCTCGTTCTCCTGTTCATTTTCTGCAATGCGGTCTACGTAATTAGAATCGTATTTCAGCAGTAAATCTGCTGCATATTCCGCAATTAAGGCAGACTGTTCATCTGTTAAATTTTTCACCTCAGTACATCCCGTCAATGCAAGGCCAAACACGGCAAATATAGATACAAAAATCATTCGTTTCGACATTTTCATTCCTCTATTCATAAAATATATTAGCCAGATAAATCCCGGCTGCATCCTGCATAACATCCGGTTATCCGTTTCTTTGCAGGCTTTATTTGCACTTATACCGCTATCATACCATGAAACATCTTTTTCTTCAAGAATTTTCCTCAACGAGATACTGTTTTGCCTCTTCCAGTTCAAAATAAAAGACCACACCGTTTTCCCTGTTATACGCTCCGAAATCCCTTCCATGCAGCTTCATGGTTGCCGCAACAATGGATAATCCAATACCGCTGCCGCCATACTCCCTTGTCCGCGCTTTATCCACTTTATAAAATTTTATCCAGATTTTTTCTAATTCATCCTCCGGAATCCGGCTGCCTTCATTAAAGACGTTTATGCGGAGTATCGTACCCTTTTGCTCCATGCTGATATATACATTTCCGCCTTCCGGTGTATAATGTATTGCATTGGTAAGATAATTCGTGTAGACCTCCTCAATCATAAATTCATCTCCCCAGACATATAACGGCGTTTCATTATCAAAATGAAGCGTCACCTTGTTTTGCTGAAGCAAAATTTCAGAGGATGCATTTATATTCTTCATCAGTTCAACAATATCAAAACGTTCAACATTTATCTTATCCGTTCCAAATTCCAATTCATTTAATGCCAGCAGCTTCTTAACCATACTGTTCATCCGGTCTGCTTCATCCATAATGACTTCACAGTAAAAATCCCGGCTTTCCACATCATCCGAAATATTCTCCTTAAGCCCTTCCGCATAACCCTGAATCAGCGCAATCGGTGTTTTCAGCTCATGGGATACGTGGGAAAGGAACTCCTTACGCATCTCATCAATCTGGGTACGCTTTTCAATATCCTTCGTCAGCTTTGCATTTGCCGTCTTTAACTCGGAAATCGTTGCCTCCAATTCCTTAGACATGGAGTTGATACTGTTTCCCAGCTCGCCAATCTCATCTCTGGAATGACTGTCCACTCTTGCGTCAAAATCCAGCTGTGACATTTTTTTCGCCACCACCGCCATCTCATGAATCGGCTTCACATAAAAGCTGCTGGCAAAAAACATCGCTATACAACCGATAATAATCGCAAGGATTCCCACATAGGTATATAACTTCATCGTCGTGCTGACGCTTTCATTAAACCGAGTCGCCGAAGAGCGGAGCGCAATCAGGCTTCCGTCATTTAATACCCCTACCAAATCATAAAAAATGGCGTTCATCTGCTCGTCGTAATTCCGATGAAAAATATGATACCCCCTTACATCTTCGGCAAACAGACTGTTCAAATCCTCCTCCGGCGTCCCCTTTAGCAGATTTGCAATGGACTGCATGCTGTCCCGCATTTTACTCTGCTCATTAGTATTTGTATAAACGGTTGCCCCGTCATTATATAATACGAAAAAAGTGATATTGTTATTCGCCGCAATTCTGGACAAATTTTCCCGAATATCCTCTTCTTCAAAATCATCGGAAGAAAACACTATGTTGATATCCTTATACATCTTAACCATACTGTTTTTCAGTTCACTCAGAAAATAAGCCTTTACACTAAACTGCGTAACAATAAGCGATGCAAATATGGTAAACGCCATCATCACCATCAGCATCATCGTCAGCTTAAAGCGCAATGAATATTTGAATCGTCTAATCATTTTATTCCTCTTCTACATTAAACTTGTATCCCATTCCCCAAATTGTCTTAATGTATTCTCCACACTCCCCCAGCTTGCTGCGAAGCTTCTTCACATGTGTGTCAATCGTTCTGGCATCGCCAAAATAATCATAATTCCATACATTATTCAGTATTTTCTCTCTGGACAGCGCAACTCCCTGATTTACCACAAAATAGTTTAACAATTCAAATTCCTTAAAGCTTAAATCCACATTTTTCCCCTTCACCTTCACGGTATGCGCCGCAATATCCAACTCAATATCCCCGGCAACCAGCATTTCCTCCGAGCTGATGCCTGATGTCCGCCGTAAAATTGCCTCTACTCTGGCGACCAGAATTTTCGGACTGAAGGGTTTGGATATATATTCGTCTACGCCAAGTTCAAATCCCAGCAATTCATCCCGCTCATCCGCCTTTGCAGTCAGCATAATAATCGGAATATCTGACAGCCCGCGAATCTCCTTACACACCTGCCAGCCATCCATTTTGGGCATCATGACATCCAATATAATCAACGCAATATCTTTATTTTCCAAAAAAGTGTCCACCGCCTGTTCTCCGTCCGCCGCCTCCAATACGGCATAATCCTTCCGGACAAGAAAATCCTTTACCAGCTTTCGCATACGGCTCTCATCATCCACTACCAAAACCTTAATCTGGCCCATGTTATATCCTCCTGTTTTCTCTCCGGCAGACCGTACCAAAATCTTTCTATGTAAATGATACCAACTCACCGGATTTTTTGAAAAAATAAAGAGACAGATGACTTGTCTGTCCCTTTCAGTATACCCCGAAATTATGTTGGAAATGTGACTTATTCTCCTGATTTTATATTTAATTGCTGTTCCTTTTCCTTGACTTCTTTTTCCCTTTGTGTCAGTTCCTCTTCCCATGCGCTGTATTTGTTAATCACTTTTCTCTCCGTATTGATATATCCTGCGTTGGGATTGACTGCCGCAATGACAAACATGGCAATGACCATAACCAGCAATGCCACAATGACAATGGACATTTTCCTTTTCGTCTCCTCCAGGCGGCTGACTTCAAGCTGCATATTTTTCTGATTCATGGCACTGATATTGTTATATTCCATCTGCCTGGGAAGCTTAACGGAAACCAGTTCTTCCTCATCATATTGAAATTCCATAAGTAAACGCTGTCGCAATTCAGATAAAAAACTATAACCGATTACAGTTTTAAACATATCCCGTTCAATCAGTTTGTGATAAAGCTCATAGACAGCAGAACCGTCAGCGGATATCATCCGCTGTCTGAGAACCTCAATATTCTCTTTCTCCTTTAATGCAATACGTGCTTCCGTCTGGCTGGAAAACACAAATCCGTCTACAACTAACGAATCTTTATCCATATTCTCACTTCCTTAACATGACCGATAGCTACGAGCAAAAAATGCTACAGATAAGTTAAATTGTGTGTAGTATCTGTGTAGAAAAGAAATTACAAGGCTTAAAAGCCTTGTATTCCAGTATTTCTTTGAGTGGAGTTGAGGGGAATCGAACCCCTGTCCGAAGACTCTTCCATCATGGCATCTCCCATTACAGTCGCTTTACTGACATTCCCTCAGCTTACCGCCAACCGACAGGCTGTAAGCTTCAGTAGCTTCATCAATCTTTTACCGTGTCAAAGCTTTCACGGCAAAGTGCCCCACTGTTTTGATGCCTTATCCCAAGCCATGGGTGAACTCAGGTAAGACAGCTGCCATTAGGCAGCGTACGCTAACTTATTGTCTGCGTTTATATTTAGTTCCGGGTTTTGGGATGGTCCCGGACCACCAATGGCTTCCATGATTTCTAAATCCCCGTCGAAACCAGTACAACCCCTTATCTGTTCATCAGATTGTTCTGATTTTTAACCTTATCCGGCATTTACTCTTTGCTGTCTTCCTCTTCGGATGCTTCTTCTGAGGATGCTTCTTCCGAACTGTCGGAACTTAAAGCCTCATCAATATCCTCCTCGTCTACCTTGGTTACCTCACCGTCCGTAACATCTTCTATCGCCTTTGTCAACTCATCCTCTGCCGTCTCTTCTTCCTGTTCCTCGGTTGACTGATTAAGACCGGAAATCTCGGATGCATAATTTTCATCAATGTAACTCTCAATGAACGCTCCCACCGTCTTGTCACCGACAAATTTTGGCTGTTCCCGGTAAATCTTAATTCCTAAAGGTATCCCGATAACGGCGCCGACAATCAATGCCGCAGTAACACATTTTATCGCTGTTCTAATCTTGCGCTTTCGCTCTAACTCTTTTCGATTCTTCTTCTCGTATTTTCTTTTGTCAACTTTTTCCTGACTCATAATATCCTCCCACAACAAACTTACCTTATCTTACAACAGTGCGGCACATTTTTCAATATCATAAAATCAAAAATTTAGTGAACAAACTGAAAAATACCCGGTTACCGCATATTTCTAATCTTAAATTCTTTCTCTGCCTCCCGTTTCATATCCTTTTTAGCAATTTCATTTCGTTTGTCATAGAGTTTTTTCCCTCTTGCAAGACCAATCTCCACTTTAACCAGGCTGTCTTTAAAGTAAACCCGCAGCGGAACAATCGTGTACCCCTTCTGCTTAGCTTGCCCCATAATTTTGTTAATCTCATACTTATGCAGCAGAAGCTTTCTTGGGCGAAGCGGGTCCTTATTAAATATATTACCCTTTTCATAAGGGGAAATATGCATCTGGCGGATAATCACCTCTCCGTTTTCCACTGCCACAAAAGCTTCCTTAATGCTGCAATGTCCAAGACGAAGAGATTTCACCTCCGTACCGTGCAGGGCAATACCCGCCTCAAATTTTTCGTCAATAAAATAATCATAATATGCCTTTTTATTGTTGGCAATCAATCGTTCACCCTTTTGTTTTGGCATGCTCTTTCCTCTTTTCTGCTATATATTTGTATATCGGTCAATCAATTCCCGTTCATGATAAGAAACCTCCACCAGTTCATCCTCGGAAACCAGTTCAAAATCAATGGTACGCAGCATCCTGTCTACCCCTGTTACCCTGACTGCGACGGTTTGTCCCATCCGGTAAACCTTACCGTAATCCTTGCCTGTAATGGACATGGTATCCTCCTGATAAAGGTAAAAATCATCCGGAATAGACGCAATGCGCACCATTCCCTCTATGGTATTAGGCAGTTCCACATATAAACCATATGCCGTGACGCCGGAAATAATCCCTTCATATTCACAGCCGATTCGTTTGCTCATATACTGAACCTTTTTCAGTTTCTCCACCTCACGCTCCGCTTCCTGTGCCCGCCGTTCGTTGCTGGAATTTGATTCCGCAACCGCCGGCAGAATGCGGTTATAGTGCTCCAGCCGCTTACCCGAAAGCTTTCCGTTTAAATTTTCTTTGATAATACGATGAATCTGCAAATCCGGATATCTGCGGATTGGTGAGGTAAAATGACAATAGTATTTTGCCGCAAGACCAAAATGCCCGCTGCATTCCACTGCATATTTTGCCTGCTGCATCGTCCTTAAGGTCATCCGGCTGATAAACCCCTCCTCCGGCGTTCCCTCCAATTTTCCTAACAGCTTCTGAAATTCCTTCGGATGGATATTTTCTCCCGCCGCTTTAAAATAATAACCGAAACCCGCCATAATCCCTGCAAGCCTTTGCACCTTTTCCCCGTCCGGTTCCCCATGAACCCGATATTCAAAAGGAAGCTCCTGCCAGTAATAATCCTCCGCCACCGTCTCATTGGCAATCAGCATAAAATCCTCAATAATTTTGTGTGCGGCATTGCGCTCATAGGGACCGATTTCCACCGGCTCACCCTCCCCGGTAAGCTTAATCTTTGTTTCCGGAAAATCAAAATCAATGGAGCCTCTCGCCATACGCCGCTTCCGAATAATATCGGAAAGCTCCTTCATGTTTCGGAAATCCTCCAGATAGTCCCGGTATTCGTCGAGTATCTCTTCTCCGCTAATCTCTTTCCCGTCGTTTAATTCAAGGGTGATATCCGAAATGGACACCTCATTTTCCCTGCCGTAATCCGTTCCGTCATAAACGGTTTTCTGTTTAACCGCATCCGCCGTTAAAATCGCATTTACCTGATTATAACTCATTCGCCTGTCTACATGGATAACCGTTTCCGCAATTCTGTGTCCCGTCACTTTTCCGTCCCAGTCAATATCCATTATGCAGGAAAGCGCCAGACGGTCTTCCCCCGCATTCAGGGAACAAATCCCGTTGGAAAGCTTATGAGGAAGCATGGGAATTACCCTGTCCACCAGGTATACACTGGTTCCCCGTTTTAAAGCCTCCTTGTCCAAAGGGGAATATTCCGTTACATAATGGGTGACATCCGCAATATGAACCCCCAGCCGGTAACCGTTTTCCTCTTTCGTCAGCGTAACCGCATCATCCAAATCCTTGGCGTCTTCACCGTCAATCGTAACCGTCCGCCATTCCCGGATATCCAATCTGTCTTTCCGCTCTTCCTCTGATACGCTTTCCGGAACCCTGTCCAGCGACTGTACCACCTTTTCCGGAAATTCCGTAGGCAAATCATAGGCTCTTACAATGGATAAAATATCCGTACCCGGGTCATTTACATGACCTAAAATCTCAATAATCTCGCCCTCCGGTTTTTTGTTTTCCCCGCCGAAATCAATGAGCTTTACCACCACCTTATGTCCGGTTACCGCCCCTTTACTCCGCTTTTTGGGAATAAAAATATCCTCCGAAAGCCGGCGGTCATCCGGAATGACAAAACCAAAGCTCTTTCCTTTCCGGTAATATCCAACGACCTCATCATTCCCATGCTCCAGGATATTTACCACTTCCGCTTCCTTACGCCTGCCCTGGGGCATATTGACAATCTTAATCATCACTTTATCCTTATTCATGGCGCCTGCCGTCCCATGCTCCGGGATAAAATAATCCTCTTCCTCTCCCTCAACACGGACAAAACCAAACCCCTTCTGATGACCGATAAATATGCCTGTCTTTACCACATCGGACAGCGACTGGTATTTTCCCCTTTTCGTCCGCAATACCTTTCCTTCTTTTACCAGCTCCGCTAATATCCTTCTAAATTCCTCCCTGTCCTCAGGGCTGACCCGCAGTAAAAAGGCAAGCTCCTTCTGCTTCATCGGTTTGTAATTCCTGTCATTAATCACCTGTAATATTTTTATCTTTCTATCCTTATCACTTAACATCTTATTCTCCCGTCCCCGACAGAATGCTTAATGCCTCGGCAGCATTTCATCCGGGTCCTGCTTACCTTTTTACGTGAAAAAAGCTGCTACAATCATGCAGCAGCTTCCGTTACTAATTTAATACTTTAGAGCTTAATAATAGTGCCAATGCCAAAAAGAGAATAACCGCAACCGTGGTTAACAATACCAATACTCTTTCTTTATCCATTGAACGCCCTTTATTCTTGCCCCAGTACGTCTCACCTGCGGCAGAACCGCCCGCAAGACTTCCCAAACCATTGTCCTTCGCTTCCTGACATAATACCAATACTATAATAAACACACAGATTACTGCAAAGACTACTGTAAGTGCTGTTTTCATCAAAACACCTCCTATTCAAAAACTCACTATTCGGTATTGTAACACAGTGTTTTCATAAAAACAAGAAAAATTTCAAAAATTTGGTATGCCTGGTTATCGTATTGGTTTTGCTCTGCTCATTTAAAGGAATATTCGGATACTTTGCCGATTTCTTTTTCAATCTTCAGCAGGCGGTTGTATTTTGCCGTCCGGTCGCTTCTGCAGGGCGCACCGGTCTTAATCTGTCCTGAGCCCATGCCGACTGCCAAATCTGCAATAAACGTATCCTCGGTTTCTCCGGAGCGGTGGCTGACAATGGTTTTGTAACCTGCATTTTTTGCCATTTCCATAGCGTCCAGCGTCTCCGTTAACGTGCCAATCTGATTAAATTTAATCAAAACTGCATTGGCAATATTCTCCCGGATGCCGTCTGCAAGCCGTTTTGTATTGGTGACAAACAAATCATCTCCCACCAGCTGTAATTTTTCCCCCAGCCGGTAGGTCAACAGCTTCCAGCCTTTTATATCATTTTCGTTTAAGCCGTCCTCAATCGAGAAAATCGGATAGCGGTTTACCAAATCCTCATAATACTGTACCATTTCCTCTGCATTGCGGTAGATTTCCTTTCCCGCCATTTTACTCTCGCCCGGAAAATAATACAAGTCCGTATTTTCATCATATAATTCCGATGCCGCTGCATCCAGTGCAATCTTAATATCACTGTCCGCACGATATCCGGATTTTTCCACAGCCTCCATAATCAAATCAAGCACATCCGAGGTGGTCGCCAAATCCGGTGCAAATCCGCCCTCGTCCCCCACGCCGGTGGATAACCCTTTACTCCTCAATACCTGTTTCAAATGATGATAAATTTCGCATGCCATTTCCATCGCTTTGGAAAATGTGTCCGCACCCACGGGAGCAATCATAAATTCCTGTATATCTACAGTATTATCTGCATGCTTCCCCCCGTTTAATATATTCATCATCGGAATGGGAAGAACCTTTGCATTGGCGCCGCCGATATACCGGTACAACGGGATTCCCAATGCTTTCGCCGCCGTCTTGGCACAGGCAAGGGATACGCCGAGAATCGCATTGGCGCCGTATTTTGATTTATTTTCCGTTCCGTCCGCCTGAATCAGCAGCCGGTCAATCTTTACCTGCTCCAATACATTTATTCCGATAAGCTTATCGGCAATTCTGGTATTCACATTGGTTACCGCCTGTTCCACGCCATTACCCAGATGGCGCTTATCTCCGTCCCGGAGCTCATGCGCCTCATATTGCCCGGTGGATGCGCCGCTTGGAACCGCCGCACTTCCTGTAATTCCGTCCTTAACGGTAACGGTGACCTCCAATGTCGGATTCCCACGGGAATCCAGTATTTCAATAGCATGTACATCTAAAATCTCATATTCCTTCATGAAATTATCCCTTCCTATCAAATTACTTTAATAGCAAGTATTTCCATACCACGAAAATTTATACATCCCCGGCGTTTTCCCCAATATCAAAAATAAGACTGCCCGGAAAATTTTCCCATAGCAGTCTCATTCTGTCTCTGTTCTTACCGTTTAATGTACAATCAGACTCTTTCCTGTCATTTCTGCCGGCTGCGGAAGCTCCATAATTTCCAGCAGCGTCGGTGCGATATCCGCAAGACATCCGCCCTCCCTCAGCTTCACATCGCCGTAATTCACCAAAATAAACGGTACCGGGTTTGTCGTGTGCGCAGTATGGGGATTCCCTGTCTCATAATCAATCATTTTTTCCGCATTGCCGTGGTCTGCACAAATGAACAATACGCCGTCAACCTTTTTCACCGCTTCCACCGCAGAACCCACGCAGGCATCCACCCGCTCTACCGCTTTGACTGCGGCAGGAATTACACCGGTATGTCCCACCATATCCGGATTTGCAAAATTGATAATAATAACATCATATTCCCCGCTGGTAATTGCCGCATCCAGCTTCTCTCCAACCTCCGGTGCGCTCATTTCCGGCTGCAAATCATAGGTTGCCACGGACGGGGATTTTACCAGGGTTCTTTTCTCGTCTTTATTCGGCTCTTCCACACCGCCGTTGAAGAAAAAGGTAACATGTGCATATTTTTCCGTTTCTGCCAGCCTTAGCTGTTTCTTTCCCATCTTTGCCAGATATTCACCGAAGGTATTCTCTATCGTCTGCTTCTTAAACGCCACTAATTTATTCGGAATGGATTCGTCATAATCCTTAAAGCATACGTAAGTAATTGGCATGCGTCCGTTTCTTCTCTCAAAGCCGGTAAACTCATCATCGCAGAAGGCTCTTGTCATTTCCCTTGCACGGTCCGGGCGGAAATTGTAAAAAATAACGGAATCATTCGGCTTCACGGTTGCTATCGGCTTACCGTTTTCCGTAATAACCGTAGGCAGGACAAACTCGTCCGTCACTTCCTTTGCATAGGAATCCTCCATAGCCTGTACCGCATCAACCGCCGTCTCGCCTTCGCCGTAAGCCAATGCGGCATATGCTTTTTCCACACGGTCCCAACGGTTATCCCTGTCCATCGCATAATAACGGCCGGATAAAGAGGCAATCTTTCCTACACCGATTTCTTCCATCTTTGCAGCCAGCTCTGCCACATAGTCTTTACCGGAAGCCGGCGGAGTGTCACGTCCGTCCAAAAACGGATGTACATATACATTCTTCAAGCCCTCTTTTTTACACAGCTCCAAAATGCCGTATACATGCGTATTATGGCTATGCACGCCGCCGTCAGAAAGCAGACCCCATAAATGCAAATCCGAACCGTTCTTTTTGCAGTTATTGATTGCCTCCAGCATTGCTTCATTCTCAAAGAAGTCTCTGTCTTCAATCGCCTTGGTAATTGAAGTCAAATCCTGATAAATGATGCGACCGGCACCGATATTCATATGTCCTACCTCTGAATTTCCCATCTGTCCTTCCGGCAGGCCTACTGCCATTCCTGAAGCATTTCCCGGAACAAAGGGGCATTCCTTCATCAGCTTATCCATAACCGGCGTATCTGCCATTGCAATAGCATTTCCCTCCGTCTTATCATTTAACCCGTAACCATCAAGTACCATCAACACAACTGGTTTCTTACTCATCGCTTCGTCTCCTTTATTTATATTATTTTTAGAAGTATTTACGCTTCCAGCAGCAGGGAACGCAAACATCCCCTGTCGTCAAATTATTCCCAGAAACAGTTTACCATATTAAGGGAATTTTGCAAGAAATTGATGAAAATCTTTTCATCCCGATAATTCTTTTCTTAATATCTGCACGGTTTCCCGAATATCCAGATGCTCCGTCTCTACAATGATATCTGCATATTTTTCATATAACGGTTTCCTCTCCCTGTATAAATCCTTAAAGCTTTGCCCCACACGGATTGAAACCCCTCTTTTGGTCAAATCACCGATTCTGTCACACAAGGTTTCATAAGAAAGCTTTAAATACACTACCGTTCCAATGGAGCAGAGATGCTCCATTGCCGCTTTGCCATAAATTACGCTTCCACCGGTAGCGATTACCGCTTTATGGCAGTCTAAGGACGCATTTATTTCATTCTCGATTTGATTGAACGCTTCCAAACCCTGGGAATCAATAATCTCGCTGAGCAGCAAACCCGTTTTCTCCTGAATGACCAAATCCGAATCCACAAAACGGTATCCCATCGTTTTGGCAAGCACCACGCCGACTGTACTTTTCCCACAGCTCGGCATACCAATTAGTATAATATTATCCTTCATATCCTATTCCACCCGGATATCATAGCATTTATTTTTTGCAAATGCCTTTATGTGCTCCAGGCTCCTTTCATTCGGCTCAAGCAAAACCAGCTCCTTATGCCCGTTGATTTCCACCACAAGCGCAATCCCTTTCCTGTCTTTATTTCCCGAAGTAAAATCGTGCTGTCTGGCAAAGGTTTCATGGGAAATCCTCTCGGAGCCCTCCGGTACAACCATCGCCACCTGCTCCATCTCAAAATGCATCAGTTCTTTCCGTTTACTGGCATTATAGATAACCGCAATCTCTATATTTCCGTTGGTAAAGGTATATTCCATTTCTTTATTGCGTTCCCCCAGAAAATAAGAAAACAGCCAGATACCGATAATGGAAAGGATAATTCCAATTCCGCCGACAAACAGCAAAACCGGAATCCCCAGAAACATCACCCAGAGCGCCAGAATAATCTTTATATAAAAATCATTCCCCGGCTTTGCCTTAAACGCCTGTTCCACATAACTGTCATTTAACATAGTATCCCTCCGTCTGAAAAAGATAACCCGACAGCAAATCATTACCACCGGGTTATACAGGCTCGTTACTGACAACATTTCCGCCTGATTAAGTCCTTTTTTATCCTGCTAAATATTCGTCAATCGCTTTGGCGGCTTTTTTCCCTGCACCCATTGCAAGAATAACCGTAGCCGCTCCGGTAACCGTATCCCCTCCGGCATAAACACCGTCTTTACTGGTTTTCATCGTCTCCTCTTCCACAATGATACCGCCCCATTTCTGAGTATCCAGTCCCGGTGTAGTCTGACGGATTAACGGATTCGGGCTCTGCCCAATCGCAATGACAACCGTATCTACATCAATAACATAATTGGAGCCTTCCACCGGCTTCGGTGAACGTCTGCCCGATTCGTCCGGCTCGCCCAGCTCCTGCTTAATCACCTCAATACCGGTAACCCATCCATCCTCGCCGTGAATGGCACAGGGATTATTTAATAATTTAAAGATAATCCCCTCTTCTTTTGCATGATGTACTTCTTCTGCTCTCGCCGGCAGTTCTTCCTCGGAACGCCGGTAAACAATATATACCTCCTCGGCGCCAAGACGCTTCGCCGTTCTTGCCGCATCCATCGCCACATTGCCGGCGCCTACTACCGCAACCCTTTTTCCCACCTTAACCGGTGTCGGTGCTTCCGGGAATTTATATGCCTTCATCAAATTTACACGGGTTAAAAATTCATTGGCGGAATATACGCCAAGCAGATTCTCTCCCGGAATATTCAAAAATCTGGGCAGACCGGCGCCAGAGCCTACAAATACTGCTTCGTAGCCCTGCTCCATCAATTCGTCAATGGTAACGGAACGTCCGATAATCACGTTCGTTTCGATGTCAACCCCCAGCTTTTCTACGGTTTCAATCTCCCTTGCCACCAGGTCCTTTGGCAGACGGAACTCCGGAATACCATAACTCAGTACTCCTCCCGCTTTATGCAGCGCTTCAAATACCGTTACCTCATAACCCTTCTTAATCAATTCTCCCGCACAGGTAATTCCTGCCGGACCGGAGCCCACAACGGCAACCCGTTTGCCGTTTTTCTCTATCTTTGCCTCCGCCGTCTTTGCGTTCGCCATATGATAATCCGCAACAAAACGCTCAAGACGCCCAATCGCTACCGGCTCACCCTTAATTCCCCGGACACACTTGCCCTCACACTGATTCTCCTGCGGGCATACACGTCCGCAAATTGCAGGAAGTGCATTCTCACTGGTAATAATTTCATAAGCCGCCTCAAAATCGCCCTCTGCCACTTTTTCAATAAATCCGGGAATCGGAACATTTACCGGACATCCGTCCATACACGGTTTATGTTTACAATTTAAGCAGCGTGCTGCTTCCTCCATTGCCATCTCTTTCGTATAGCCCAGGGCAACCTCAGTAAAATTCTTATTTCTCACATTGGGCTCCTGCTCCGGCATTGCCACCTTTGTCATACTCATATTTCTTTCCATTCCGTAAATCTCCTTTAATCAATTAGTACCCTGAGGGTTGTTATGCATTTGCCAGCTTGCAGGCATGCTCCTCTTCCTTAAACATTCCCTGTCTCTTCATACACTCATCAAAATCCACTAAAAATCCGTCAAAATCCGGTCCGTCAACACAGGCAAATTTTGTCTGTCCGCCTACAGTTACCCGACAGCCACCGCACATTCCCGTACCGTCAATCATAATCGGATTTAAGGAAACTGCCGTCGGAATATCCAACGGTTTTGTCACATTCACCACATTCTTCATCATAATCAGCGGTCCAATGGCAATAACCTCATCAAACTTTTCTCCCTTGTCAATCAAATCCTGTAATACAGTGGTGACAAAGCCTTTGGTGCCAAGACTGCCGTCATCCGTTGCAATATACACATTATCGCAAAACTCTTCAAACTTCTCTTTTAAAATAACAAATTCCTCCGAACGTCCACCGATAATTACGTCCACCTTTACTCCCATTTCATGAAGCTTTCTAAGCTGTGGATAAAGCGGTGCTGAACCTACGCCTCCTGCCACGCCAATCACATGGTCACATTGATGTAACGGTGCAGGCTGTCCCAACGGTCCTACAAAATCCTCCACATATTCGCCTACCTGCTTTTGGGAAAGCAGCTCCGTAGAATAACCCACTACCTGATAAATAATGGTAACGGTTTTCTTCTCTCTGTCATAATCCGCAATCGTAAGAGGTACTCTCTCACCATCCTCGTCTACACGGACAATAATGAACTGGCCTGCCTCACATTTGTTTGCGACAAACGGCGCTTCAATTTCCATCAGCTCAACAGCGCTGTTAAGCGTTTCTTTACTCACAATTTTGTACATTTTGATACCTCTTTCTTCTTGTTTTACAATATCTGATAAGTATTATACCTGTTTTCCGCTAAGATGAAAAGGATTTTTTTCGCAAGTTCGGTATCCTTTCTTAAAAGTCCGGCAGGTTCCCCGGCAGGGCGTCCTTTTCCTTCTTTATTCATCCCATTCCATGTAATCGTCATCCCACTCCACAGATTCCATTTCCGTAGTGGATGCCGCTTCGGTGTTCTGCTCCGTTACCGCTTCCGTGATTCCCTCCGTTAGTGCTTCCGTCGCTGCTTCTGTCGTTGTTTCCACGCCCTGTTCTGCCGCCTGCGGCTCTGACGCCATCTCCGTTATCCTTTCTGTCGTCCGGATTTCCGATATTTTCTCCGTCCCTTTTTCCGTGCTGTGAATCCCGGTTGTTTTTTTCACGGTCGACTGCTCCGTCACCGATTCTGTCCCTTTCTTTGTTATTTCCTTCTGCTCCGTTTTCTCTATCACCTGTTTCGTATCGGCACGGAAATTATCCGGATTCTTTCCTATCCATATTCCTGCTGCCAGTCCTGCTCCGACAAAGCAGCCAGCAAGAATCGCCAATCCTCTGCTGCTCCCCAGTCCGGCAAGAAGTGAACCCTTTCCTGCTGCCGGTATGGCGGTGCCTGCCCTGCCTGCTGCTTCCGAATGGAGCCATAGCTTATCCAGCAAACCCTTGCACATTTCCAGCGCAGCCCCCGGCGCTTTTTCTGTGACAGCCCTCTGCTTCAGCGCATAAAGCGCCCACGGGAACGGCGCGATTTCCCTTAAGAAAATCCCCTGTTTTTTCAATTCTTCTCCCTGCCGGCTGATTTTCTTCCGCCCATAGTAAAGCCTGCTTTTTATCGTATTTTCCGAGCAGTTACACAACTGTGCAATTTCCTTAATACTCATTTCCTGCATATAGTACAGCAGAATACAAATGCGCTGTTCCTCAGGAAGACCCATTAACAGCTCCTCAAGCAGATGTGCGGTTTCCTTTTTATCATAAACCATCTCCGGCCTATATTCCGGCGACATATCCTCAACATCAAAGGGTGTGTTTCCCTCTTCTCCTTCCTGCTCTATTTCCGTAAAAAGAACCGGCTTTTTCTTCCGCAAAAAATCCATTGCTGTATTCACTGCTATTTTTCCCGACCATGAAAAAAAGCTGTCCAATCCACGATAAGTAAAGCTGTCTATTTTCGTAAAAATTTTCAAATACGTTTCCTGCAGTATATCCAATGTATCCTGCTCATGGTTTAATATGCCAAAGACAAGATAATAATTTCTGTCATAGGTCGCTTTATACAAGTTTTCAAAAGCTTTTTTATCTCCCGCCTTTACCCGGTTTATTATTTCCTCTATATCCCTTTTCATCTGTCCCTCATTTTCCGGTGTATAACCTGTTTTTTTTACAACAGAAATACACAAACCTACACCGGCTTCAAAAAACGTCGCCAGGTATGTTTGTGTATCTCTGCCATCAAGATACCGGATATTTCTTCATCCGGCAGCTTCTCTATTTTACCTTCACTCTCTTTACCGGGGAATAGCTGCTGTATATGGTTTTCTTCCCTATCTTCCGGTAAGCGCACACTTTATAAAAATACACCTTCTTGCTCTTTACTTTTGTATCGGTGTAAGATACTTTGCTTCTCTTTTTCAAGGTAGCAATGCATTTATACCCTTTTTTCTTTTTTGTACTGCGGTATACCTTGTAACCGTCGGCATATTTATTCTTCTTCCACTTCAGGTAAACCTTCCTTTTTGCGGCGGACTTTGCCTGGGATACATTCATTTTACTTTTTTTCATGGATGTGGCATCATCCGTATAAGTAATCTTAAAATCATAGGTTTCCGTCGTTGGATTAAATGTTCCGTAACCGCCTCCGCATATTCTGATTCGATATGTTCCCGCACTCAGACTGCTCTTAGCGGACGAAACCTCCGCTTTCACCTGGCTCAGCTCCACGCAGGGAGACGATTCATTCTCCTTGTACAGTAAAACATTCCAGCCCGCCTTGATTTTCGTAATATCCTCAGATGCATTTGCCCCGCAGGTCACAATGATGTCGCCGGGCGAAGAAATCGTAAACGTATAGCAGTCTTCATCCTCATCCTCCAATAAATTTCCGTGATATGTTTCGTTTACCTTTATCGGATTCGCCTGTGCCCAGCTGTTATTTCTTTCTGTTTCCCAATGTGCATTATCGGTAAACCCTACTGTAAAATTATAGTTCTCATTTGAAAGCATTGATGAATATATTGCTCCGGTTTCTGCTTTTACATAATATTCTCCCGCACCGAAAGGAATCTTTGCCGATGTCGTCTTATTTTTAATTCCCACGCATGAATAAAAAGGTTTTGCTTCCCCCTTGCGGTAAACGCAAAACTGCCATCCCTCCTGTACGGTTATCGAGTTATCATCTTCTGGTCCGAAGGTAATCTGAAAATACCCCTCCTTTGCCGTCGCCGGAATGACAAAATGATACCAGTCCTCCTCTTCAATGGCAGAAATATTTCCCGCATAGGTTGTATTCAGACTGATTTCTGCCGCAGTAAAAATAGAGTTATTATTATTGTCCACCTTTACCGCTGCCGCCTCAGCGTCAATGTCTGGATAAAGTACCACTCCCGCTAAAAACGAGAAAACTGCCATTAACTTTACTGCACGCCATAAATTCTTTTTCATCAATATACCTCCGTAATTTTCTGTAATTTTTGCGTTGTTGCCTGTATACTAATATAACGTATCAAACCGGCAAAAGGTTTTATCAAATGTATTTTTTATTCAATTTATCATCCAAATAACGAGCGAACTCAGCCTGTCACGTCCCAAAATAGGAAAAATGCATGTAATCCTTGCGCTGTCCCCACGACCCCCTGTAAAATCCATATTTCCGCATAATTTTAACAAATTCACTGTTATCGGGAATGGAATAGGGGTCAACCCCCGGTCTCCAATAGCTTCCTGCCAAAATCTGTCCTCCGTCTATCATGTAATTTTCATTGGCATTTACATCAATCGCCAGACCGTACATATGCTCTCCCTGCCGGTAGCTGTAGCAGCCGATGTCATGGATTACCTGCTGCTCCCTACTGTTATAGATTTCTTTAAAAATCTGCTGTATGGTAGGCGCCAGTCCCGCATTAACGGTAAGATACTTGGTCTTTGTCACCTTCTGGCTTCCTGCTCCATTCTGGAAATCCCACACCTGTATCTGGATGGTGGTCATTTGCCGGCTGGCATTTTCCGGACTGCTGAAATTATAATTTCTTGCCTGTTCCGAGCCAAATGCACGTTTTATCCTGCTGTCATAGCTCTCTGCATCATAGGCATAATAATCCATCGTCACCTGCTTTTCCACAGAGGATACACTCTCCACCTTCTTCTTGTTCACCTGCTTGTAAGCGCAGACACGAAAAGTATAGGTCACGCCATGCTTTAAATTTTTCAAGGTTATTCCAGTGGTATCACCGTTTTTTATCGTCTTTAACAGTTTATATTGGGAATAATCCCAGGTTTCCGGGTAGATAAGCCTGCCCTTTTTATCATAATTTTTCATATAGTAAATGCGGTAGCCGTCAGCGCCCTTTACCTTTGTCCATTTCAGCTTTGCCCCAAATTTTCCGCTTCGTTTACAGCGGGTCAGCCTGGGTCCCGCCTTCTTAGGCACCATGCTCTTTTTAACGGTTTCCGTATAAATCTTTTCGCTATTATTCTCTATGCCCTCCTCTTCGCTCCCGCTGTCTTCTTCGGTGTTTCCGCCTGTATACTGGTAAGCCTTAATCTGATAATAGTAAAGCTTAAATCCGACAAGAGACTTCGAATCCTCAAAGGTATACTGGGTATCCTCCGGCGTCACCTCCACATTTCCAATGCAGGTATACTTTCCGTTTTCCTTTGTACTGCGGTATATTTCTATTCCATCCACTCTGGCAGAATCCAGAATTTCAATCTCCAGTGAAATCTTTTTTGCTGTATTGCTGACCGGAACCACCTTAATTACGGTTTTTGCCTCTGCCTGTCCGTAAAAGCAGAGCATCCCCAAAAGCAACGCCAGTAGTCCAAATCTTAATCTTTTGTTTTTCATAAGCACCTCTCTACAGGAAATTATTATCAGTTCATCATATCGTTTCTAAAAACAAAAATGTACAAACATAACTGTTATCTTTTTTAAATACAGTCATCTGTCTGTACATTTTTGCATTTTGCCAAACGGAATTTTCTCTATCCTGCTCCGTTTAAGAATTTCTATTTGTTATAATTGACAATCTGTCCAAATTCCGGCTTTAATGAAGCGCCGCCAACCAGACCTCCGTCAATATCCGGCTTAGCCAGTAATTCCGCAGCATTGCCGGCATTCATGGAGCCGCCATACTGAATACGGATTGCCTCTGCGGTTGCCGCATCATAAATCTCGCCAATTACCTGGCGAATTGCCGCACATACCTCTTCCGCCTGGTCAGAGGTAGCGGTTTTGCCGGTTCCGATTGCCCAGATTGGCTCGTAAGCGATAACTGCTGCCTTTGCCTGGTCTGCGGTTACATTTAAGAAAGCAATCTTAATCTGCTGACGAATCCAGTCAATGGTAATTCCCTGTTCTCTCTGGGTAAGGGACTCTCCGCAGCAGATAATCGGGGTAATGCCATGCTCAAATGCTTTTAATACCTTTTTGTTTACTGTCTCATCCGTCTCCGCAAAGTACTCGCGTCTCTCAGAGTGACCGATAATCACATACTTAACGCCCAAATCGGTTAACATATTCGGTGCAATTTCACCCGTATATGCTCCGCTCTCCTCAAAATACATATTCTCGGCACCAATCTCAATATTGGTTCCCTTCGCTGCCTCAATCGCTACAGATAAATCAACTGCCGGTACACAAAATACCACGTCTACTTCATCATTCGCTACCAATGGCTTTAATTCGTTAATCAATGCAACTGCCTCACTGGGTGTTTTGTTCATTTTCCAGTTTCCAGCAATAATTTTCTTTCTTGCCATGTTTTATCTCCTTCTCTGTCTTTATTTGTCGTTAGCCGCAGCTACACCCGGCAGCTCCTTACCCTCTAAAAATTCAAGAGAAGCTCCGCCACCTGTAGAAATGTGGGTCATCTTATCTCCAAATCCCAATGTGTTAACTGCCGCCGCAGAATCACCACCGCCAATGATAGTAACGGCATCGGTATCGGCTAATGCCTTGGCTACGGCAACTGTACCGTCAGCAAAGTTCGGCATTTCAAAACATCCCATCGGTCCGTTCCAGACAACTGTCTTGGCATCCTTTACTGCATTGGCAAATAATTCAGAGGTTTTCGGTCCGATATCCAGTCCTTCCCAGTCAGCAGGAATCTCACCTCGTCCTACCACCTTGCGGTTTGCATCGTTAGAGAAATCATCTGCAATAACGGTATCTACAGGAATTAACAGATTAACACCCTTCTCCTTTGCCTTATCCTCCATCTTCAATGCGTATTCCTTATAATCTTCTTCCAATAAAGAATTACCGACTTCTTCGCCGTGTGCAGCCATAAATGTATATGCCATACCGCCGCCGATAATCAAGGTATCTACCTTATCCAGTAAATTCTCGATAACGGAAATCTTGGAAGAAACCTTTGCTCCGCCAAGAATAGCGACGAAGGGTCTCTCCGGATTATTTACTGCATTTCCTAAGAAATCAATCTCTTTCTGCATTAAGTATCCGACTACTGCCGTATCCACAAACTGGGTAACACCGACATTGGAGCAGTGCGCTCTGTGTGCAGTACCAAATGCGTCATTTACATATACGTCGCAAAGAGAAGCCAGCTCTTTAGAAAATGCCTCTCCGTTCTTTGTCTCTTCTATACGATAACGAGTGTTCTCCAACAGAACAACCTCGCCCTCTTTCATTGCGTCTACCGCTGCCTTTGCATTTGCCCCAACTACTTCCGGGTCTGCTGCAAATTTAACTTCCTGTCCCAATAACTCGGAAAGTCTCTTTGCCACCGGTGCCAAGGATAACTCCGGCTTTGGCTCTCCCTTCGGCTTTCCTAAATGAGAGCAGAGAATAACTTTACCGCCGTCTGCAATCAATTTTTTAATGGTCGGCAAAGCGGCAACTAAACGGTTCTCGTCTGTGATATTTAATTCGGCATCCAACGGCACGTTAAAATCACAACGAACTAATACTTTTTTTCCTTTTACATTGATATCATCTACTGATTTCTTATTAAGCATGGTGATGCTCCTTTCCTACTTATATATTTTCATTCAGCCGGATTATGGCTGTCTATTCTTATCTCCTGTGGAAACTCATTCATGCGGATATATTCAGATACAAGAAAATCCGATGGTGAGAAAAAAGGTCCGGTCCATATAGACCGGACCTTTTAGGTCTTAATTCATTCTTACTCAGTCTGTAATTATGCTAACTCTGAGAAGTACTTAATGGTTCTAACCATCTGGCTTGTATAAGAGTTCTCGTTATCATACCATGAAACTACCTGTACCTCGTATAAATCATCAGCTACCTTGGAAACCATGGTCTGTGTAGCATCAAATAAAGAACCATATCTCATACCAACGATATCAGAAGATACGATTTCATCCTCGTTGTAACCATAAGACTCATTTGCTGCTGCCTTCATTGCTGCATTGATACCGTCAACTGTTACATCTGCGCCCTTAACCACTGCAGTTAAGATTGTGGTAGAGCCTGTCGGGGTAGGAACACGCTGAGCAGAACCGATTAACTTACCGTTCAACTCCGGAATAACAAGACCGATTGCCTTAGCAGCGCCTGTTGAGTTAGGAACGATGTTCACTGCTGCTGCACGGGATCTTCTTAAGTCACCCTTTCTCTGCGGTCCGTCAAGCGTCATCTGGTCACCGGTGTAAGCATGAATGGTTACCATGATACCTGACTGGATAGCTGCATATTTGTTCAGTGCGTCAGCCATCGGTGCCAGACAGTTTGTTGTACAAGAAGCTGCTGAAATAATGGTATCAGAAGCCTTTAATGTCTCATGGTTTGTGTTATAAACGATTGTCGGAAGGTCATTACCTGCAGGAGCAGAAATAACTACCTTGCGGGCACCGGCATTGATATGTGCCTGAGCCTTATCCTTGCTGCAGTAGAAACCTGAGCACTCCAATACTACGTCTACCTTCAATTCACCCCATGGGCAATTATTCGCATCCGGGAAAGCATAAATCTTGATTTCCTTACCGTCAACTGTGATTGAATCCTCACCAGCCGTTACCTTATCTGCCTTCTCGTACTTACCCTGTGAAGAGTCATACTTTAATAAGTGTGCTAACATCTTCGGGCTTGTTAAATCGTTGATTGCTACAACTTCGTAACCCTCTGCTCCGAACATTTGTCTGAATGCAAGACGTCCAATACGTCCAAAACCGTTGATTGCAACTTTTACTGCCATGAATAAATTCCTCCTAAAGTTTAGAATTATTAATTTGGTCGCCAATATGCATTAAGCGAACCCATGTCCATATAATACCTTTTTTGGAAAAAAATTTCAAGTAGTAAATCCCTTTTTATTCTGATTTTTCGTAATTGCCCCGAATCCCGATATAATTTATTCCCCGACAGGGCAAATTAAGAAATGTCTTTTTTATAGACGACACAAAATTCCTATGTTAAAATATCAGAAATTCGACACAGTTACGCATTCTACCCGAATATATTTTTCACAGAAAGAAGGTACTTTATATATGATAGCCACCGATATGCACGTTCATTCATGTTTTTCCTCCGATTCGGCTGAAAAACCGGAATCCATTATACAGGCTGCAATCGAAAAAGGATTTACTTATGTTTACTTTACTGACCATCACGATTTGGATTTTCCTGTTCATCCGGATAATCCGGACATGGACTTTCAGCTTGACTTTGATGCCTATATTGAAACACTGTCTGCCTTAAAAGAAATATACAGGGATAAAATTGCGGTACGAATCGGTGTGGAACAGGGTATCTGTCCGGAAACAGCGCCAAAAATCGCCGCGCTATCCGCCAGATTTCCTTTCGATTTTGTCATTGGCTCCTCTCACCTTACTTCATTAACCAACGGCGACCCCTATTATCCGGAATACTATGCCGGAAGAACAAATGTGGAGGCTTACCGGGAATATTTTATGTCGGAAGCCGAAAACGTCCGTCTTACTGACGGTTTTGACGTGTACGGACATCTGGACTATGCGGTGAGATACTGCCCGGATTCCTCTTTCGTCTACCGGTTTGCTGATTACCGGGATATTATGGAAGTACTGCTGAAGCGATTGATTGAAAAGGGCAAAGGAATTGAAATCAACACTGCCGGAATCAAGAAAATCGGGTATCCCCATCCCCACATCGAGGCATTGAAGCTGTACAAAAAACTGGGGGGTGAGATTATCACTGTGGGGAGCGACGCCCATGTGAAGGAAAATATCGGCTTCGGTTTTGACTATGCAGAGGAGCTGTTAAAAACCGTCGGCTTTAACTATTATACTGTATTTACCGAGCGCAAACCCGAATTTATCAGACTTTGAGTGAACGCTTAAGGAAGTGCAGACCTCGTCTGCCTCTAACCGCCCGGCTGTCCGAAAGGGAAATGGAAGCCTGCCACCTTTGGGTGAAGCAGACTTCCGTAGTATAGCGTAATCCGTATTTTTATGTATGGTTGCTATTTCCATTTGACCTCGACGTCGCCATCACAGATTAAATTCTTCTTTTTCAATTTCTTGTTCTTGCTCACATCCAATTTTCTCAACTGCTTTCCATTGCAATAGAACTCTTCCAATGCAGACAGTCCTTTGAGGGAAACCCTCCCCTTTAAATCACAATGATTCCAATTAAGCCAAATCAACCGCCCCGAATCGTTCCATCTATACCGCCAAACATCGTTTAAATCCATAGGCATATCGGCACCCAACGCCTTTTGCTGCTTAATGATTTTCCGCAGTATCTTCACATCAGATGCATTCTTCTTTCTCACATTTACCAGTTCCGTTGTCTTTTTCAGGATATCCGTTCCGCTTTCTGCCTGGATTTCCTCCGTAGTGTCCTTTCCTGCCGCCTTTACCACAGGCATGCCGGACTGTGCCAGCATACTTAAAAATAACACAGCCGCCAGCATTATTGCTTTTCCTTTTCTTCTTGACTTCACCGTCTGTCTCCTCCTCTTTCGTTTATCAAATTATACGGATATAGTTATTGTACTCCCTTCCATAGTTAGGCAATGCTAACTATATGTCAGAAACTGGTTCTTTGCCATTTTGGCTGTCCGGTTGCCTCAATCTTCAAAGAAAACCATCCCCTTATTGATGCGGAATCGCTATATTTCTCTATAAGTTCCTGTACTCTTATAACTAAGTCAACTTTCAAAAGTATAGATTACACTATCGAATATTTTTGTCAATGAACAAATATATTTTCTGTTTAAATTGATTTTTGAATCTTTACCATAAAACCATAAATCCATTATTTTATTAAGCTAACGCATTTGTTAAAAAATCTTTTAATATATATATTTCATTTTCATCTGGAATTATTTTACTAAATTCATCCACAAAGTCCTTTATGTATGTTTTACTACTTAAATACCCTGGTGATAAAATAATATTGTTGTTTCCCTCATAATACTTCATACATTTTTTCAATGCTTCAACAATTTTAAAATCTGGTGTTTCTCCTTGTATTTTGGGTATATAATTCACATATAACATTTTTATATTTCCCTCCATAAAATAATCTTTTCAAATTTTGTCTAAGATATTTTTTTAATTCATTTTTAAGATTCAATAACCGATTTTCGGTTTTCTATATGCCCTAACGCTATTTCAATATTTTCCCCCAAATGGATGAAATTACGATTCCCTTTCCTGCCAACAGGCAACTGAATTATAACAAGCAGATATTCTGCCGTACTTTGGATATCCTCAGAAATAAATGTGATTTCATCCAGTCAAAAGTCTATAAAAACAGTCACTTTATTGGAAACAGAAATGATAAGTTTCTATTATTTCAACGACATTGCCTCTTCATCATCCGGAAAAAAATGCTTCTTTAAAATATGCCCCTCCAGTCGGATATATTAATTCCGGCATATACCCTTTCTTCCCTTTTTTGTTTTTTACTTGAAAATAAATTTTTTTATTCTTATAAACCACCTTGTTAATTTTTATCACGTCACCCTTTTTCACTGTATATATAACCTTTTTACTACTTGGTTTTTCATATATTTTAATCCTTCTTATTGCAGTCCACCGATTTTCTGCCTTTGAACCATATATAATCGGACAATAGTTTGAAACTCTTTTCAATTTACCATTTTTATACTGGATTTTAATGTTATGACTAATCCCGCCTGTTTTCCAGAACTGTGCACCTATGCCTACATAAATAACGTTTCCCTTTACTTTCTCCACACCTGTACTAACATTATGGGCATATCCTTCGTAGTACTTTAAAAAGTCATAAGCAGTCTCAAGTTTTCCATTGTTATATGCATATAATCCATGTATGTCAACATCTTCACTTGATACAAGATTCCAAATATCAAAATATACATTTCCATTTTTAAGGCATACCAATCCCACGCTCCAATATATACAATCAACGGCAATACAGTCATAGGTTAATTTATTATTTACATATATCCTAAGCCGCCCATTATACCCGTTCTCACCAACCCTTTTCATTGTTATTTTCACTTTATCAACTTTTCCATCACCTGTCACATCATATTTTTTGTATGTTTTACTTTTATTTTCACTCCATACATTGCCCAGATTAACATACCCGCTCTTTGCTGCATATACTACTTGTTCCTTTCCCCAAACACAAAATACACACATAATCATTAACATACAAAAAAACTTTTTCTTTCCAGTGTTATTCAAAACATCATCTCCTTTAATCGTTTCTTTTAAGCTTTCTCTCATTCTCAACAACCATATTACATTTTAGTTCTGTCATAAAACATTTTATATTTATTCAGTATAACACTTTTATCATACTTACGCAACAATTAAATCTGTTAAAAATCGTATGACATAAACACAAGAAAAATTTTCATTGCTATTTCTGCCCGTTTGGTTTATAATAATGATGTGTTCATACCCGGAGGCGGAAGGAGGCGTATGTACGGCAGGAATAAGTACAA
>JAMPFJ010000036.1 GCA_023664535.1 Bacteroidales bacterium
ATTTGTCTATATTATACAACGGATGTTAGCAAAAACAGAGTTTCGCAATTACCTATTCAGAATTTATCTATTTATGCAAATTGCTTTTTATGGTTAAAATATATCCGTCTTGTATCATAATTGTATCAAATACCGGATACCGCCACAAGAAAAAACGGTAAAGACAAAAAGAGCCGCCGCACCATATGGCAGCTTCCGTCAGACAGGCGGAAATACAGCAATACCACAGGTACGGCAGCCCTCTATTCCATTCTTCAATCTGTCAGGCAATCCTATAAGCCTGCTTCCAGCGTTTTACGAATCTCTTTGATAAAATCCCCGGAATTTAATACGGTAGGATTTTCAATCGTGGTAATCAATGCCAAATCCTTAGTCATTTTTCCCGATTCAATCGTCCCAAGCGTCGCCGCCTCTAATTTATCCGCAAAGGTCACCAGCTCCGGAATGTTATCCAGCTCTCCCCGCTTTCTCAATGCCCCGGTCCATGCAAAAATTGTTGCCACCGAGTTTGTTGAAGTCTCTTCTCCCTTTAAATGCTTATAATAATGTCTCTGCACCGTACCATGCGCCGCCTCATACTCATACACTCCGGAGGGAGACACCAGTACAGAGGTCATCATGGCAAGGGAACCGAATGCGGAGGAAACCATATCGGACATAACGTCTCCGTCATAATTCTTACATGCCCAGATAAATCCGCCCTCTGCCTTCATTACACGGGCAACCGCATCATCAATCAGCGTATAAAAATACTCGATGCCTGCCGCCTTAAATTTTTCATCATACTCTGCATCATAAATTTCCTGGAAAATATCCTTAAACCGATGGTCATATTTTTTGGAAATCGTGTCCTTTGTGGCAAACCATACAGACTGCTTAGTGTCCAGCGCATAGTTAAAGCAGGCTCTTGCAAAGCTGGAAATCGAATCATCCAGATTGTGCATCCCCTGAATTACCCCGGGACCGTTAAACTCGTGTATCGTCTCCCGAAGCTCGGTTCCGTCTTCACCGGTGAATACCAGCTCCGCTTTGCCTGCACCCGGAATGCGGATTTCCGCATTTTTGTATACGTCGCCATAGGCATGTCTTGCCAGGGTAATCGGCTTAACCCAGTTTTTTACACAGGGTTCAATCCCTTTTACGACAATGGGTGCGCGAAACACCGTACCGTCTAACGCAGCACGGATTGTCCCGTTGGGAGATTTCCACATTTCTTTTAATTTATACTCCGTCATTCTGGCAGCATTAGGCGTAATGGTCGCACACTTAACGGCTACTCCATACTTCTTTGTCGCCTCGGCAGAGTCAATGGTTACCTGGTCATTAGTTTCATTTCTGTATTCAAGACCCAAATCATAATACTCCGTCTGCAAATCAATGAACGGAAGAAGAAGCTCATCCTTAATCATCTTCCAAAGGATTCTGGTCATTTCATCTCCATCCATCTCCACCAACGGGGTCGTCATCTTAATTTTTTCCATCAAAATATCCTCCTCTTAGCATTTCCTTTTCTATAGGTAACTGCAAAATCTTCTTTACCGTCCGCACAGTACGGACGTGCCTGTATAGAATAGCAGAAAATCTGCTTTCTGGCAACTTTACATCGTAAGTAAAAATATCGTATTCATTTATATATATCCGAAACTTTTCAAAATAAAAATAATCCCGGTCAGGGTTACGGAGGACAACAGGGTTGTCATTACCACAATTCCGGACGCCAGCACACTGTCGTTTCCCATATTCTTCGCCATAATGTAAGAGCTTACCGTGGTGGGCGCACCGGTTAAAATCAGCAGCGCCACAAGCTCCTCATTCCGGAAGCCCATACCGACTGCTGCCGGAAGAAATATTCCCGGAATCAGCACAAGCTTAATCACGGAGGCAGCTGCTACAGGCTTCCATTTCTCCAGCGCCTTTCCGGTAGAAAAACCGGCTCCTATAGTAATCAGCGCCAGCGGGGTCGAAAGCGCCGCCACACTGTCCATTGTCTTGGCAAGAATCACCGGAAACCGGATTTCCATAACGGCAAAGGGGATTCCGGCAGCAATTCCGATAATAATCGGATTCGTTACGATTCCCTTAAGCGTCTTTCCCACAACCGCACGTTTGTCCGTTTCTCCTGCATTTGCACTCCTCACCAGCACAACTACGGAAAAAATATTAAACAGCGGAATAGAGGCAACAATCATCATCGGCACCAGACCGCTGCTTCCGTATATATTTTGGGCAAATGCCATTCCCAAAATCGCCGCACTTCCCCGAAAGCTGCCCTGGACAAAGCTGCCAATCATCCGCTTATCCCGGATAAACAGCTCTGCCAAAAGCCACGTCACACCGAAAAATATACAGGTTCCGAAAAAACAGAACAGAACAAATTTCCAGTTAAAGTCATGGTTTAAATCCGCACCGGCAATGTCCTTAAACACCAGCACCGGCAATGCCACCTTAAACACCAGCCTGTCGGCTGTGGAGACAAATTCGTCTGTGACGAAACGAATCCTTTTTAACCACCAGCCCAGAATCATGACCAGAAAAACCGGCATCGTCGCATTCAGGCTATAAATAAAATTGTCCATTTTTTCCGCTATTCCTCCGCCTCATCATCATCCTTATCCTGTTGTCCGATAATGAAAAGCGCTACCACCACAACAATCGATACAATCATGCAGACGGCAATCAGCCACGGCTTAGAGCCGTCTCCCGTCTGCGCCGTTCCTATTAACCAGTTTAACATCTCATCTCTCCTTCATCCCTATTCTCCCGGATGATAATCCTTTACCACATCCTGGGTCGGAATTGTCTTTTTCGTGGAATTAACAAAATTACGGACATGCACCACTGCCTTATTGATTGGAATATTCGTTCCTGCCCCGGCAATACAGCCCCCCGGGCAGCCCATTCCCTCAATCAGACAGCCGTCCTTTTTACCTGCCTTGGCAAGCATCAGCATCTTCCGGCACTCGTCCAGCCCTTCCGCATGCTCAATATGCACTTCCGTCCCCGGATAATATTCATTGATACATTCTTCAATCGCCTTGGCAACACCACCGGCAACGGCATATCCCCGTCCGGCTCCCGTGGCATCCTCTACCGGAACGCCCACACGGAAATCGTCAAACTCAATATCCCTGGAAATAAATATTGCATCCAGCTCCTCAAAGGTAATGACAAAATCCACATCGCTGCGCACCGTCCGCCGCATTGCTTCCAGCTTCTTCGCTGCGCATGGCCCGATAAAGACCACTGACGAATCCGGATGCTCTTTTTTTATCATCCTCGCCGTTGCCACCATCGGCGTCAGCGCATTGGAAATTTTATCAATGGTTTCGGGAAAATGCTTTTTGGAAAGCATTGCCCATGACGGACAGCAGGAGGTAAGCAGAAACGGCACCTTGCCGGTCGCCACTTCCTTGACATAATGCTCCGCCTCTGTCATGCAGCCCATATCCGCACCCATTGCCACCTCATATACGCCGGCAAATCCCAGCTTCAACAGCGCCGCCTTAATCTTATCCGGCGTGGCATACTCCCCGAACTGGCCGACAAACGCAGGGGCAATAGCGGCATAAATCTCCCTTCCCGAGCGCAGGGCACGAATCAGCTGAAAAATCTGGGACTTATCCGCAATAGCACCGAAGGGACAATTCACCATACACATTCCGCAGGACACACATTTTTTCTCATCAATTTTGGCGCGCCCCAATTCATCGCTGACGATGGCATTGGCACCGCAGGCATCCGCACAGGGACGGCGTTTATGAGAAATCGCATCATAGGGACAATGGCTTTTACATTTTCCACACTTGATACAAATATTTTTATCAATCACCGATTTTCCGTTCTCCATATGAATGGCATGAACCGGGCAAACCTCCATACAGGGATGCGCCACGCAGCCCTTGCACTGGTTGCTGACCTCATATACATTGTGCTCGCAGGCATTACATGCTGCCGGAATAACCTGCATAAGCGGAGGCTCATAATATTTTTCATCAATGTTGCTCTCCTCAATGCCCTGGGTCAGATGCACCGGCTTATCCTCCGGACGGAGCGACATTCCCATGGCAAGACGAATCCTCTCTCTGGTAATGGCACGCTCCCGGTATATGCTTTCACAATACTGCGGCGTATCTCCCGGTGTAATCTTATAAGGAATTGCCTCGATATCGTCAATAATATTATCGGATTCGTAGGCAACATTTGCAATTTCCGTAAATACCTGTTTTCTCAATCGTTTTACATTCGTCTCTATATTCCGCACTGCTTCATCTCCTTATTTCTGTTTTTTCAACGCTTACCCGCTTATTATAACAAATCCCCCTTCATTTTGCCACTTAATCTTTTCCTATCCCTTTTCTTTTCCCGCAAAAAACGGAGAGAATCTGTTTTTCAACATTTTCTCCCCGTCCCTTTCAGCGGAAATCATTTACTTTTTCTTTATTCCTGCCCTGTCCGGATTCATCAGATAGATTAGGGAGCAGAAAATAAGAATTATTGCCGCAATAATAAAAAATTTATGCCCCCACGCTTCCAGATTAACATTGATGCCCATAAGCGCCCCGATTGTCCCGCTAATCAATGCGGCAAAAATTACCCGTCCAAAGGTAAAGTAAAAATGCGATTTGGAAAGCTCCTGTCTTTTTGCCAGCATAACGGCAATGGCAGCAAGCAGCGCCGCCAGTACCAGATACCCTGCCAGATGAAAGATATACGAGGAAGGCCTGGTGAAGTCCAGAAGCCGTCCCAGCTCATCCTCCTCTGCCACAATCGCCGCTCCTCCGTTTCCTCTTACTGCTTTATCCTGAAAATAAATGTCATAGCTTACCGGGTCATGCACCCATTGCCAGCGCTTCCATGATGTATATACTATCGACCCATAGCGGAGCCCCCCTGCCGTTTTCATGGAAAAGAAGCCGTAAGCTGCCTGTATCAGCTTACTCCCCGGACTAATCGCCAACAGGGACACCCCGATTATCCAAAGCATAAACATACTTCCCGCTGTTCCGATAATCCGGATAAAGCCGTCCACAAACAGGCACTCCAGAACACTCACTAAGCCCAGAAGAAACAACAGATACCCGATAGCAACCATCATTTCCCCCAAAATGGAAGCCCCAAGCCATGGCAGTCCTACGCGGTTTGCCTCCAAATCCCTGCTTACTTCAATATACAGATAACCGGTATAGATGATTACCGGAAACACTATTAACAGCGCATTCATTACCAGATGAAACAGCATACGTTCCGTTCTGGTAACTGGCAGGGTTCCGAAAAATTCCCTTCCCCAGCTGTCCTTCTCTATCCAGAAAATGCCTGCCTTAAGCAGCAGTATCCCCACGAGCACATCCCGGATTACATATCCCAGCATTCTCCCGTTGATTCCGAATGCCAGCCATCCCGTCACCGTATTGATTTCCTCCGCAAGGACATCGCTGCTATCCAGCCATTCCCATCCCAGGCTCCAGCCTTCCCCGTATCCCAAATCCATAATCAGAAAAATGGTTATGGCAATCCCAAAAAACAAATAATATTTCCATTCGTGCCTAAACAGCTTTTTCATCTCACTTCACCTCCCAGCATTCAGCCTTTTTCCCCCGCTGCGGATGAAGCAGCCACCAGATAAACACAGTCGCTGCCAGACCGGCAATCACGGCAATCTTCGGGCACCAGTAACATATGCTGTTAACCAAAACCATAAAAACTACGATACCGCTGAATGCGGCAAAAGGATAATCCAATACCGGGAAATAAAACAGCTTTCCGCCTGACAGCTCCTGTTCTCCACCGGCAAGGGCAATCAGGGCAATCATCACCAGAAGGCTTACCACCAGCAGTACAATTACCGAATCCAGCGGATACCGGTCTGCCAGCATTTTCTCCTCCATATTCAGATTCCAGAAAAACTCTGCCGGATAAAACGTTACACTTTCGGCAGTCTCTGCCAATATTACATATTCGGCAGCCTCATCCTCCAGCATGCAGCATCCCCACCAGATGTAGAGCGAAACTGCCATTCCCGCTATCGGATTTTTCGTCAGTGTCATCCCAAGATACATCCAGGTGTAAACGAGAACAATAAATAAAAGATATATGCCTGCATACTGCAAGAAACGCCCGCCGTTGGCGGATACCATATTTTCCGGCACACCGGCTGTGCTGCCCAACAGATTCATCACCGTCCGGTTGTAATGATTCTGGCAGATGAGCAGGATAACTCCCTGCGCCAGTAAACCAACCAACAGAATACCCAGCATACTGAAATATCCGTATAACACCCGGTAAACCGTTTTTACCGGCAGCGTCCGCCGGTACTCCTGCGCACGGATGTCCATATAGTAAAATTCCTTTGCCCCGAGCATCACCATTATCCCGAGGAGGATGACCAGAAATCCCCCCTCAGCCTTATCGTTAATCACGCCTTCCAGACTCTTTCCCTGTCCCACTGTCTGCAGGATTTTTTCCGTATCCTGTCCCTGCTCTTTTTCGATTAACTCCCGAATCATCTGGTCGGTTTTTTGTCCGGTAAGCGCTATACGGTTATCCCTTAAAATATAAACGGCATCACACAACATAAGGAATAACATAACCGCCAGGGCTGCCAGACAGAACCTTCCCGATTCTTTTGTAAGCACCCGAAAATTTTTCATCTGCTATCCCTCCCGTTCCTTTGACTCCTCCAATACGACAAACAGCTCCTCCAGGGAGATATCCACCGGCTCTACCAGACTTGCGCCGTATTGATAAAGCTTTTTTGAAAATTCCTCATTGTACTCCCTGACCACCATGGTATAAATGCTTCCCACATTACCGATACGCAGTATTTCCGGCAGCTGATAAACCGCCTTCCCGGCGCCGCCCTCAAAGACCACATTCAACCGGGTAAGCTCGCTTTTCATTTCCTCCATGGACATCTGCCTCTCCACCTCTCCCTGATGCATCATCGTAACGGAATCACAGATTTTTTCCAGCCCGTCCAGATTATGGGAACTAATCAGTACGCCAATCTCTCTTTGCTCTACCTCGTTAATCAACAGTTCAAAAAACTTTGCCTTAGCTACCGGGTCCAATCCCGAGGTCGGTTCGTCCAGAATCAGGTAATCCGGCTCCTTTGCCGTTTCCAGCATAAACGCCAGCCGCATCTTCTGTCCCTTTGACAGCGCCATAATCCGTTTATTCACCGGCAGCTTAAATATATGATTAAACCCATTAAATTTTTCTTTATTGAATTTTGGATAAAACGTCTCATACATGTACACCATCTTCGCCACGGTATAGTATTTGACATAATCATTATAATCCGCTACATATCCTACCCGCTCTTTCACCTCAGGATTTTCATAAATCGGTTTCCCGTCATATAAAACGCTGCCCTTATCCACTTTGTACACCCCTGCCACGCACTTAATCAGCGTAGTCTTTCCTGCACTGTTTTCGCCAATCAGACCGTGTATCTCCCCGGGACGAACCGTTATACTGACATCCTGCACCACCGGTTTATGGTTGTATCCTTTATATACGCCGTTAATCTCTAACATAAACTCATCTCCTCATAAATCCCTTTCACCAAATCCACAATCCCGTTTTTGTCAAACCCCATCATTTTCAACTCCATCATTTCCGACTGCAGCCTCTTTTTCACCGCTAAAAGCTTTGCCTCGTCAGGCTTTGCCGTTAGCTCTGCTGCAATAAAGGTTCCCTTTCCCCGTACTGTCTCAATAATCTCCTGACGCTCCAGCTCCTGATAGGCTTTGGAAACCGTTCCCGGAGTTATCTTCAGCTCCAACGCCAGCCTGCGCACGGAGGGAATCGCATCTCCCGGCTTCAGATACCCTTTCATGACGTTAAACTTAACCTGTTCAATAATCTGCTCATAAATCGGCTTACTGCTCTTATAGTCTAAAACAATCATCAAATTCCTCCTTCCCATGAATTTTTCTAGTCATGAGCAAAACTCCGCTGTATTATGGTATGTTTTGCTCATGACTGTGAATTTTCCTTATGTACCGATAAATTTTTCTTCCCGTCTATACCCGCTTATGCGCTTTAAGTGTACTAGTTAATATAGTACAGTTGTAACACATTATTTCTCTATTGTCAAGATTGGACTGTTATCTTTTTTACCGCAAAAAAACCTGTGCGTTAGGAAGAATCAAGCCTTCCTGCACAGGCCCCTTTGAGTGGACAATATATCAGTGAGATTTCTCCCGTTCCCCGGCAAGCATGGTAATTATGCTGCACCCCATCATCCCGAAGAGGGTTCCCAAAACCATCCCCATCAGCACATCTGACGGGAAATGAACGTAGAGATAAAGTCTGGAAAATGCCATGAGCAACGCAAATATGCCCGCTGCCGCCTTATACCCTTTTTTCACCGGCATCGCACATATTACCGCAAAAAATTCAAACACCGCCATCGTATGCCCCGAGGGGAATGAATAGTCTTTCAGCTTATCCACAAGCAGAACAACTCCCTCCGCCAAGTCGTGGTCATAGGGTCTTATTCTCATCACAATATTCTTAATCATCAGATTTCCGCATATCAGTCCGAGCAGCAGGCTGCACAAAAGTGCGGCGCCCCATTTGCGGTATCTGGGGATACAGAGCAGGATAACCGCAACGGCAATGAAAAACCAGCCCTTTTCCCCTAATGAAGTAAGCGCCGGGAAAATCTTATCCAATATGTCACAGCGAATATTTTCCTGTATCCAGTTAAGAATGGTAAAGTCCACCTCTACTATCCAATCCGTTAACATTATACTCTCCTTTTTCTGTCACACAACCTGAAACAGCCTGCCGGAATACGGCGCCAAATCCATTATGCACTGCCCGTTCCTTACCGGAAGCTCCTGTAAACCGCCGGACAGCTCTCCACCATAAATGTCCCTTTCCGTATTCAGCAGCTCTCTTAATAAATGATTTCCGGAAAGCCTCACCAGATAATTTTGGTATTGCACATCTCCCAGATTCAATACCACTAAAATCCGTTCTCCCCCCGCCTTTCTTTCATAGGCATAAACCAAATCCCACGCCTTATCCCCGATTACACAGGAAAAACAGTCACGGTTATATTCCCCCTCATAAAGAGCAGGATGCGTCAGATATATCTGATTGATATCCTGAAAAAACCGCCGGAATTTGCAATGCATCGGATAGGGCTTTAGCACGTCAAAATCCTGCGGGCGGTAATATGCCCATTCCCTGAACTGTCCGATTTCATTTCCCATAAAATTCAGCTTTTTTCCCGGATGAGTCAGCATATAGAGAAACAGCTCCCGGCACTGTGCAAATTTTTCCTCATACCCGCCATACAGCTTATCCAGAATCGTCTTTTTCCCATGCACCACCTCGTCATGGGAAAACGCCAGCATATACAGTTCATTGTAAAAATAATGCATGGAAAACAAAATATCCTGATAGCGGTTTCGCCTCTCCTCCGGCGGACAGGCGAAAAAGGAAAGGGTATCATGCATAAATCCTAGGTCCCATTTATAATCGAAGCCAAGCCCGCCATAGGCAACCGGCGCCGTCACCTTCAAAAAGCTGGTGGAATCCTCCGCAATCAGCAGCGCCCCGGGATGTCTCCGATGGAGACCTTCATTTAAGCTCTGCACAAATTGCAGCGCTTTCTCGTTTACCCCGCATTCCTGTCTCCCCCGCCAGTAGATAATATTGGAAATAGCGTCAAACCGCAGTCCGTCAATATGATACTCGGTAAGCCAGTAGTTTGCACAGGATTTTAAAAAGCTTTGCACCTCGCCCCGTGCATGGATAAAATTATACGACCCCCACTCGCTCTCCGTCACGTCGCTAAAGGGCTGTTCATAAAGCGGTGCGCCGTCAAAGAGGGCAAGCCCGTAATCGTCCACTGCAAAATGAACCAGCACAAAATCCAGGATTACGCCGATACCTGCCCGGTGGCATCGGTTCACAAATTCCTTTAATCCGTCGCAGTCACCATACCGCGATGTCGGCGCAAAAAAACCGGTACTCTGATAGCCCCATGACTCATCTGCCGGATGCTCATTTAACGGCAGCAGCTCCACGTGGGTATAACCCATTTCCTTTAAATAAGGAATCAACACCTCTCCCAGCTCCTCATAGCGGTACCATTTATCCCCGTTTGCCCGCCATGAGCCGAAATGTATTTCATAGATATGCATCGGACGGTTATATCCCTTATCCCGGTTCATCATAAATTCTTCATCCGTAAAGGAATAACTATGCAGGTTTCGGATAATGGAAGCGGAACAGGGGCGCAGCTCCATTCCAAATCCATAGGGGTCTGCCTTATCCGTAACACTGCCGTCATGGTGATAAATGCGGTATTTGTACATCTGTCCCTCTTTCGCTTCCGGAATACAGATTTGATGGATTCCGCCTCTTCCCTCACAGGAAAGCACGGTATCGCTCCAACAGTTGAATTCCCCGATTACCGCCACCCGCTTCGCCCGCGGGGCGTACACTCTGAATACCACGCCCTCATCCTTTACATGGGCGCCAAAATACTCATGTGCATTCCATTCGTTTCCCTCATAAAACTGTCTAAGCTCCATCTTACCTCTGCTTTCCCCTTTCACCGGCAGACCTTTCCACCGGAAAATGTTTCCTTTTCTCTCCGCTTCATTATAGGAGATATCCTTGGCTGCGTCAACCAAAAGCCTTTCCCGATAAATTGGTTCATAACCGCCGTTCCCCTGCATATACTAAATAGAAAAGGGCCAGGACTGCCGCAATGGACATAAGCAACCGTCATCCCCTTGATGTAATTACAAAAAATAACAGTCTGTCCATGTTAGAGGCGCTGATTCCCTTTGTGGACTATCCCTTGAAGCTTCCCCTTGCTCTTCTGATTAAATTTAACGAAATCCGGCTGATTATGGAGGCATTTGGCTCCCTGAACCGCTTAACCAGCCTGGGGCTTCATCATCCGGCAAAGGACCCTATGGATATGCTTTGCAGCTTTGCCGGAATTTCGCCGGAAATGTTAAAAATGCTGATGTCCATGACGGAAGGCATGAACGGTTCATTTTCTCCGGATATATTGTCGCAGCTAAACGGAAATCCTGATTTCCAGGAAAGCATTCCCTCCGGGGAGGATGATTTCGACTTGCGTATCCAAAGCATATTATCGGAATATGATTTACAGCAGGCAGAACAGCTTCAACAGGAAGAAAACCTCCCATAACCCGATGTTTTACCTCATCATTCAAATTATATAGTAAAGGAGCCGCCCATGAATTATCAGGATTTAACTTCCACGCCCGAATTTAGGAGATTACATCCGGTAAAACAGCAGATTATCCGGGAACTCATGCAGAGCAATCCCAATATGTCGCCGGAATTTCTAATGCCTAAGATGATGATGCTGAACAAAGAGCTATCCAAACGGAATTTAAGCTTCAGCCGGGAGGAAACAACTCTGCTCATCAACATCATGAAGGAATACATGTCACCGAATGAACGGCAGAAGGTCGATATGCTGCTCGGTTTATTTCATCAGGGATAAACAGGTAAAGGACTGCTGTTAAGTTATACTGAACAACAGTCCTTTTGCCGCCGGCTAAATGCTGCCAATCAACCTTAAGGTACAATTGGGAATCGGTGCGATTCTGCGCGGTCTACATAACGCTCCAGCTCTTCCCGGCAGGAGAACTGGTCCATTCTGGACATGATGTCGGTCTTGCTGATTTCATCCTTTCCTGCCAGAAGCTTATCCACATAAGCCTCGCCATTTTGATGAAACAGCAAATCAAAATTCATGATTGCCGGTGCCAGCGCCGGATTATAATTATCGCCTGTTACTAAACCCATTTCATTCCCTCCTTTGTATTCCGTAACCGGTCTTCCAAATGTTACTTTCGTTACCGGAAGATTAAAAAAAGATACAACAAATTTCGTTGTATCTTTAGTCTTTGCAGATTTAAGGAAATTAAACTTTCAATCTTTGACAGCCAATTCTTCTCCAACACCTGTTAATTTTTTCCAGATAACGGGTATTTTCCCTAACGTTTAATTCTTTTTAAATTCCAGCAGCTCCAGGCCTTCATTGTGCTCCAGTACCGTATTGATTGTCCACTGATTGGTAAAGAGCAGTAAAGGATTTCCTTTCATATCCTTCACTTTTTTCACTTCATTGGCACGCTTTAAGGCATTGACGTCCGTAGACGGGTCTTTTATCCATCGAATAAAATTATACGGCAGGGATTCCAGCTTAATTTCACAGCCATACTCATTCTCCAGACGGTATTTCAGCACCTCAAACTGGAGTACTCCGACTACACCTACAATAATTTCCGACATTCCGGCAGTATACTCCTGGAATATCTGGATAGCGCCCTCCTGCGCAATCTGGGTCACTCCCTGCACAAACTGCTTGCGCTTCATAGTATTAAGCTGCACCACCCTGCAAAAATGCTCCGGTGCAAAGGTAGGTATTCCCTCATATTCAAACTTTTTGCCGGGCTGGCAGATTGTATCCCCGATAGAAAAAATTCCCGAATCAAAAACACCGATTACATCTCCTGCGTAAGCCTCCGCCACAATTTTACGGTCCTGCGCCATCAGCTGCTGCGGCTGGGAAAGCTTCATTTTCCTCTTGCTCTGGACATGGTAGACATCCTTATCCGCATCAAACCTGCCGGAGCAGATTCGCATAAATGCAATTCGGTCTCTGTGGGCTTTATTCATATTTGCCTGGATTTTAAAAACAAAAGCCGAAAATGCATCCTCCATCGGGTCAATATATCCCTCATTAGATAGCCTGGGCAGCGGGGACGTCGTCATTTTCAGAAAATGGTTCAAAAAGGTTTCAATACCAAAGGTATTTAACGCAGATCCAAAAAATACCGGTGACAATTCCCCCTTGTTTACCTTTTCCAAATCCATAGGTTCGCTTGCCCCGTCCAGCAGTTCAACCTCTTCCACCAGCTGATGATATAGAATATCCCCTATCTCCTGCTTAACCACCTCATCCTCTATTGAAAAATCAGTTTCCGCCGCCTTCTTCGCCCCGCCGGTGGAAACCGCCTGAAACCTCGACACAATTCTTGTTTCCCTGTCGTACACCCCTTTAAATTCCTTTCCGGAGCCGATAGGCCAGTTTACCGGACACGTCCTAATTCCCAGCACCGATTCAATATCGTCCAACAGTTCAAAGGTATCCTTTGCATCCCTGTCCATCTTGTTGATAAAGGTAAAAATCGGAATATGGCGCATCACGCAGACCTTAAACAGCTTAATCGTCTGCGCCTCCACACCCTTAGATGCATCAATTACCATCACCGCAGAATCCGCCGCCATCAGTGTACGATAGGTATCCTCCGAAAAATCCTGATGTCCCGGCGTATCCAGAATATTGATGCAGTATCCGTCATACTGAAACTGTAAAACAGAAGAGGTTACCGAAATTCCTCTTTCCTTTTCTATGTCCATCCAGTCCGATACCGCATATTTTGAATTTGCCTTTCCCTTTACGGAACCGGCAGTATTGATTGCCCCGCCGAACAGTAAAAACTTCTCGGTCAGGGTTGTCTTTCCCGCATCCGGATGAGATATAATTGCAAAGGTTCTTCTCTTCTCTATCTCTTTTCTCAAATCTGTCATTTCTTATCTCCAAATATCTTAAACGGGCATGGCTTCGCCAAGCCTAATCCGCCGACCCTTCTTAACGCTCCTGCCCGTTATCGTTTTATTTTGCCACAATATTGACAATCTTACCCGGAACATAAATTTCCTTTATCACGTTAAGACCTTCCAGCTTATCGGCAACAGCTTCTTTTCCCTTTGCCAGAACGTTTTCTTTTTCCTCGTCTGCCGCAATGTCAATCGTCGCTTTCGTCTTTCCGTTAATCTGTACTGGTATTGTAAGCTCGCTGTCCTTCATCGCCTCTTCCTCGTAGGTTGGCCATCCGGCGGCAAATACCGTACTGTTTTCCCCTAACTGCTCCCACAATTCTTCGCCGATATGCGGAGCAAAGGGAGCAATCAGCCGGACTACCGTCTTAAGGGTTTCCTTATCCACACCGCCCTTTTTCGTCAGCTCCACAAATTTATTGTTATACTCCATAAAGCCGGAAATTACGGTATTTAAGGAAAAACTCTCCAAACGGGTAGTAATATCATATACCATCTTATTGCGCAGCTTTATCAATTCCGGAGTTTCTTTCCCCGGCTGTTCAATATTTTTCACTGCCATATTGTAAAAACGGGAAAGGAAACGGTAAACTCCGTCAATTCCCCTGTCGTCCCAGATGGAGTCAAGCTCCGGCGGTCCGATAAACAGCTCGTACATTCTGAGGGCATCGCAGCCGTAATCCCTCACCATATCATCCGGAGAAACGATATTCCCCAGGGATTTGCTCATCTTGGTAGCAGCTCCCGTCTCACGGTCACGACCGCAAATCATCCCCTGATTAAACAGCTTCTTAAAGGGCTCGTCAAAATCCACTACTCCGATATCGTGTAAAAACTTGGTATAGAACCGGGCATACAACAGATGCAGAACCGCATGCTCCACCCCGCCGATATACATGTCCACCGGTAAATATTTATCCGCTTTTTCCCTATTTACCAGTTCTTTATCATTTTTACTGTCTACATACCTTAAGAAATACCACGAAGAGCCCGCCCACTGCGGCATGGTATTTGTCTCTCTCTTTGCCGGCTTTCCACAGCACGGACAGGTTGTATTCACCCAGGAATCCATCGTTGCAAGCGGTGATTCACCGGTACCGGTGGGTTCATATTTTTCCACATCCGGAAGCAGCACCGGAAGCTCCTCCTCCGGAACAGCCACTGCACCGCAGTCCGGGCAATGAATAATCGGAATCGGTTCACCCCAGTAACGCTGACGGGAAAATACCCAGTCACGCAGCTTATAATTAACGGTTTTCTTTCCGTATCCTTTCTTCTCAATCATCTCCGGGGCTTCACGCTTCAACACCGCAGACTCCATCCCATTCCAGTCGCCGGAATTGATTATGGTTCCGTCCGCCTCCGTATAAGCCTCCTCCATATTCTCTATCTCTTTTCCGTCCTTCGCAATAACCTGGATAATCGGCAAATCAAATTTCTTTGCAAAGGCAAAATCACGGTCGTCATGGGCAGGCACACACATAATTGCGCCGGTACCGTAATCCGCCAGTACATAATCTGATAACCAGATTGGCGTTTTCTTTCCGTTCAGCGGATTAACGGCATAGGAGCCGGTAAATACACCGGTCTTTTCCTTGTCCTGCATACGGTCCACATTTGACTTCATGGAAGAATCATAAATGTATTTCTCCACTGCTTCCCTTGTCTCCTCCGTTGCAAGTCCCGCTGCCAAGGCATGCTCCGGCGCCAATACCATGAACGTAGCACCCCAAAGCGTATCCGGTCTTGTCGTATACACGGTAATTTTCTCGTCCCTTCCGTCTATCGGAAAATCCACCTCCGCACCATAGGACTTACCAATCCAGTCCGCCTGCATTTTCTTTACCTTTTCCGGCCAGTCAAGCTTATCCAAATCTGCCAGCAGACGGTCCGCATAGGCGGTAATCTTCAACATCCATTGACGGAGATTTTTCTTTGTCACCTCCGAATGGCAGCGCTCGCACTTACCGTCCACTACCTCTTCGTTGGCAAGACCGGTCTTGCAGGACGGGCACCAGTTAATGGGCATTTCCTTTTCATAGGCAAGGCCTTCCTTAAACATCTTTACAAAAATCCACTGTGTCCATTTATAGTAGTCCGGGTCGGTGGTATTCACCTCCCTGTCCCAGTCATAAATTGCCGCAATCTCATTAATCTGTTTCTTGATATTCCTTACGTTTTCCGCAGTAGAAATTGCGGGATGTACCCCGTTTTTAATCGCATAGTTCTCAGCAGGAAGACCGAAAGCATCCCACCCCATCGGATGGATAAGATAATACCCCTGCATCATCTTGTAACGGCTCCAGACATCGGAAATTACATACCCCCGCCAGTGTCCCACATGAAGTCCGTTTCCCGACGGATACGGAAACATATCCAGACAGTAATATTTCGGCTTACTGCCGTCCTCCACGTTAATCGGGTTTTCCTCCCATTTTTTGCGCCACTTTCCTTCAATCAGCTTGTGATTATACGCTGTTGCCATTTGCTTAATCCTCCTTGTACCCTTATTCGACTTTGCCCTGTATGTTAAGTATAACCAAACTTTACAATTCCTTAACCTAGACATTGTACCATACCGGGACATTTTGTCAAGAATCCGGCAGCTTCGCTTTTACCCTTTTCTATTTTATCTCTTATCTCAGGGAAACGGGCAAACCGTAACAAAACATATGGAACAGCAACGGCGGAGTATTACTTTCTCACCGCATCTATCGGTTTCAGCTTATACGCCCACTTTGCCGGGAAAAATCCGGCAAAAACCCCGAGAAAAACAGCGAAGAAAAATGCTGCCGCCGCAAGCCAGAGGGGAATCACCGCAAGCTCCGTCCCCTTCGGCAGGTTAATTAACTTCACCGCAAGGCGGTTGACCAGAATCTCCGTGATTCCATAGGAACAGATAATTCCAATCAGTCCCCCCAGACCGCCTAATATTCCGGATTCCAATAAAAACAGATACAGTAATTCGTCAGGGTCACAGCCCAGCACTTTCAGAATACCGATTTCGTTGATGCGGTCATATACCGCAGTAGTCATGGTATTGCTGATTCCGATTACCGCAACAATTAACGCAATCATTCCAATTCCGCCGAGCAGGATTTGTAAAATTTTAATCTCCTGCTGCACGGAATCTACAAATTCTTTATTATTCTCCGTCCGAAATCCCATGTCCTGCAGCTGTTTGATGACCCTATCCACCTGCTCCACATCATCTACCCGGACAACCGCACTGTCATAAATCCATTCCCTGTAATTTTCATCATTCTGATTAATCGGCTGCCCCGGAATTTTCCCATCCACTGCAATCCGCTTCAAATATTTTTTCAGCATTTCAAGGTCACAATAAATATCATAGGATTCGTCATTTGCTATCCCGGCAATATCCAGCTTGTACTCTGCAAGCTCCTCTTCTACGCCGAACTTTACCTTCATGGTTTTACCGGAAATATCCGGAAGCTTTTCCTCATCGTTTTCATATGCTTCTGTATAACCCATTCCTGTCTGGACATTAAAAAACAACGCCATCGCATGCTCTCCCAGCAATAATCCCGGTTTTATCCCCTCGTTTTCCGGCGTTGCGCCATGCTCAATATTTATCTGCCCTAAATATTTTTCCGGTATCCCGACCAGTTCCACATATCCCACAAAACGCTCATAGGTCATCACCGTAATCAGCGTCAGCCTTGGATACACCGTCTCTATATGCTCTATTTCCTCCACTTCCCGCAGTCTGCGCTCCGTAATCATATTGTTTTTCCGTCTGCCCTCGGATTCTCCGTAAATCTTAATCTCAGTAATGCTTCCTTCTGTTTCCACAACAGACAAAAGCTCACTTTTTACGCCTATTCCGATGGCAAGCAGCGACACAATGGAAATGATGCCGATGACTACACCAAGTATGGTCAGTCCTGTCCGCACTCCCCTTTTTTTCATATTGGTAAAACATAAATGCCAAATCCATGCCATATAATTTCTCCGTTCCTTTTTACCCTTTTCCTGCTACAGACCATATGCTTAAAATTCATCCAGGATTTTTTGTTTCCGCTTTCTTTTCTGTATCATCCAAAAGATAATCAGCAGTATAATGATTACGACCACAGCCACACTGAACACCCTTTTGATTGTCCCCGAATAATCGGGCGTATCTTTAATCTTTTCCAGATTTTCGTAAATCGGCTCCTCAACAAAAACCATGAGCGAAACCTCTTCTTTGTATACATTTCCTTTCCGGTCTTCATAAGAAATAATGATTTGGTTCTTGCTTTCTTCATCAGAAAGCGCAACTGCTTTGGTCAGCACATCCAGCATGCCGCTTTTTCCCGGTTCAACCGTTCCAATATAACTCTCCTCTTCCTGCAGGCTCTCTCCTTTAATCTCCGCCGACACGTGATAAAGCGCCCCGTCTCCCAAATTGTTCACCGATGCACTGATTTCAACAGTATCCCCCAATTCCACAAAATCCTCCGCCATATAAATATCGGTAACCGATAATCTCTGTTTCAGACTGATGGGAATAAATATCATTTCGTCTACCGTATATTCCTGCCCGCCGCTGCTCTCAAACTCAGTCTTTAAGGCGAGCTTATAAGACTTTTCCTCCAGACCGCTGATTGCCTGCATCGAAAAGGTAAATTCCTCCTCGGCACCTGCGTCAATCTGATTCACATAAGCCGTTCCCGCACCTTCTGCCGGCAGCAGTTCGCCGTTTTCTGCATAAACAGAAAGCTTTAAATTCTTGACCGCTTTTGCCGCCGTATTTTTCAGTACTACCGTAAGCGTAAATTCCTCTCCTGCCACAACCTCTTTCTCTTTTATTGAATAATCCGATACCATTACCCTGGGCACCGCCGCCCGGACTGCCTGCGTCCCTATCAGCGTTCCCATAAAAAGGCACAGCAGAAATCCAATTATTTTTTTCACTTTCCTTCCCCCCTATTCTGCAATTTCCCCGTCTACAAGCTTAATAATCCTGTCTGCTTCCCTTGCCAAATCAACATTATGGGTAATCAGCACCAGCGTCTGGTTTAACTGCTTTACCGAATTTTGAAGCAGCGTAATCACTTCGTTTCCGTTCTTGGAATCCAATGCGCCGGTGGGCTCGTCTGCGAGAATCAAAGAGGGACGGTTTGCCAGCGCCCTTGCGATTGCCGCCCTTTGCTGCTGCCCTCCGGAAAGCTGATTTGGCAGATGTTTTCTTCTATCCTGAATCCCCAGCATTTCCATAATATGTTCAATATATTCCTTGTCCGGTTTTCTGTGGTCCAGAAGAATCGGCATGGTAATATTTTCCTCCACCGACAATACCGGAATCAGATGATATGCCTGAAAAACAAAACCTATCTTCCTGCGCCGGAACACTGACATTTCTTCGTCGCTCAATCTGGTAATCTCTTTGCCGTCCACAACAATCTTTCCGCTGGTAGGAGAATCCACGCCGCCCATAATATGCAGCAATGTCGATTTGCCGGAGCCGGACGCCCCCACAACCGCTAAAATCTCCCCCTGCTTCACGGTAAGGTCTACATCATGCAGCCCCCAGACCCTTGTCTCATTTTCTCCGTATACCTTCGTCACCTTTTCCATTGTCACAATATCCATACTTCAAGTCCTCCTGTTTTTATCGGTTTTCCTACCCAACTTCATTTGCCCTTTATTTCTATTCCAAATCAGTCTCCGCCTGTTGCCAAATCCTCCGCCACGTCCTGTTTCATCCCCTTAAGCGGTACATAAATTGAACCGCAGAGAATGATTAAGGAAAGCAGGATGCTGAAAATGACTGCTGCAACCGGAAAATAATACTTCATTCCATTTAAGGCCATAAGAATCTGATAACAGCCATAACTTATTGCCACGCCAAGCAACATTCCCAGCAGATTGGCGACAATCGCTTCGATTACCCCTTCCAGCATAACTATCTTCATTAAGCCTTTTTTGGAAATTCCAAGTACCCGCAGCTGCGCCAGTTCCTTTTTCCTTAAATGCAGGTTACTGGCAGCCGTGTTAATAATATTAAAGGTCGTCATCAATACAATGAAAACAACAAACAGCATAACGAACAGTATTCCGTTTTTTACGCTTACCAGCCCCTCCATCATCATGATATAGCCGTCCATCATCCAATCCTGTTCAAAAGCAAGAAGCAGCGCCATTTTATGATTTCTCGGATATTTGTCAAAATGATACTGCATTCCGGCAATCATTGACTCGTCCGTACCGGTAATTTCCATATATTGTTTCATCGGCAGGACAAAATGCATGTCTTCTCCCCAATAGTAATGATTAACGTCTTCACTGACAATTCCCTCAATGGTATATGTGGTATAATCGCCATTTTCCATCAATTCTATATAGCATTCTTCCACCGCCATATTTCTTCCGCTATTATAGTCTCTTTCTATCGCATCTTTTTCCGCTTCCACCTTCGCATATTCCTCGCTGTCACGGGATACCTGCGGGAGCTGTTCTCTTTTTTTATCATATTCCTCCTTCAATTTGCCAACCTTTTCCTCAAACAATGTATTAAATTTTTTCATATCCACTATATCAATCGTATCACCCACCTGATAATCCGTAAAAACAATATCCATGTATTCCTCTTCCAGCGAATCGGACTGGGCTTTCATTACATTTCCACCGTTTACCAGCACAAGCCCATGCTCGCTGACATCCAGCGTGCCGTCCACCAATACCGGCTGGTATCTCTGATAATCCTCTTCATCATATCCGTAGCAGGCAATGCCGTTAACCATAGAAAGCCATGAAATAACAAAATCGTCTTCTTCTTTTTCCTTATAACGTTCATAAACTGTTTTATTGCTGTTACCTACTGCCGTATTTTCCAGATAATCCGAACGGTATTTTGCCCAATACGCCTCAATATCCGCAACATACAGCGTACTGGCATATATTCTCTTCGCTTCCGTCACCTCCGGCAGATTGGATACATTCTCCATGTTTTCTACAGAAGGAAGCTCGCCTTTCACCTCTTCGGCAGTCTTTCCTGCCCCCAGCATACATTCAAAATAAAACTGGTAATACTGATATCGTTCCGCTTCCTCTTTGATATACTGATTCACCGAGGTCGTCACTCCCGCCGCCGCAATAAAAGCCGCTATGCCGATGGCAAGCGCCCATACGGTCTTGTGGAATCTTCCGGGATTGCGCATAATGCTTTTATATGCATAATCCCCCTCTATTCCAAACATCCTGCCAAAGATACTCTGCTTTCTCATTTTTATCTTTTCCTTGCGGATGCGGAACTCCCCGCGTATTGCACTGACCGGCGTCATCTGGATAATTACCTTGCAGTTTTCCTCCATCGCAAAATACAAATCCCCTAAAAATGCAATCAGCAGCGGCACAAGAGGAAGAAAATGAAAGCCTGCATCCACATGGATAAAATAGCCGATTACCGCACTTGCCACCGTTCCCAGAGACACACCAATAAGGATTCCGGTAATCTCAATAATTGCGCCCTCCAGGTAGACTACCGTCTTTAACTGTCCTTTTGATGCGCCTATGCAGCGAAGATTCCCATAATCCTTAATTTGTTCCAATATTGACAGTTGAATGGAATTTCTGACAATACCCACGCCAAAAATAGCAAAGATAAAGGAAATAAGAAGTGCCGCCAAAAAAGCAATTACCAATAAATTCCCTGTATCTCCCTGCATATAAGTTATTGCCAGATTATAATTCAGTTCCCCCTTTATCTCATAAGTACTGCAAAACTCCGCTAAAAGGGAATCCATCCTGTATGGATTACTGGTATTGATAAATACTGCATGCTCATACAGTTCCGGCTCATCCGCACCTATCTCCCAATAATGATATGGTCCGACAGCAGCACTTTTCACTCTGTCATCCTCCATAATCTGCTTAATCTGGCTTTCCGTTTCCGTACATAAAATAATTTCATAATCCGCTGTCTCCCTTATCTCCTCCCGCACCTTTAAAATGCTGCTGCAGATAAGATTCAAAAGGACAAACAACACCATTGCCGCCACGGAAACTCCTGCAATGGTAATTATGCTTCTCTTCTTATTCAATTTTAAATACCTGACCGCCAATGCCTTGTAATCCTTCATCCCCTACCTCCTATCAACAGTCAACGGCTGTTATTGATTTTATCCTATCGGAAAGATTTCAGCAATATAATGCTTTCCCAATAAAAAAGTATAGCCAAATTTTAAGGCTATACCTATTATACGGGATTAAGATTACATTCATATGACATTTTGTCTTACGGTTTTGTAAGAATCAGATGTTTCGAGTATTTTTGCAAAAGTTGTTAAAACCCTTATAATTACTGGTATTAGATAGGGTTAGGAATGTGGTGGGTGCCAGTTATTTTCTCATAATTTTGCATATTTTTTCAGTGAAATGATGTAAATCTAAGGCGGTTTTGGTGTACAAAATGGTGTAAAACAGAGAACAGTTCAGGAACCTTTTCCTTTAATAATACCCATTGCATTTAAGAATTAAAAATTCTTAAATGCAATACTGCCCGGCAGTATTGCAAAAATTTATAATGTTTTATATCCTCTCTTCCTATAACTCTTTTTTACTATACATCTCTTTCGATAAAATTAAGGACATAATAAACACAAAACCAGAAACAACTAGTAGTATAATTCTTCCACTTTCAATCGAAATGCCGGCTAAATTAACCAAATATACTAAAGCAACCATAAAGATGACAGAAAAAATAACACTAATAATCTCCAGAGCATCATTTTTATCCCATCCTACAATATATAATCCCAAATAGAAGAAAGCACAAACGGCAAGTGCATACGAAATACATACAAAAAACAAAGTTAATATATCCTGCATACCCAAATCAAAATACTTATATCCTTTTAAAAAAATGACACTTGCAACAAATAAAACAGCCAAAATAATTGATATAAACAGCCAGAATAAATATGCCCAGAATTTACTTTCTACAATCATTTCCTTTTTTACAGGTAGTGACACCTCGTATTTATACCATCCTGATTTTATATCCTTCCGAACCACACTAAGACTGCAAAAAGAAACACTAAAAAAAATAACGGCAATAAAAATTTGAACAATACTCTGACTATCTATCAAAGTAATTATCCCTATACCAGCAATGCACAAAAATCCAATCAGCAGTTTCATATTATCAATCGTCTTATATATACAGTCAAGAAATAATCCTTTCACCTTTTTTCCCCCTTACCAATAACATTAATATATCATCAATCAACGCATTATCAATTACCAAATCACCATATTTTCCTAGAATATAATCTCTATCTGAGACTAACACATCTATCTGGTAATCTTTCTTTATATATGCAACAATATCTTCCTCATGTATCCGTTCAAATTGTTCTAATCTACATCTGACTATGCCATATTTATAACGTAAATCATCAATAGAGGCGGATAATAAAAGTTCTCCATCATGTATAAAAGTAATATAATCTGCCACCTTCTCAAGATCACTTGTTATATGAGACGAAATCAAAATCGACCTTGACTCATCCTGCACAAAATCAAGAAAAATATCCAATACCTCATCACGTGCAATCGGATCTAACCCACTCGTTATTTCATCAAAAACAAGCAACTTTGAGGAATGTGAAATAGCAACCGCAAGTGCCAACTTCATAGTCATTCCCTTCGAGAATGTGGAGATTCTCTGTTGTATTGGTAAATGAAATTTACTCAAATATTGCAAATAAATATCATTATCCCATTGTCGGTAAATTCCCTGCATTATTCGGGAAAGTCTTTGTGGTGTTAATTCTCCCGAAAAATTACTTGTGTCATAAGCCACCCCTATCTGTTCCTTGATATCCACATCTATGTCGTTTCCATTTATTTCTCTTCCAAATAACCTTATTGACCCACTATCCTTTTTCAATGCACCAAGGATACAGCCAATCGTTGTTGTCTTCCCCGCGCCATTTCCCCCTACAAATCCCATAATTGCTCCATGCGGCAGCGTAAACGATATATTATTAAGAGAGAACTCATTTTTCTGAAATGTTTTACATAAATTTTCCACTTCTAATATATTTTTTTCTTTATCATCCATAAGAATCTCCATTCCCGCACTTCTAAATCAGTGCCATAAATAATATTAAACCATTCCCATTTTTAAGTTTCATGTTGTAATAATCTTAATATTCTAAAGCAGATACAATTATCATCTCCTTAAATACATTCACTACCCTAGTCACATCATGACTCCTCATAATAGAGATTTAGCAAATCCTGTAATTTTTGTAATGGTATTCCATTATTTTTTCCTATTTCAGAAACTTCTTGTATAAGTTCATCTATCTTTTTGAATTGTTCCTCTCTAATCAAATCCGTATCTTGAGCCGCAATAAAACTTCCCTTTCCAATTATCGTTTCTATGAATCCCTCATGTTGCAAATCTTCATAGGCATGTTGAACTGTAATAACACTTACATGAAGTGATTTAGCCATTACACGCATTGGCGGAATGGCATCTCCTGCTTTTAATTCGCCATTCATAACCATTGCCTTTATTTGCATTGAAATTTGTTCATAAATCGGCTTGTTTGAACTGCTACTAATAATTATATCCACATATCTATTCCTTTTCTCAAAATGTACTTATTGTTTAAGTACATTTTAAACTTTTTACAATAATATGTCAATTAAAAAATTATACTTTCTTATCTACCTTATTTAGTGCCAGCATAAAACCCCTGCAACTCCATCTCATGACCTACGAGGGTTCTCATAAAAATTATTACCACGCCAGCCTGCATCTCTTCATCCAGATACAGCAAATCCATTAGGAGTTCGATGGATTGCGTATATCCAGTGGTTCATCAATCGTCAAAGCATTCAAAGCACACTGCGAATTAAGTGTGACCTTCAACCCATGTTCTGCTTTATTAGGTATATTGTAACATGACATATCTTACTATCTTACTACACAACTACCGCTTAAAATCACATGTGTCTATTGCAAACCATAATCAATCCTTTTTCTATCAGTTCCGGAAGTTACCCCTTTCAATACAATAAAAAAACTCCCAAATCCTCTATCACCAGATTTGAAAGTTCATCATTCATTTTCATGTACCTTCAGAACTCCATACAAAGAGCTTCTCCGCCTTTCTCTCTCCTGCTTCT
>JAMPFJ010000037.1 GCA_023664535.1 Bacteroidales bacterium
ATAAGTGCATAACCACTCATTTCTATTGGCTATACACTTATTATACGAGGAATAATATGCAGATAATCACAGGAAAAACAGGGGAAAACCACGTCACATCAGACGATGACAGGGCACTGCATGCCGGAACATTTGGAAAAAACAGCTATGTGCTGGATACGGGAACGAGGCTGGCGGTAACGATTGTGTCCAGCAATACCTTAAGGATGGGAGCCGGTGACCTTGTGCATCAGGGAACCCATGCACGAATCCGGGACTATGAAGACGTGACGATTGATAACGGGACTACCGGATACCGGCGGAAAGACTTGATTGTGGCAAGGTACGAAAAATCCGCCGGGCTGGAAAAAATGGAGTTAAAGGTAATCAAGGGCATTCCTGCGGTATCCGGTCCGGTCATGCCGGGATATACGGAGGGGAACATACTGGACGGGGCGGAAGAATCGGAGATGCCGCTGTATACGGTGGAATTAAACGGAGTGAATATTGAAAGCATTACACCACTGTATACCGTATCCTTTTCCATGGAGAGCTTTAACCAGAAAGTGGATGGTAACGTCCGGGAAATGCGGGAAACACGGCTGGCGGCACAGGCAGCACAGCAGACGGCGGATAACGCAATGGCAGTATTGAATAATCATGGAAATGAGCTTTACGAAATTCGAGGGGAGGTAAGGGAAAGGCAGGAAGCACAGGAGATGCTGGTTCAATCCTATCAAACGCTGAATGAAAAGGTAAAAAGCAACGGAAGCATCACTAAAGCGGCATTGGATGAGGTGGGAACAATGTTAATTAAGCTGGCAAAAAAGGCGGGCGATACCACCTTTGAAGAAACAATCCGTGCCGAGGTAAGCACGATGAAGGCAAATGCAGATAGCCTTTACAATTGAAAGGAAGATGGAGAATGAGCATGGAAAATTTATTATTTAATTTATATGAAAATATCAACAATCCGGTGGTGAAAATTGTCGTCCTGTGTATCGTGACGGATACGATTTTCGGAGTAATCCGGGCAGTCAAGGAAAAGCGGTTCAACAGCTGCTTTGGCATTGATGGGGCTATCCGGAAAATCAGCATGGTACTGTGTATCGTATTCTGCGCCATCATGGACATCATCATCAGAATCAATCTGGTTAGTCTTCTTCCGGATACCGGAACGGAATGGCTGGAAAGCAATGCACATATCAGTCATATCGGGATTGCTGAATTTTTCGGCATACTGTTTATCGCTTATGAGGTTGTGTCAATATTAAAAAACATGACGCTGTGCGGGCTTCCGACCAAAAAGGTATATGAATACATAAGGAAATGGCTGGAACGGTATACGGATGAGCTGCCGGATAACGACGAGGTGAAAGAGATGGAAAGCGGGGGCGGAAAATGAACATATCAGACAAAGGATTAAATTTAATCAAGGAATTTGAGGGCTGCCGGCTGACAGCTTACAAATGCCCTGCCGGAGTATGGACGATTGGGCACGGGCATACCGGAGCAGTAGACGGAAAGCCTGTATCCAGTGGGATGGTTATCACGGAAGAGCAGGCGGAGGAGCTGTTAAAACAGGATTTGCAAAGGTTTGAAAAAGCGGTGGAAAAATGCAAAGCACTGATTTTTAAACCGAACAAAAACCAGTTTTCGGCACTGGTCAGCTTTGCCTATAACTGCGGGGAGGGAAGCCTGTACACTTTGGTGACCGGGAGGGATGCGGCTGCTGTATCCGAAAAGATTCTGCTTTATACGAAAGCGAACGGGCGGGAACTGGAAGGACTTAAGCGGCGCCGGCAGGCGGAAAAGGAGCTGTTCGACCTGCCGGTATTTACCAAACGGCAGTTTATCCGGCGGGTAAAGCAGATTCTTAAGGTAAAGACGAAAAAGGGAGCGTTAAGCCGGACGGTGACGATATCAACCGGCATGAACAGCAGTCATGCGCTGGTCAAGCCCATACAGCGGTATCTGAAAGCGCAGGGTTATTATAAGGGAAACATAGATGGACAGTTTGGCAGGCAGTCGGAGGAAGCCGTAAAAGCTTACCAGCGGGCAGAGGTAAGCTGTCTCATGGCAGACGGAGAGATTACCGCAAAGCAGGCAACGTGGAAAAAATTATTAAATCTGATTTAAAGGACACCCCGGAAAAACCGGGGTTTTCTTATGGGAAACCATAGAACCAAAGGCGGCTTTATCCCTCCTGTTTTTTTCGGAGGGTTCAAGTAGCCCTCCAGACGAAAGAAAGGAGGGCGATGCAATGTATGTTACATATGCGGATTTAATCCAAATAGGTATACTTGTTGTTGCCCTTGCTAATTTGATTTATCAGATTTACAAGGGAAAAAAGAAATAGCCGCCACTATTGCGAGTAGTGACGGCTGACCCTTTTCGGAGGGTTTAAGCTATTATTACAAGGGATAGAGCCGCTTCTATGGCTTTCCCTTCTTTTGTGCTTATCGTAGCATATTGCGGCGAAAAATGCAAGAATAACTGTCAAGCCCCGACTAATGATTATAACGGACAGAGGCAAATAAAAATGGGAAAGATGAGCGCTAAAAGCCCCCTTTTTGCCCCCTTTTGATAAAATGGATATAGTTAATATAACTAAAAAGCTTTTAAATAAAAAGGTTTCATGTAAATATACACTATTCCCATGGGGAGCTCTGGATAATAAAAGCATACAGCGGAAAAGAGTGGAAAAAGCCAGTAAAATCAAGACTTTTGCCACTCTTTTTTGTGATTTGTCGTTCTCATTTTATTTCCGCCAAAAGCGCAGTGTGGTTGACAGGGCAGAAAATATCCATTAAACTATCCGTTGAGTATATTTTGTAAAAATCGTGAATGGGTTTATAACAGGAGGTAGAGGGATGCAGATTATGGATGAAACGATTGAGTATGTTGGCATTTTGGCAAAGCTGGAGCTTTCTGATGAGGAGAAGGAGCAGGCAAAAAAGGATATGTCAAATATGCTGGAATATGTGGGAAAATTAAATGAATTGGATACAGAGGGTGTGGAGCCGATGAGCCATACATTTTCTGTGCATAATGTATTTCGTGAGGATGTCGTGACAAATGGGGACGACAGGGAGAATATGCTGGCAAACGCACCGGAGAAAAAAGATGGGGCGTATAAGGTGCCAAAGACCTTTGAGTAGGCGGACGCTTTTATTTGGACACGATTAGAGCTTAAGGCCGGCCGGCAGCGTTGAGATAAAATTTGGATGATAACAGAAAGGAAGGAAGAAATGGATTTAGGGATAACTGCCGTAGAACTCGGCAAAAAGATTAGAGATAAAGAAATTTCCGTAGTGGAAGCAACAACCGCATTTCTTGACAGCATTGAGGCGAAGGAAAAGGATATACATGCCTTTGTCACGGTGGATAGGGAAGGCGCATTAAGGAGAGCGGACGAGGTACAAAGGCTTATCGATGACGGGACGTTTACCGGACCGCTTGCCGGCGTACCGGTTGCCATTAAGGATAATATGTGTATTGACGGAATGCTTACTACCTGCGCTTCTAAAATCTTATCCGATTTTGCGCCTACGTTTACTGCAACAGCAGTGGAAAAGCTGCAGGCAGCGGGAGCGGTTATTGTGGGAAAGGCAAATATGGACGAATTTGCCATGGGCTCCACTACCGAAACCTCTTATTATGGAGAGACAAAGAATCCGTGGGATTTGGAAAGAGTGCCGGGGGGGTCTTCCGGCGGCTCTGCGGCAGCAGTAGCGGCAGAAGAGGTTCCCTATGCATTGGGCTCCGACACCGGAGGAAGTATCCGCCAGCCCGCCGGTTTTTGCGGGGTGACCGGGATAAAGCCTACCTATGGAAGAGTGTCCAGGTATGGACTGATTGCCTACGGTTCTTCCTTAGACCAGATTGGGCCTTTGGCAAAGGACGTAACGGATTGTGCAACGATTTTGGAGATAATCTGTGGCAGGGACGAAAAGGATTCCACCTCGGTTAAGGAGGCGGGAGATGATTTTACCGCTGCCTTAGTGGATGACGTAAAAGGAATGAAAATCGGGATTCCGAAGGATTACTTTGGAGCGGGTCTGGACGCAGAGGTAAAGGAATCGGTTATGGCGGCGGCGAAGGCTTTGGCGGAAAAGGGTGCGGTTATCGAAGAATTTGATTTAAGTCTTGTGGAATATGCGATTCCGGCTTATTATATCATTGCTTCCGCAGAGGCAAGCTCAAATCTGGAGCGTTTTGACGGGGTGAAATACGGCTACCGTACCAAAGAATTTTCGGACCTTCACCAGATGTACAAAAAGACGCGTTCCGAAGGGTTTGGCGCAGAGGTGAAGAGAAGAATTATGCTTGGCTCTTTCGTTCTTTCCTCCGGATATTTTGACGCATACTATATGAAAGCTCTCCGCACAAAAGCATTGATAAAGCAGGCATTTGACAAAGCCTTCGAGAAATATGACGTGATTTTGGGACCGGTTGCACCAACGACGGCATTAAAGCTTGGCGAATCCTTAAGCGACCCGATTAAGATGTATTTGGGAGATATTTATACGGTATCGGTAAATCTTGCAGGGCTTCCGGGCATTTCCCTTCCCTGTGGATATGACGGAAACGGGCTTCCAATCGGCATGCAGCTTCTCGGAAAGCATTTTGATGAGAAGAGTATTATCCGGGCGGCTTATGCATTTGAGCAGACGAGGGAATATAAGAGACCTGCATTTGCAGTGGAAAGGGGGCTTTAACATGAGTAAGGCATATGAGACGGTCATCGGTTTAGAGGTGCATGTGGAACTGGCGACAAGGACAAAGATTTTCTGTGGATGCTCTACTGCATTTGGCGGAGCACCCAATACCCATACCTGCCCGGTTTGTACCGGTATGCCGGGGTCACTGCCGGTATTGAATAAAGAGGTGGTAAACAAGGCGATTGCCGTGGGACTTGCCACGAACTGTAAGATTACGCAGAATTGTAAATTTGACCGGAAAAATTATTTTTATCCTGATAATCCACAGAATTATCAGATTTCCCAGTTATACTATCCGATTTGCCGGGACGGTAAGGTCGAGATTGAGGTGGACGGAAAGAAAAAATTTATTGGCATCCATGAAATCCATATGGAGGAGGATGCCGGCAAGCTGATTCATGACCCATATACCGACAGTTCTTTGGTGGATTTTAACCGTTCGGGAGTTCCGCTGATTGAGATTGTATCGGAGCCGGATATGCGTTCTGCGGACGAGGTAATCGCTTATTTGGATAAGCTGAGAATGACGATTCAGTACCTCGGGGCGTCGGACTGTAAATTAAATGAAGGCTCCATGCGGGCGGATGTGAATCTGTCTATCCGCGAGGCGGGGCAGGCAGAGCTTGGCATCCGTACCGAAATGAAGAATCTGAACTCCTTTAAGGCGATAGCGAGAGCGATTGAAAATGAGCGGGAGCGCCAGATTGATTTGCTGGAGGCTGGCAAAGAGGTTATTCAGGAGACCAGAAGATGGGACGATACAAAGGAATATTCTTATGCGATGCGCTCTAAGGAGGATGCGCAGGATTACCGTTATTTTCCCGACCCTGACCTTGTACCGATTGTTATCAGCGACGCATGGTTAGAGGAAATACGGAGCAGACAGCCGGAGTTCCGTGAGGAGAAGAAGCTTCGGTATCAGGAGGAATACGGGCTTCCGGAGTATGATGCGGATATTTTAACCGGAACCAAGAAATTGGCGGATATTTTTGAAGAGACCATTGCGCTGGAGGCGAATCCGAAGAAGGTTTCCAACTGGCTGATGGTGGAGACGATGCGCCTGTTAAAGGAAAAGGAAATGGATGCGGAGGATATTACGTTTTCCGCTGAGAATCTGGCAAAGCTGATTAAGCTTACCGATTCCCAGGCAATCAATTCCACGGTGGCAAAGGAAGTATTTGAAAAGATTTTTGCAGAGGATATCGACCCGGATTGTTATGTCGAGGAAAACGGGTTAAAGACGGTTAATGACGAGGGGGCGCTTCGCACTGCCATTGAACAGGTGATTGCAGATAATCCGCAGTCAGTGGAGGATTACCGGAACGGTAAGGAAAAAGCAATTGGCTTTTTGGTGGGACAGACCATGAAAGCGATGAAGGGAAAAGCCAATCCCGGTATGGTGAACCAAATCTTAAAAGAATTATTGTAGATAAGTGTATGGATAAGGGATAGATTACGGACAATTACACAATAATAAAAGCAGAAATGTTTTTGCAGATTTTTCAGAAAGGAAATCCGTTGTGTATGAGTAATCAGTTAAAGAAACAGAGCAGCCCCTATCTTTTGCAGCATGCCGAAAATCCGGTGGACTGGTATCCGTGGGGAAAGCAGGCATTTGAGAAGGCAGGAAAAGAAGATAAACCGATATTCCTGAGTATAGGCTACAGCACATGCCACTGGTGCCACGTGATGGCACAGGAAAGCTTTGAAAACAAAGAAATTGCCGATATTCTCAATCGGTATTTTATATCCGTAAAGGTAGACCGGGAGGAGCGTCCCGATGTTGACAGCGTATATATGGCGTTTTGCCAGGCGTTTACCGGAAGCGGCGGATGGCCGATGAGCATTTTTATGACGGCGGAGCAAATCCCCTTTTTTGCCGGGACATATTTTCCGCCGGAAACACAGTTTGGCAGGATTGGTTTCCGGGAATTACTGCTCCGGATTGTGGAGAAGTGGAAAAATAACAGAGAAGGTCTTTTGCAGACGGCAAAAGCAATAGCGGACGACATCAACAGGGAGGAGAGTATTACAGAGGATAAGCCGGACAAAAATCTGCCGGAGTTTGCGGTGGAAATGTTTTTTCAGCGGTTTGACAAAAGGCATGGGGGATTTGGCACTGCTCCTAAATTTCCGATGCCGCATAATCTGATTTTTCTGATGCTGTATGCCCGGCTGCATCAAAATAAAGCGGCGTTGCATCAGGCAGAAATCACTCTGGAAAAAATGAGAAGAGGAGGGATTTTTGACCAGATTGGCTATGGGTTTTCAAGGTATTCAACGGATGATTGCTTTCTGGTTCCCCATTTCGAGAAAATGCTCTATGATAATGCGCTGCTGATAATTGCCTATTCTATTGCAGGTAAAGCAACGGGAAAGAAGCTGTTTCTTGATACCGCAAGGCAGACTGCGGAGTATATTTTCCGGGAAATGACAGGAAAGGACGGGGAATTTTATTCGGCACAGGATGCGGACAGCGAGGGGGAGGAAGGCAGATTTTATGTCTGGGATTATGATGAGGTCTGCAATGTTTTAGGCGGAAAAAGGGGAAAGGCGTTTTGCGAGTACTTCGGGGTGACGAGAGAGGGGAATTTTGAGGGAAAAAATATTCTCCATTTGTTAAATGGAAATGACATTTCCGATAAGTTTCAGGATGAGATAGAGGAACTGTATCGTTATCGTAAATCCCGTACAAAGCTTCAGCTTGATGATAAGGTACTGACCTCGTGGAATGCGTTGATGATATGCGCTATGGCGGTGCTCTACCGGGCGACCGGTGAGAAAAGCTATCTGGATGCGGCAGAGAGGGCGGAATGTTTTCTTGAAGAAAAGCTTATCCGGGAGAATATTCTTTATGTAAGCTTCCGCAGTGGGAAGGCATCGGTAAAGGGTTTTCTGGATGATTATGCCTATTATACCGCCGCCCTGCTCTGCCTGTATGAGGCGACATCCAAAGCCCGTTATCTGGAACGGGCAAAGAAGATGAGTAAAGAGGCGGAAAAGCAGTTTTTTGATGGGGAAAACGGCGGGTATTTCCTGTACGGAACAAAAAATTCCACTCTGATTTCAAAACCGAAAGAAACCTACGACGGGGCGCTGCCCAGCGGAAATTCGGTTATTGCCTTGTGCCTTGTGCGGTTAGCGCAGATTACCGGCAGTGAGCGGGATAAGAAAAAAGCAGAAAAACAGCTTGCCTTTTTATCAATCAAGGCATTGCGGTATCCGATGGGCTACAGCATGTTTTTAACCGCACTGGAAATATACCTGAACCCACCGGAGAAGATAGCGGTGGTGTTATCCGAAAAGGACAGCAGGGAGAAGATATTCAGTGCGCTTCCCCTCTATGCAGAGGTAAGAATTTATTCCCGTCCGACAGAACACTATCAGAGGCTGAACGGAAAAACGACCTATTATGTCTGCCGGGATTATCAATGCCTGCCGCCGTCCGACAGCTATCAGTGAGAAGCCGCCGGAGGAAATTCGGAATATTCTTCTTCCGATTTGTCGATTTTATTTCGGATTTCCTGCATCTGGTAATCCAGAGCCTCTATGGAGTCTGCGCAGACCTTCAGCTGCTGCACAATCTCGTTTGTACGGTCCACATTTTTTTTGTATTCCAGTTTATGCTCCAGGCTTGCCCAGAAATCCATCGCAATGGTACGGAACTGTACTTCTACCGTCATGTAATCCTTTTTATCGGACAGGAAAATCGGTACGCTCAGGATAAGGTGAAGGCTCCGATAGCCGCTGGGCTTGGGATTTTTTATATAGTCCTTTTTTTTCAGAAGGATAATGTCGTCCTGCATGGTGAACAGCTCTGCCAGCCGGTAAATGTCGTCGGGGAAGGAACAGATAACGCGGAGTCCCGCTACATCGGTCAGATATTTCCTTATGCTGTCCATGGTAACCGGATAGCCCTTACGCTCTAATTTTTCGTAAATGCTTGCCGGGGATTTTAATCTGCTCTTAATGGCTTCAAAGGGATTTCGGTTATATTCCTGGGAAAATTCTTCATTCAGCACATTAAGCCTTGTCTCCACCTCCATAATGGCGGCGCTGTACTTCATCATCAGTTTGTTAAAGGTCTTTGATTCCCGCAGTTTTTCCGCCTGTATCCGGATAATCTGACTTTGCTTTTTCAGTGTCTCTTCCTGTTCCTCCACCTTATGCTCAAGCTGTTTTTTGCAGGCAAGCAGCTCCATGGTATTGTGAACCCGGTTTTTCACGATGGAGCTTTCAAAGGGCTTATGAATAAAATCCGATACGCCAAGCTCAAAGCATTGGTTTTCAACCTCTACGGCATGCTCGCTGCTGATAATGAGTACAGGGATTTTTCCCATCCAGCCCCGCTTACGCATTTGGGCAATAACGGCGAAGCCGTCCATTTTCGGCATGTGTAAATCAAGAAGAAGGGCTGCGGACTCTTCATGATATTCCTGCAGCTTTGCCAGAGCCTGTTCTCCGTTTTCTGCCAAATCCACAATATATTCATCCTCCAATATATTACGCAGCAATTCGCGGTTTAGTGTTTCGTCATCCACGATTAATATCCTTTGCATATTAACTTCCTCTTTTCTTTTGGTGCTTTTTTTATTATAGCACAAATTATTTCAGATGAATATGAAAAACTATCGTGCATATTCCTGTTGTTGATGCAATCCGGATTCCGTGATAAGATATTTCCATAAGTAAATTACAAAGGAGAGGGTAGAATGTATGAGTGTCCGAATTGTGGCGGCAACCTGAAATTTGATATTGCATCGCAGATGTTATCCTGCGCATTCTGCAATACACAGGTTGACCCCTATTCCGTATCTGAGGAAAAGGATGCAGAGGAAGATAATGCTTATGATGTGACGGTGTTTACCTGTCCACAGTGTGCCGGGGAAATTTACAGCACCGACAATACGGCAGCGGGGTTTTGCAGCTTCTGCGGTGCTTCCACAATTTTAAACAGCCGGCTTCAGAAAGAAAAGAGGCCGGAATATATTATCCCATTTAAGCAGACGAAAGAGGATTGTAAAAAAGCATATACAAGACTGATTAAACGTGCCATTTTTGCGCCAAAGGAGTTAAAGGACGAAAAATATATCGACAGTTTTCGGGGAATCTATATGCCGTACTGGGTGTACCATATCAGCCAGCAGGGTCCTATAAGGCTGCTGGGAAAGCAGGAGAGCAGGGACGGGGATTATATTCTGGTTAAGCATTATGATGTCCTGGCAGATATCAATTTTGATTATAATAGAATGCTTTATGACGCCTCCTCTTCTTTTGCAGACGATATCAGCAGGCGGGTTGCGCCCTTTGAAACGGAAAAGATGAAGGAGTTTACACCCTCTTTTTTGAGCGGATTTTATGCGGACACGGCTGACGTGGAATCCGCGGTTTATGAAGAGGTGGCGGGCAGAAAGGCAAAAGACTGGACGATAGATTTTATCCGGAAATATCCGGAAACAGCATTTTATCAGATAGAGGACAATGATAATGAAATGGAGAAGAAGCTGCATACACGGTTTGAGAGCAGAAGCTCCGCCATGCTTCCGGTATGGTTTCTCGCATACCGGAATAAGGAGCGTGTCGCCTATGTAACGGTAAACGGACAGACCGGAAAAGTAGTTGCCGATTTGCCGGCGGATATCGGTAAATATCTGCTGGGTTCCCTGCTGCTGGCAGTACCCCTGTTTTTGCTTTTTGATTTATTCTTTACCCTGCGCCCCACCGTTTTGCTGCCGGTAATCTGCATACTTTCAGCCGTTTCCGTGGTTTTGCATGCGATGGAAATGAAGAAGATTGCGGGACGGGAACAATATGCCGACGATGTAGGCATTAGAGAGGCAAAACGGCAGAAAGCCATAGAGGAGGATGCGCCCCTGACCAGGAGCTATTTTCGGGAATGGGAAAAGAAAGACGCAAAGAAAAGTGCTGATGAGGCGTTAAAGCAAATAAAGCGGCAGAAAAGAGAGAAGTGGAAAGGGATTATTACTGATTGCCTGATATTTGTTCTGGCGCTGGTGTGGGTTTCCTTAACTGACGAAAGAAGCAAAAGAGTTGGATTGGATTTTTGGCACTTGTCCAGTTCTGTTATCAGTGGAGCAGGGCATGTTTTCATTCTGGCGTCATTGGTGGTATCCTTGATTGCCTGTAGAAAAGGTTTTTCCTATGCCCGTGGTGTTAAGGCGAAAAAGGGGCTTCCCGGCTCTTTATGGGCGCTGCTCGGTATTGTCGCCGCTGTGGTGGTGGATATATGGCATCCGGCAGCCGATTACTATTATTATGGCGCAGTACTGGTTTCTTTACTTGCCATATCGCTGACGCTGGTGGATTTGATGCGGTGCTATAACCTTCTTGCCACAAGACGGCCGCCGCAGTTTAATTACCGGGGAGGTGATGACCGTGCGTAAATTACAGAAGAAAAAAGGGAAACAGCCCGAAACAGCCTGCCGGAGAAAACGGGCGAAACAGTGGATGCTGGTTATGGCATGGGTATTGATTTTTATTTTGGGCATCTCGGAAAATGTTCGGGCTGCCGGTTATGAAAATCCTGATACCGGTTATCGGGTGGTCATTGAGGATGATGCGGATTTGTTGACGGAGCAGGAGGAGAGCGAGCTGGCTTTGCAAATGCAGGAGCTTACCCTTTATGGAAATGCCGCCTTAAAAACCATTGCGGATAATTTCGGTACGACGGAGAGCTATATCGCCTCTTATTACAGAAGCACCTTCGGGAATGACAGCGGGACGGTATTTCTGATTGATTTGGATAATCGGAATATCTGGCTGTACAGCGACGGCGCCGTTTATCAGACAATTACCAGAAGCCGTGCGGATACCATTACAGATAATGTGTATACCTATGCGTCGGATGGACAGTATTTTCTCTGTGCGTCAAAGGCATTTGAACAGGAGGAGACTTTGCTGCGGGGGGGAAGGATTGCCCAGCCGATGAAGCATGTCAGCAATGCTCTTTTTGCTATGGTAATTGCGCTGTTTATCAATTATTTTGTTGTCCAGATATTCTCCCGTACCAGAGAGCTTTCGGACAGTGAGCTGCTGGCGGGGATGTCTGCCGTACAGGATTTGGAGCATGTGAAGGGTGAATATAAAACGACCACGAGCGTTTATTCTCCGACAAGCTCCGGCGGCAGAGGAGGCAGAAGTGGAGGCGGCGGTGGCGGCGGAGGCAGAAGCGGTGGCGGCGGAGGCCACAGCTTCTGAGTAATCAATACTGTAAATAAGGGGCTGTTGCATCATGGAATCCGGTGCGGCGGCTCTGTTAACATGAAAAGGATGGGAAAAATGCAAAATAGAGGTAAAGCAGGGATTACAGTCTGTTCCGATGGGTTACCGCCATCGGGAGCAGAGGTGAAGCGGCAGCTAAGGGATGTGCTGGAGAAGGTGGGGATTACGCCTGTATTCAGTGATTATCTGTATGCCGGAAAGGGAAAACGGAGCGGGACGGCAAAGAAACGTGCGGATGCGTTAATGGAATTTTATGCTAATCCGGAAATTGATGCCGTCTTTGATATTTCCGGCGGAGATATTGCCAACGAGATACTGCCGTATCTTGATTATACGAGGATAGCGGAAGCAAGAAACCGTGCGGGAAAACCGAAACGGTTCTGGGGATACAGTGATTTGACCGTAGTGTTAAATGCGATTTACGCAAAAACAGGAAACAGCGGAGTGCTTTATCAGGTCCGGCATTTGACGGAGGATAAAAATGCCGGACTGTTAACGAACTTTGCCGATGCAGTATGTCCGGCGGAAGATTCGGTGCATCCCGTAAAAAACGGGAACGGTTTGTTTGATTTTGGCTATTCCTTTATTCAGGGAGAGGAGTTGTCCGGGGTTGTTGTAGGAGGGAATATCCGCTGCCTGTTAAAGCTTGCGGGGACGGAATATTTTCCGGATTTGACGGATAAGATATTGTTTCTGGAAGCGAGAAGCGGTTTGGAGCCGCAAATCATTACATATTTCAGCCAGCTGCGGCAGCTTGGGGCATTTGATAAGGTGAACGGGCTTCTTCTCGGAACCTTTACTCAGCTGGAGCGGGAGGAAGTGAAGGGCTTGGAGGAGGAACATCGCATAGAAATGAGCGTGGCAGGGCGGCTGGTAAAAGAACTGGTGGGAAAGAAGCTTCCTGTGGCAAGGACCGCTGAAATCGGACATGCGGCAGATTCAAAAGGGATAATTATCGGAAAACCGATGAAATTAGTAAGACAGTAAGAGGCTTATGCAGGGGTTAAGGAAAATGGCGGATATTTTATTGAACTTTTCGGTTACTCGCAACAATACCATATAGGAGGTGAGGTTGTGGAGGCTTGTGATGTGGAGCTGCTGGTGGAACGGTATGGCAATCACGTATACCGGTATTGCAAAAGCATAACCTATACGCCGGAAGATGCGGAGGACCTTTATCAGCAGACATTTTTGAAGGCGTTTGAACTGCATAAACGCATTTCGCTGGAGCACAATCCCAGGGCATATCTGATGTCGATTGCAGCGAATATCTGGAGAAATCACAAGAGCCGCTATGCAAGACGGGAACGGATTGCCCCGACCATATCCGGCGACGAACCGGGTGCCATAATAGAGGATGTCCAGGCAGAAGATATATTGGAGCAGCTGGTTAAAAAGGAGCAGATAACTTATCTGCGGGAGTGTGTAGACAGACTGCCGGATAAACACCGGCAGACCGTGCTGTTATTTTATGCAGGGGGATTGTCTGTGGAGGAGATTGCCAGAACCTTAAAGATTCCGAAAGGAACGGTAAAAAGCAGGCTTCATACGGCAAAGGAGCAGTTAAGAAAGGAAATGGAGGGACATTAGATGGGACAACATGAAGAGAAACAGATACAACAAACCCAATCCGGTAAAAAAGAAGCAGTCCCGGATATTCTGGATGAAATGCTGCAAAATGCCTATGCTTTGGATGATGTTCCGGCAGAAGTGAATATCCGGTTGAAAAACCAGCTTGCCTGCAAAGCAATCGTGGATACAGGAAGAGTTTCATTCTGGTGGCTTCCGGCGACAATCAGCACGGTAGTTTCGTCATTGTTCGGGATTATGCTTTGTCTTATCTATACGATTGTCAATATAAAGGGAGCAGATTTCTGGATGCCAAACCTTTTGCAGATGATTAGCGGAGCGTGGCTGAAGCTGCATCTGGCGGCGATTACTTTCGAGATTGCAATCAGCTGGGTGGTTACCTTTTTGGGAATGTGGAAAGGAAATTTGGTGAAAAGTGCAAAATTATTTTAAAAAAGGATTTTCTGATAGCGGCGCAGCACAATAGAAGTGAGATGGATAACAGGAGGTTAATGATATGTCAGGTATAACAGTTTCAATATTTTTAGGCGCTTTAATTGTCATTGCAGTTATAGCGATGTCCATTCTTCTGGGTATATGGACTTACCGGGATGCACAGAGCAAAGGAATGAACGGAGTCTTGTGGACGGCGGCCGTCCTGCTGGTTCCCAGTTGTATTGGTTTGATTATTTATTTGATTGTCCGTATGGACAATAACAAGGTAACCTGTTCAAAGTGCCATACCGCAGTAAATGCAAAGAACAGATACTGCTCCAACTGCGGTATGGAGCTGGTGCCGGTGATGGATTCGTCAGGAAGTGAGGAAACATTTAAAAAATCCCAGAGGAATATTTTAATCGGTTTTTTTGCCTCGCTGGCGGCAATTATTATCCTGTCTGTTTTTATGATTGCCTTTTTGATTATGGGAGCATTGAAGGTGGCAAAAGATACGGTTAAATGGGTATCCAGGCTGGATGCCATTCAGTGGGAGGATACCCTTGCGGATACGTTGGAGGATGCCTTGGGTGATATAGATATATTGTTTGATGAGGACGAGATTCATGTCAGCATCAATGAGGACGGGGTTACCCTTACCGGAAAAGACGGGAAGCAGCTTGTGCATGTCGATGAGGACGGTGATTCAGTAGATGTGGATTTGAATATGAAGGAAATTAAGGATTTGCTGGATAAGTACCATATACACTATGACGAGAATTTTGATGAAAATGAACTGGAGAGGGAAATCCGAAAGGAGATAAGAGAGGCATTGGAAGATACGGAATAAAAGTCTCCCGTTTGCAATCTTTAATGATTTATCTGTTGATTAACCGGAAAAATTGGGTTAAAATAAAAAAGATAAATACATTAAGGGGGTAAGTGATGAAGAGAGATAATATTTCGGAAATGGAACGAAGCAATTCCGCAGGAAGATTGTGCTATACGATTATTATTTTAGTACTGGTTGCCTGCTACTTAATTGAAGTGATAAAAGGAGACAGGACAATAGGGTATTTTATTGGATTTTCCATCCTTGCGCTATGTCCGTTGGCAATCACCTTTTATTTGTATCAGAAGGACCGGGAAAATGAGCATATACGGTATGTCATTGCCATGGGATTCGGGGTTTTTTATCTGTTCGTAATTTTTACCACGGTTTCCCCGGTGGCGTATGTCTATGCGCTGGTGCTGTCCATGGTTTTGCTGGTCTATAATGATTTGAAGTTAACCAGCATTTTCTCTGTCGGAATAACCGTGGGGAATATTATACAGATTGCAGTTTTGGGAATCGGCGGACAGATTATGAAAGAAGATATGGCAAATCTGGAAATCCGTGTTGGTTCTGTGCTGCTGTTCTCTATCTATATGGTTGTTGCAACGATAACGCTGCAAAAAAATAATCAGCAGAAGATGGCGGAGATAAATGAGGAAAAGGAGCGCACGGCGCAGCTTATGGAAGAGATGCTGCATGCTTCGGAAAAGATAACCGGTGACATTAAAACGGTTTCGGAGAAAATGGGAGTTTTGGAAAGCTCTGCAGCAAAAACGATGTCCTCCATGGAAGAGGTTGCGCAGGGAACGAACGATACGGCAAATTCGATACAGCTGCAGATGGAAAAGACGGAGCAGATACAAAATGTTATCCAGAAGGTGAACCGGGTTTCCGCCATGATTCAGAATAATATTGAGGACACCCAGCGGGAAATCAGCCGGGCGCAGAGCAATATTGATAATCTGATTCGTCATGTGGATATTTCCAACCAGGAAAATGCGCATGTGTCCGAGGAATTAGCCGAGCTCAGCGAATATGCCAGCCAGATGCAGTCCATTATTCAGATGATTGATGAGATAACAACCCAGACAAGCCTGCTTTCCTTAAATGCAAGCATTGAAGCGGCGAGGGCAGGAGAGGCAGGAAGAGGCTTTGCCGTAGTGGCGTCAGAGATTTCCACCCTTGCTACCCAGACACAGACAGCAACGGATAATATCACGGTGCTGATTGGCAATATTTCCGCAGAACTGGAAAAGGTAGTAACGGTGGTCGAGGGAATGATTGAGAATAGTAATGCGCAGAATACCGTTGCCAACAGCGCAGCGTCAAGCTTTAGTGAAATCACGGCTTCAGCAGAGGAGGTTTATGCGGAGTCTGCTACATTGAAGGAGCTGGTAACGGATTTGACAAATGCAAATCAGGCGATTGTGGTGGGAATTGAGACGATTTCTGCTGCAACGGAAGAGGTGACGGCGCACTCTAATGAAACATTTGAAAGCAGCGCGGAAAACAGCGAGATAACGAACGAGGTAGGCAGCATCATTGAAGAATTGAATCAGACGGCACAGAGTCTTGCGCAGAAGATATAGACAAAGAAGGGATGGGAAGCTCTTGAAAGCGAAATCAAAAAATCGGGGAAAACGGTTTTTTTACGTGTGCCTGGGTAATGTGCTGTTAGGGCTGGGTGTGGCGCTGCTGCGTCTTGCCGGTTTCGGAACAGACCCCTTTTCCTGTATGAATATCGGGGTAAGTAATCATCTGCCGGTCAGCTACGGAACCTATCAGCTCATGGTAAATCTGGTTCTGTTTATTCCTGCGTTTATCTTTGACCGGAAAAGCTTTGGCGCAGGTGCAGTGGTGAATATGGCAGGGCTTGGCTATATTGTGGATTTTTGTATGTGGCTGTTTGAGGTTATGGGAATTACCATAGACGGAATGGAACCGCTTTTGGCGGTGCGGATTATCCTGCTGCCGGTGGGCATTTTGTGTACATGTTTTGGCATAGCACTTTATATGGACTGCGACATGGGGGCGGCTCCCTATGATATTTTAGGTCAGATTGCAGAGGATTTGACGAAGGGGAAGATTAAATTTAAATGGGCAAGGGTTGGAATGGACCTTTGCAGCATGACGGTGGGGTATCTTTCCGGCGGAGTGGTTGGTATTGCGACAATCATTGTTGCTTTCTTTACCGGACCGGTGGTGAGCTGGTTCAGAAAGCATGCGACGGTAAAATTATTGCAGGGGAATGCCGGGTGACCGCTATGGCAAAAGAAATGACGGATTTAGAAAAATATTATAACAAGTTTAACGAGGAGAAACGGCTGTTGAGCCGGCACGGACAGGTGGAATTTATCACATCCATGAAGTATATCCATGAATACTTAAAGGACATGCCGGAGGCGAGGATTCTGGATGTGGGTGCAGGAACCGGAAGATATTCCGTTGCCCTTGCCGAAGAGGGCTATGATGTGACGGCGGTAGAACTGGTAAAATACAATTTGGGCATTCTGAAATCCAAGGGCAGCGGAGTAAAGGCATATCAGGGAAATGCGCTGAATTTAAAACGGTTTGAAGAAGAAAGCTTTCATATGACGCTGCTGTTCGGTCCGATGTACCATTTATATACAATGGAGGATAAGCTGCAGGCATTGACGGAGGCAAAACGGGTAACCAAAAAAGGCGGTGTGATTCTTGTCGCTTACTGTATGAATGAATACTGCGTGCTGACCTATGCCTTTAAGGAGGGGCATATTAAGGAATGCCTTGAACAGGGACGGCTGACGGAGGATTTTCACTCGCTGGCGGAGGAGAAGGATTTGTATGATTATGTCCGTATTGAGGATATTAACCGGTTAAATGAGGAGACGGGGCTTACACGGATAAAGCTTATTTCTCCGGACGGTCCCGCAGACTATATGCGGCCGGTGCTTAATGCAATGGATGAGGAAACCTTTGATTTGTTTATGCAGTACCACCTGGCAACCTGTGAACGGCAGGAGTTAATCGGTGCCGGCGCACATACGCTGGATATCTTGAGAAAATGACGGCCTTAAGGACTTCACTAAGCAAGGCGCTCCAAAGCACCTGCTTATAATATTGTCTATATTGTACAACTGAATTTTGAATATTAGGAGTTTCGCAATTACCTAATATATGGATAAACAGAAAGGGGAAACAGGATGACAGACCGGAACGCTTTTATGGATACAATAAAAAGTGTGGAGGAGATTTTAAAAACCTCTGCCGTACCCATGTCGGAGGAGGAGATACTTGCTTATTTTTCGGATATGGAATTAAATGAGGAACAAAAGCAGACGGTACTGGATTATTTGCAAAATCCCGAAGAAGAGGAAGAAGCGGATAAAGAGCAGGGGGTTTTCCGTCTGTATCTTGACGAGCTTGCCCTTTTACCGAAATATTCAGAGGAAGAGCAGCTTGAGCTGTATAAAAAGCTTCTGGCAGGCGATAAGGAAATGGTGGATGCCATATCCACTGCATGGCTGGAAAGGGTGCTTACCATAGCGAAGAAATATGCGGAGCCTGAGTTGAGTGTGGAGGATTTGGTACAGGAAGGAAATATGGCATTGTTGACAGAGCTGCAAAGGCTTTGTGGCAGCGGGAAGGAAATCAATGTAGAAAAGAAACTGGAAAGGGCGGTGGAAGCAGGCATTATGTCCTATGCATCCGACATGAACAGGGAGCGTGAACAGGAGAACACGATTCTGGGGAAAATCAGTCTGGTGCATGAGGCAAAAAAGCTGCTGACAGAGGAAAAAGGAAAAAGCCCGGATTGGGAAGAGCTTTCCGCTTATACGAGGATATCCGTCGAGGAATTGAAGGAGCTGGAGGATTTAATGACGGACAAAAGGAAATGCTGAAACACCTTCCGGCAGGAAAGCAAATATAAAGAATTCTTAAGTCTTTGGATTTTCATATGCTTTTCACAAATTTTTTGCTATACTGAAAAAAACGATAGAGAGGTGAAGGCATGATGGATATTCAAAAGATACTGGTTGCCGATGATGCAAAAGATATTCGGGAAATGCTTCGGATTATGCTGGAAGACGCAGGCTATGAGGTTGTGCTCGCAAATAATGGAGAGGAAGCAGTAGAGAAATTTGACGAGAGCATTCATCTGGTAATTCTGGATATTATGATGCCTAAGTGTAACGGAATAGATGCCTGTGCCAGAATCCGTGAACAGGCGGAGGTGCCGGTGCTTTTTCTGACGGCGAAATCGGCGGAATCGGATTTGATAGAGGGCTTTGAAGCAGGAGGAGACGACTATCTGACAAAGCCGTTTTCCATTACGGAGCTTCTTTTGCGTGTGCGTGCGCTGTTAAAACGCCCACATATGGGTAATCCCGAAGAGGAGAGAAGGAACCGTTCCCAGATAATTATCCAGGATTTGATTCTGGATACCGATTTACAGCAGGTGATACGTGGGGAGGATGAGATTTCCCTGACAGAAATCGAATACCGTATCCTGCTGCTTCTGGCATCAAACCGAAACCATATTTTTACCGCAAAAGAAATTTATGAGGATGTGTGGGAAGAGGTATATATGCCAAACTCTACGAATACCGTTATGGTGCATATTCGGAATATCCGTAAGAAATTAGGGGATACCGGTCCGAATGCCAAGTATCTGCACAATATCTGGGGAAGGGGATATCGTATTGTTTAGCATAGGGAGAACATTCCGCTCGAAGCTTATCTGGTATCTGGTGGGCTGTGTGCTGATATCCGGTCTGATTGCCGTGGGCTGTGCATATCTGGTGATTTATTTTGGACAGGATTTGATTGACCAGATTTATAATGACGAAGAGGTGAACAGGACTTTTCAGGTTAAATATATCGAGGATTTGCAGGGGTATGTGGATACAAATAAGATAACCGTAGAAACGGTTTCTGATTTGCGGTATTGGACGGAGGAGAACGCCTATGTCTATATTTCCGTTTATTGGAAGAATACCGTTTTGTTCAATTCGGATTATTATTATGCGGGTACCATTGATGCAACGGAGCTGGAAGAGGCGGATTTACAGGATTCGGAATACCTCTATCAACTGGCGCTGGCGGACGGAACCATGACCAAGGTGGATATTTTCTGCTATGATTACTGGAAATATTACACGTATATATGGATTGTCGGAGTAGTGCTCGGTGTGATTTTGTTTATCTGCATACTGACGAGGCTGCTGAACAAAAAGTTTCAGTTTATCAATCAGATGCTGGCGGAGCTGCAAATACTGGAAGGTGGAAATCTGGAGTATCCGATTACGGTAAAGGGTGAGGATGAACTGGGAAATCTGGCAAGAGGAATCGAGCAGATGCGCCTTTCCATCATTGATAATATGCAAAAAGAGCAGAGAATGCTTCAGGCGAATAAGGATTTGGTTACGGCAATGTCCCATGACCTGCGAACTCCGCTTACAACCCTGACCGGTTATCTGGAAATTCTCAACATGGGACATGTGGCGGACGAGGAACAGCGGAAGCATTATCTGGAATTGTCTCTGGCAAAGAGCCAGGAAATCAGGGAGCTTTCGGACGAGTTGTTTGAATATTTTCTGATTTATGGCGAGAACCAGAGGCGGATAGAGGTTGAGCCGGTACCGGTCTATATGCTGGTTTTGGATTTGCTGGAGAATCAGTTTTTAAGCCTTGAGGAAGAAGGTTATGAACTGGTACGTGTAAACAACACGGATGAACATACAGGAAACTGTCTGGTTAACGGGCAGTATATGCAGAGAGTATTGAATAATATTTTATCTAATCTGGGAAAATATGCGGATAAGGAAAAACCCATTGAGGTGTCTGCTGCAAGGGAACAGGATTATCTGGTAATTAGCGTCCGCAACGGGGTGCAAAAGAACCGGGATACCCACGAGAGCACAAAAATCGGATTGATTACCTGTGAACGAATCATGAAGCTTCACCGCGGTGAATTTCAAAAATATGAGGTGGAGGGAGAGTTTACCGTAAAGCTGACTATCCCGATGGAAAAACAATAAAAGGATAAAGGGGAGAAAAAATGCTGGGAATAATTGGTGCAATGGATGAGGAAGTTGCAAAAGTCAAAGAGGAAATGAAAAAGGTTACCGTAATGACCAGAGCCTCCATGGATTTTTTTGAGGGGGAAATCGAAGGACATCCGGTTGTTGTCGTGCGCTCCGGTATAGGAAAAGTAAATGCTGCCATGTGTACACAGATTTTGGCGGATGTTTATCATGTGGACGCAATTATCAATACCGGAATTGCAGGTTCTTTGAATGCAGAGATTGATATCGGTGATATTGTGTTGTCTACCGATACGCTGGAGCACGATATGGATGCAGTGGCATTCGGATATCCGCTGGGACAGATTCCCAGAATGGACACATTGTCTTTTGCGGCGGACGGAAAACTCAGAGAGCTTGCAAAGAAGGTTTGCCGGGAAGTAAATCCGGAGGTTAAGGTTTTTGAGGGGCGGATTGTCAGCGGAGACCAGTTTGTTTCGGATAAGGTAAAGAAGCAGTGGCTGGTAGAGCATTTTTCTGGGTATTGTACCGAAATGGAGGGTGCTGCTATTGCGCATGCCGCATACCTTAACCGGATTCCGTTTTTGATTATCCGGGCGATTTCGGACAAGGCGGATGATTCGGCAACAATGGACTATCCGACGTTTGAAGCGAAAGCAATAGAGCATTCTGTAAAGCTTTTATTAGCACTTTGCCGGCAGATGCAGTAAGATAAAGGAGGAGAACAGTATATGGAAAAGATTGCAAGCTTTACCGTAAATCATTTGACGCTGCTTCCGGGAGTTTATGTTTCCCGCAAGGACGCGGTGGGGCAGGAGACGATTACCACTTTTGATTTACGCATGACCAGGCCAAATGCCGAACCGGTACTCAACACGGCGGAGATACATACGCTGGAGCATTTGGGGGCAACCTTTTTGCGAAATCATGAGCAGTATGGCAGCAAGACAATTTATTTTGGCCCCATGGGATGCAGAACCGGGTTTTACATGGTGCTGGCGGGGGACTATACGGCGGAAGAGATTGTACCACTGGTAAAAGAAATGTTTGCTTTTATGAAGGATTTTGAAGGAGAAGTGCCGGGGGCGGCAGCCAGGGACTGCGGAAATTATCTGGATATGAATCTGCCGATGGCAAAATTTGTGGCAAAACGTTACTACGATGAGGTGCTTACTGGAATTTCCAGGGAGAGGTTAGTTTATCCGGAATAACGGACTGATGGAGAATGAAATTGTGCGGGTCAGAATGGAGCAAAAAGCCCTATCCTTAAAGCAAAAAAAGAAGAAAATCCGGACAAAGAAGAGAAAATATTACGAAAATGTTACAAATATTTCAAAAAGCTATTGATTTTTGTAAAAAAAGTGTTAGAATGAGTAGTGTTAATATTTTAGTTTAAAGGAAACGGGAAGGATATTACTCATGAAACACAATGCTTTATTGAGAATAACGTTTATTTTATTATTAGGAATTTTGGCACTGTCACCGATAAGAGTTGAGGCAGCAGGTGCAGTAAAGTTAAATAAAACATCGGTTGTATTGGATTCAGGCGAAACATTTTTGTTAAAAGTGAAGAATACAGCGGAAAAAGTGAGATGGACAACCTCTGCGCCGGATGTGGCTGAGGTGAAAAAGGGCGAGATTACGGCAAAGACGCCGGGAACGGCAGTGGTTACTGCTGAGGTAAACGGTACATATTATACCTGCAAGGTTGTGGTTGCCGATTTTTCGGACATGTCTGCGGAGCAGGAGGAAGTGGTAAGCTATGCGTTACAGCATTTGGGCAATCCATATGTTTATGGTGGGTCAAGCTTAACAAAGGGAACGGACTGTTCAGGTTTTACGATGGCGGTATACCAGAAGTTCGGCTATAACCTGTACCATAACGCCTACATGCAGATGCAGGGTACGCAGGCAGTGAATATGAGTCAGATTCAACCGGGAGATTTGATTTTTTATGGCCGGAGCAAAAGCTCCTGTTCCCATGTCGCTTTATATATCGGAGGAGGAAAGGTGATTCATGCATCCACCGAGATTACCGGTATTGTTATTTCGGATTATAATTACCGCCAGTATGTCGGAGTGGGCAGAGTCTTGAAAACCGGTACATATCTGACTACAGGTTCCAAAAAGAAGACATCGGCAAAAAAAATTGCGCTAAAGAGTGTAACGACATTGTCAAAGAACAGCATTAGCCAGATTGCCAAAAAAGGTGAAGTGGAGGCGGCAAAAAAGAGTTTGAAAAAAGCCTCTGGAAATAAGGTAAAAAAGGTAGGCAAAAAGAAAAAAGCAAAGAAATAATCATAGAAGAAACAGACGGTGGTTCAGAGATAACCACCGTCTATTTTTATGACTTCGCCAGTCAGATAAAACGGGGCTTCGTCAATCTGCCAGACCAGTTTAGCAATTTCCTCCGGCTTTCCCAGACGGCAGGCAGGAATATCATCGCATAATGCCTGCATTTCTTCCTCAGTAAACTGCGCATTCATCTGTGTATCAACAGCCCCGCAGGCGATGGCATTAACCCGGATGCTGCTGGGCGCAAGCTCTTTTGCCAGAGCCCTGGTGAAAGCATGGATACCGCCTTTGGTCGCACTGTAGGCTACCTCGCATGAGGCGCCGGAAATTCCCCACATGGAAGAGATATTGAGAATATGCCCCGATTTGCGCCGCACCATATGCGGGATAAAGCGGTTGCAGCAGTTGAACACAGAGGTTAAGTTGGTATTTACAATGTGATTCCAGTCGGAAATGTCCATATCTGATAAAAGTCCGACATAGGATATTCCTGCATTGTTGATTAGCAAATCCACATGGGAAAACTGCGCCAGGGTTTCCTCTGCCATGGAAGAAACAAATTCGTAATCTCCGACGTCGCCCTGAATGGCAAGGCAGACGGCACCGATTTCTTCAATTTCTTTTTTTGTCTGCGCAAGGTCTGTCCCATGAGTAAATGAGTTGATAACGATATGGTCAAAATGCTTTGCAAGTTCCAAAGCACATGCCTTGCCGATTCCCCGGGACGCCCCGGTGATAACTGCCGTTTTTTTCATGTAACACGTATAATCCAATTATCCTCCTTCGAGGATATGGATTATTCTCCTTTCTCCCA
>JAMPFJ010000038.1 GCA_023664535.1 Bacteroidales bacterium
ATGCTGACAAGTGAACATACAGCTAAGGAGATTGAGCAGAAAGCAAAGAAAGTTATGGGTATGTTGAAGCGTGGGGTAAAGTTTACGCCAACACAGCCAGATGTTATGTCTATACTGGAGAAACTGCAACAGGAAAAATGAGTTCTCTTGATTAGTGTGTAGCTCCTTTTCTATGCAAAAAATAACTGCCAGACCTCGAAAGAAGCTGGCAGTTGGTGTAAAATGTTTTCCGGCTTTATTAGAGTTCCCAATAATTGTTGATGAGTTCTACGACCTTTTCTTCCGGAAGCTGATAAGCATCCATAAGGTAGTCATGGGTATCTTTTTTTGATTTGCCCAAATTATTGTAGCCTTTAATAATTCCGATGAGTTCTCCCTCGGTCCGTCCCGCTGATAACCCTTCTGCCAGTCCCTCGGTCCGCCCTTCTTCCAATCCCTCGGCTCGGCTGTCTGCCCGTTCTAAAGTTAATTGCCTGTCAAATGTGTAATCCAGTTCCATTACCTTTACCACCTCCGTGCGGTGTTTCATCAGAAACTCTCGTAATACATCTTCTTCTATACAGCGGTCAATCGCCATATTAATCGAATACGCCAATTCCTTATAGCCGTTTGCTTTGTGATTTTCTCTGACATAATCCACAAATATCATGTATTCCTTTAAAAAAGAACATTCTGCCAGCAGCTCCTGATTTTTGCCATAGTTGATATTATATACCCGGCAGGTTAATTCGATTTCCGGTTCGTTCACCGGGTTTTCAAATGCGTCCGATAGTTTTAATTCATACTGTTCGGGTTGATTCTCATCCCCGTTGTAAAATACAGCAAATTTTGGGGTGGGAATTTTAATTAGCTTGCGCCCGTAGATATTCCGGTCCTTTAGCAGCTGTTCCAGGATAGTGGTGAAATAAATTAAGCTGCGAACAGGCATATTGGGACATATCGTGGACTGATGCTCATAAATGCTTAAATTCATATCCAGCACGAAAGAAGCGTCGTTCCGTACCGTTAAAGAAATTCCCCTGTCCAACATGCAGATTTCAACAAGCGCCGGGTCCTTATAATTGGAATGGTTTACTGCATTATAAAGTGCCAGTGCATTTTCCGGTTCCTCCATCAGCATGCTGAAGACATCACTTTTGTACTCTCTGTTTCCTGTCATTATATTCCTCCTTTGCCAGAGCAGGAGAATAAAGGAAAAAATCGTTATTGTTGTATTTCGCTGAAAACTCCTGCTTTATATAAATTAGTTAGGTAAATTAAAGCATGAATTTTCAGAGTAAATGAAATAAAACTTAAATAAAAAGACAAGATATGCAGTATCAACGACCATATCCAATATGAAAATAATGCTTTGCCTTTGATTTTAACATTAAGATATGAAATTTGCAATCTTTTTTTGCTCTTTGCATTTCAGCCTTTTTTGTTTTTGCGCCGAAAATTCAAGGGTTTATTTCATTGACAAAAGAATTTGCGTATGATATCATTCATCCATACACAGATAAATGCTAGGACAAGGAGGAGTACCTATACTCCTGAACAGACAGAGAGAGGGCGGATGGTGCAAGCCCTTTGTTCAGCGATAGGGAAGTAGCCTTTGAGCAGTGAACCGAACAGAGCATCGACCAGGCTTTCAGTAGACTTCAACGGAATTCCCACCGTTACAGGGGAAACAATATTCAAGGCATAAGCCTGCGTATTGGCAGAGAGCAGAATGTGAGTTCTGAATTTAGGTGGTAACGCGGATATGATTCGTCCTAAACTGATGTAATAATCGGTTTAGGGCTTTTTTCATGTTACCTGTTTAGTTCAACCGGGTAATTTGGGAAACTCTGGTTTTGCGAACCTCCGTTTTTGCACAACTGGGTTTTGGAAACGGGAGCTTCGTAAATATCGATGTTTGGTTTGAAAAGAAAAGGAGGAATGTGCAATGATAAAAGGAACGGAATTATTTGTAAAGGCACTAAAGGAAGAGGGAGTGGACGTTTTGTTTGGCTATCCGGGAGGTCAGGCGATTGATTTATTTGATTCCCTGTACGAGCAGGATGATATTGAGGTGATACTTCCAAGACATGAGCAGGCGTTGATTCATGCGGCAGGCGGCTATGCCCGTTCCACAGGGAAGGTAGGCGTGTGCCTGGTAACCAGCGGTCCCGGCGCGACGAATCTGGTAACAGGCATAGCGACGGCTAACTATGACAGTGTACCGTTGGTTTGTTTTACCGGACAGGTACCGTTAGGGCTGATGGGAAATGATGCCTTTCAGGAGGTAGATATCGTCGGAATTACCAGAAGTATATGTAAATATGCGGTGACTGTTCGGAAAAGAGAGGATTTGGGACGGATTATTAAAGAGGCGTTCTATATTGCCAGAACCGGAAGACCGGGACCGGTTGTTGTTGATTTGCCAAAGGATATCCAGCAGGCGATGGGCAGCGGGGAATACCCGGCAGAGGTGAATATCAGAAGCTACAAGCCAAATGCGTCGGTACATATCGGGCAGATTAAAAAGGCGGTAGGAATCTTGAAAAAGGCAAAGAAGCCCCTGTTTTTAGTGGGCGGTGGGGTAAATATTTCCGGTGCCAATGAGCAGATGACGAGGCTTGCCGAGCAGATTGGGGTTCCGGTTATTACCACCATTATGGGAAAGGGAGCGGTACCAAGCAGTCATCCGCTATATATGGGCAATATCGGTATTCACGGAAGCTATGCGGCAAATCATGCGGTGAGTGAATGCGATGTGCTGTTTTCCATCGGAACCCGTTTTAATGACCGCATTACCGGAAAAATCAGCGAATTTGCTCCCCATGCCACGATTATTCATATTGATATTGACTCGGCATCCATTTCGAAAAATATTGTGGTGGATATCCCGATTGTCGCAGATGCAAAGCTGGCGATTGAAGCGATTTTGGAGCACACGGCGAAGCTCCCGGTAGATGCATGGGTAGAGCAGGTAACGAGGTGGAAAAAGGAATATCCGATTAACATGGAGCGGTACGGAGGGCTTACACCGGAGAAGGTTATTCGCTATATTAACGAAAACTTTGATAAACCGATTGTGACAACGGATGTCGGACAGAATCAGCTGTGGACAACACAGTATCTGGAGATAGAAAGTAACCGCCAGCTTCTGACCTCCGGCGGGCTGGGAACGATGGGGTACGGTTTTCCGGCGGCAATCGGGGCGAAGCTTGGAAATCCCCGGCGGGATGTTATTGCAATTTCCGGTGATGGCGGAATGCAGATGAATATCCAGGAGCTGGCAACGGCGGTTGCGCTGGAGCTGCCCTTAACCTTGATTGTATTTAATAACGGATATCTGGGAAATGTGCGGCAGTGGCAGGAAATGTTTTTCAATAAACGCTATTCCAGTACCTGCTTGACTTACCGCAAGAGCTGTCAGCGGGACTGCATGAACAAGGATAAATGCTGTCCGAAGTATACGCCGGATTTTGTGAAGCTTGCCGAAAGTTATGATGCTTATGGAATCCGCATTATGAAAGAAGAGGATATTCCGAAGGCATTTGCCTATGCGAGAGAGCACAAGGACGCTCCGACGCTGATTGAATTTATCATTGAGCGGGAGGCAAATGTTTCCCCTATGGTACCGGGAGGCAAGCCGCTTTATGATATGATTATGGATTGTTAGGGGAGAATTTAAAACGGCAGGACAGAATTAGCAGTATGTAAAAATGAGAATAAATTGAAAGCTTGGAGGCGAAAAAGCATGAATATGAAGAAAAGATGGATTTCCCTTTATGTAGAAAACCAGATTGGTGTGCTGGCTAAAATTTCCGGTTTGTTTTCCGGAAAGTCCTATAATCTGGACAGCTTAACGGTGGGTGAAACGGAGGATACGAGCATGTCCCGCATGACAATCGGGCTGACCTGTGATGATATTACCTTTGAACAGATAAAAAAACAGTTAAACCGCAGTATTGAGGTAATTAAGGTCATGGATTTTACGGATATTCCGATTCATAAAAAGGAGATTTTATTTATTAAAATCAACAGCTGTTCCGAGAAGGATAAAGAAGAAATTTTCCGTATTGTTCAGGCCTTTGAAATAAAGGTAACGGATTACAGCAAAAAATCGGTATTGGTGGAGTGCGTACAGACGGAAGTGAAAAATAATGATCTGATTGCCCTGTTCAATCAGATTTTCCCCAATCGGATAGAAGTGGTTCGTGGCGGAAGCGTAGCGGTGGAGGCAATTTCCAGTGCGGAGAGGTAGAGGAGCTTAACGGCTATGCCTGCTGTGTGGCGTCCCCTGCCAATATCGGAGGTACGGCTGTCGCACCGATGCCTGCAGGACAAAATCTTTTTTATTCTCTCGTTGTTTGAAAACAGGGATTGTGGTACAATGAAAGAATGATTTAGAACAAAGGAGACGGTATGTGATGAATACGACCAAAAAGACATGGCAAAATGTATTGTACATATTGATTTTACTGGTGGCGATTCTTGCGCTGTTTCGCTGGTATTCTGTTTCAAACAGACAGCAGATTGAGGCCCGCAATTTGAATTATGCGATGGACTCTGCCCGTCAGACCACGCTGGGCATCAGCAGTGAGTTTACCAATGCCGGACGGCGGGTGCGCAATTATGCCTATTTTCTGAGTGTGGGAATAAATGCGGCAGAGATTGATGCGGACATGCTGAAGGAGCTGGAGAGCAACGTGGATTTTGACTCCATGCGGTTTGTTAGTGCCGAAGGAGTCAATCTGACTTCCGACGGGACGGTTTCCGACAGTGCGGACAGAGACTATTTTGAAGCCGGAATGCGGGGAGAAAGCGGTTGCAGTATGGTGCTGAACTCCCGGATTACCGGAAAGACTACGATGGTTTTTTATGCCCCTGTGCGGGAAGGGGAAAAGAATGTCGGTGTGCTGTTAGGACTGTATCTTGCGGAGGATTATCTTCAGGAGATATTGGAAACCAGTTATTTCGGGGAAGAGGCAGACGTTTATTTGTGTACCCGGGATGGGGAGGTCATCGCTTCTTCTAATGGAGAGAAACAGGATAAACTGCTGCCGGATGTTCTGCGGGATAATGGAGTGATTGATGCGCAGACTGCCGAAAATGTCTGGACAGTGTTTCGGGGAGAAAAGGATGAGGAAGGCTTCATCTGTGACTCAGGCAGCCGGACGGACAATCTGTGCGCTCTGCTTGTGCCGGATACGGAATATATTCTGGTTCAGGCTTTTCCGAAAAATGTGACGCAGAGGATGGTTCGGGATGCCAACCGTACCGGAATGATTCTTCAGGTCATTTTAATTGCCTTGTTTGCCGTCTATATTTTGTTGCTGCTGATTCGTAGTCGTACATCACGCCAGCGTCTGGAGCGGGAAAATCAGGAGATGGGATATATTATCGGCGGGGTAAGCACCCTCTTTACCCGTTTTATGATGGCGGATTTGGAGGAAGATTCCTATCAGTATCTGGCGGAAACCATGCCGGAAAAAAATAAATTGGCGGCGAGCGGTCCTTATGAGGACTTTGTTGAGTATCTGTGTTCCTCTTTGTTGGACGAGGAAGAGCGTCAGAAATTTGCAGAGCAGCTTAACCGGGAGATAGTAGCCGGGGAGCTGGGCAATGGCGGTACGCTGCAGTATGAATTTCAGACTCTGAGGGATGACAGGAAGGTATGGGAGCATATCAATATTATCTGTCTGGAACGTGAAGGTGACAGAGCAAAAAAGGCTCTCTTTGTTCGTCAGGACGTGACCGCATTGAAGGAAAAGGAATTGAAGACAAAGGCGGTAATCAATAAAGCAAACCGAAAAGAGCGCCAGTACCGTATTGCGATTACCTCTGCGGCGTTCAGTACGTTCGAGTTTAATCTTACCCGGAATTTGATTGAACAGGATATCTTCCGCACGACAGACGGACAGCAGATTTCCCTGTTGGAAAAGGTTGGCTTGTCTGCGCCCTGCCCTGCTTCAGCTTGCTTTGAAAAGTGGAAAACATTTGTTTTGGAGGAATCCCAAGAGGAATATGATGCTGTGGTTAATCCGGAAAGCCTGAAACAGCGTTTTGAGCAGGGAGAAGCTGAGGTTACAGTGGATTACTGGGGCGGTGAAGCGGATGGGCAGCCGATGTGTGTCCGCCAGTCCTTTATCATGACCCGGGATGAACAGACTGAGGATATTATGGTCATGGTGGTATCCAGAGATATTACCGCTCAGGTGCAGAAGCAGAGGGAACAGACCCAGGCGCTTCAGGATGCACTAATGCAGGCACAGCATGCCAACAGCGCAAAGACGACATTCCTTTCCAATATGTCCCACGATATCCGTACTCCGATGAATGCCATTATCGGATTTACGACGATTGCGGTCAGCCACATCGACAACCGGTCACAGGTACAGGACTGCCTGCAAAAGGTATTGGCATCCAGCAATCATCTGCTCAGTCTGATTAATGATATTCTGGATATGAGCCGTATTGAGAGCGGGAAGCTTCAGATTAAGGAACAGGAATGCAATATCTCCGAACTGACCCACAATCTGGTCAATATTATCCAGCCCCAGGTGAAAGCAAAACAGCTGGAATTGTTTATTGATACCTTCGATGTCGCAAATGAGGATGTCATTGCGGATTCGCTGAAGCTGAGCCAGGTGTTTGTGAACCTGTTGAGCAATGCGGTAAAATATACTCCGGCGGGGGGCTCGGTGAGCTTCCGCATACAGCAGCAGACTACGTTCCATCGAGGTTATGGAGATTATGTCTTTATTATCAAGGACAACGGTATCGGGATGACACAGGATTTTGTAGAGCATATCTTTGAGCCGTTTGAGCGGGAGGACAGTACGACCAGAACAGGTATTGAGGGAACCGGACTGGGCATGGCGATTACGAAAAATATCGTGGAGATGATGGGCGGAACCATTACGGTTCAGAGTGAAAAAGGCGTAGGAAGTGAGTTTAAGGTAGAACTGAGCCTGAAGCTGCAGGATGTGGAAAAGAATGCGGCACAGATTAAGGAACTGGAGGGTCTCCGGGCGCTTGTGGTGGACGATGACTGCGATAGCTGTGAAAGTGTAACTAGGATGCTTACGCAGCTTGGTATGCGCTCCGAGTGGACGGTTTCCGGCAGGGAGGCTGTCTTCCGTGCGAAGAGTGCCCATAACGAGGGGGATTCTTACCACACGTATATTATTGACTGGCAGATGCCGGAGATGAGTGGTATTGATACGACCAGGCGGATTCGTGCCGCCGTCGGTTCGGAGTCTCCGATTATTATTCTGACTGCCTATGACTGGACGGATATTGAGGAAGAAGCCATGGAGGCAGGCGTGACTGCATTCTGTGCGAAACCTTTGTTTATGTCGGATTTAAAGACGGTGCTGCTATCTGCCAATAATCTGGCGGAAAAGGAAGAGGCTGCTCCGTGGACAAAGGTGGATTTTGGAGGTAAACGTATTCTGCTGGTAGAGGATATTGAACTCAACCGGGAAATTGCTGAAGTTATTCTGGAAGAGAGCGGTTTTGTGGTAGAAACGGCGCCGGATGGCAGCGACGCAGTGGAGATGGTCAGCAGGTCGGCAGAGGGCTATTATGATGCCGTTTTAATGGATGTGCAGATGCCGATTATGGACGGCTACGAGGCTACGCGAACTATACGTGCCCTGCACAGAAAGGATGTGGAAACCCTTCCAATTATTGCGATGACGGCCAATGCGATGGAGGAAGATAAGGAGACCGCATTAAAGAACGGGATGAATGCCCATATCGCAAAGCCTCTTGATATGGAGAAGTTTTTAAGTATTTTAGGAAAATATCTGTCTTGACAAAAGGTGCGGTATAATGCAGATACTAATCGGTTAACTAATACGAAAAGAGGATAAAGCATGGAGTTATGGGATATTTATGACAGGGAAAAGAAACCGACAGGACGGACGATGGAGAGGAATGACTGGTGCCTGAAGGATGGGGAATACCATTTGACAGTTCTCGGTGTGGTGGCAAGACCCGATGGAAAATTTCTGATTACGAAACGGGTGATGACAAAGGCATGGGCTCCCGGCTGGTGGGAAGTATCGGGCGGCGCCGTGCAGGCAGGAGAGGATTCCAAGAAGGCGGTTATCCGGGAAGTAAAGGAAGAAACCGGACTTGATGTATCAGATGCAGAGGGTGGATATGTGTTTACCTACCGAAGGGAAAATCCTGGCGAGGGAGATAACTATTTTGTTGATGTTTATCGTTTTGTGCTGGATTTTGATGAGGCGGAGGTTAAACCCCAGGAGGCGGAAACCGACGGTTTTATGCTTGCAACGGCGGAACAGATTGCGGAGTTCGCGAGACAGGGAATCTTTTTGCATTTTGACAGTATTAAGAGAGTATTTGAAGCTTAGAAGTGCACACCGTTTCCCTGTGCCAGGGAATGAAACGAGAAAATAGAAAAATAAACGGTTTCCGATATGGAAATGAGACGAAAAAAGGGTTGACTTTAAAGTAAACTTTAATGTTATAATAAATAAAATTATTTGCTCGCAGGAGTGATTATTTTAAATAATATAAAGGAGGATACACAGGTATGGCATGTTTTTTAGTACCCACAGGAGAAGCAATTATAACAACGATTATGACTAAAGCGTTTCAATCTAAGGAAAAAGAGGAAGCATTAAAGCTTGATGCACGGGAAGCTGAAAAAGTAGTAGAAGCAAAGCTTCCGTTTTCTAAAAAATTATCATGGCTTAACAAGATGCTATGGGGCGGTTCGGCATTACTGGCGTTCGAGCACGTATGGCATGGAGAGGTAGCGCCGTGGTTTCCGTTTTTAACTGCAATGGAGAGTGCGGACGAGGCAGCAGCAATGCTCCATGAAATGTCTACGGTAGGTGTATCCATGGCGGTACTGGTGACGGCAGTATGGGGGCTTATGGTGCTAATCACAAAAACGATGGAAAAGCGGGAGGACGAAACAGAGGTTCTTAGGGCAGATACTGCCGAAAAATAAATTTCCGGATAATCTGATAAAGAAAATTCCGGATGAAAGGGGCAATAGTAATGACATTGTTGATTACGGTATTTGCTGCCGCCATTAGCACGGCGATATGGTATAAAAAAGCGCCGGAGGACGATATGCAGACAGGTACGCTTTGTCTGATGTATTGGGGCGCATCCCTGATGTGGATGATTGATGCGGTGTTTGAGTATGCAGAACAGAGAGCGGAGTTTTTTGCACCGGCAGCGGCAGATATGTTAAATGATGCATTTCTCGGTTTTTCCGCGGTGGCATTGGGACTGGTAATCTGGCTCGTCACGCTGTTTGTTAAAGACCCAAAGGGTGTGGTCCGGCAGGCATTACTCGGGAAATAGCCAAAATGCAGAATATTGAATAGTGAAATGGTTCTGGCAGTAAATAGGAAGTTGATACTTGCAGGGAACATTATTTAAAGCATAAGCATAGCATCAACCTCGGTTGATGCTATGCTTATATTGCCGGAAACGCTGAAAAGGGGCGGCTGGCAAACGGCTTAAAGCTAAGGAGTTGGGCAGATGACGATAGAGGAGATTTTGGAAAGGGTCAGTACAGGCGAATTGATGGTAGAGGAAGCCGGAAAGCAGATAATGATTTGGCAAAAGGAGGGGCAAAAAGCCGCTGAAGCCGGGAATGGAGCAGCAAAGAAGCAGGCTGGATTTGACGGTTATCAGGAACTGGGTTATGCAAAGCTGGATATTGCTCGCAAGTATAGAACAGGTTTTGCCGAAGTGGTATATTGCAGCGGAAAAAACAAAGAACAGCTGCGTCATATATATGAGCGTATTTATCGGGAAGAAGGAGAAGTTCTGGGAACAAGGGCGACGGAGGAGCAGTACGAAGCGTTAAAACCGTATTTTCAGGATATTACTTTTGATTCCTGTTCTAAGATATTAAAAATTCAAAAAGCGGATAAGCAGTATATCGGAAAGGTTGCAGTCTGTACGGCGGGAACCGCCGATATTCCGGTGGCAGAGGAAGCGGCGCAGACGGCGGAATTTTTCGGGACGAAGGTGGAGCGTATTTACGACGTAGGCGTTAGCGGGATTCACAGGCTGCTTTCCAAGGTAGAGGATATTCAATGTGCAAACTGCGTCGTGGCAGTCGCCGGCATGGAGGGCGCTTTGGCAAGCGTAATTGGCGGGTTAGTGAGTAATCCGGTTATTGCGGTGCCCACTTCGGTGGGCTATGGAGCGGGGCTCAATGGTCTTTCCGCATTGCTGACGATGGTAAATTCCTGTGCAAACGGTATTGCGGTGGTAAATATAGATAACGGGTATGGCGCAGGATATATGGCGACTCAGATTAACCGGCTGGCGGTGGGAGATAAAGGATGACAGGACAGCAGTACAGACAAAAACGTGAAATGTTGCAGCAGTCGATGGGGGAGTATGCGAAAGAAAATGTTGCGGTTGCTTTTTCCGGAGGCGCAGACAGCAGCCTGCTGTTGAAGCTGGCGGTTTTACAGGCACAAAAAACCCGGAAGCAGGTATATGCGATAACGGCAAATACGGAGTTGCATCCGGCGCAGGATGTGCGGATTGCAGAGCAGGTGGCAAAAGAAACGGGTGCAATCCATGTGGTATTGGAAATTCGGGAAATGGAGAAAGCCGGTATTAAGGATAATCCCGTTGACCGCTGTTATCGCTGTAAAAAGTATCTGTTTGGCAGGATAAAAGAGAAAGCGGAGGAATTGGGAGCGAAATATATTCTGGAGGGCACCAATGCAGATGATTTGCTGGCATACCGACCGGGCATCAGGGCAATAGAAGAGCTTGAGGTGAAAAGTCCCCTGCGGGAAGCTGGCTTGACAAAAGAAGAAGTCAGAGCGCTGGGTGGGGAATACGGAATTTCTGTGGCAGACCGTCCTGCCACACCGTGTCTGGCAACCCGCTTTCCCTATGGTACGTTTCTGGAAAGGGAAAAGCTGGCTATGGTGGAAAAGGGAGAAACGTATCTTCGCACGCTGGGGTTTTATAACGTTAGGTTAAGAGTACATGGGGAGCTCGCACGGATTGAAGTGGATACAGAGGATTTGGACAAGCTTTTGGGAAAAAGAGAGGAAATTGTAAAGTACCTGAAAAATCTGGGATATCGGTACAGTACGATAGATTTAGAAGGCTTCCGTTCCGGAAGCATGGATGGCAGATAACCGCTTAACTATTGAAAAAGGAGTATGGATATGGAGCAGACGTTATATTTAGAATGTTTTTCCGGTATCAGCGGGGACATGACAGCAGCGGCGCTGTTGGATTTGGGGGCAGACCAGAATGTACTTTGTGGAGTGCTGGACAATCTTTCTCTGCAAGGCTTTCGTATAGAGATAAGCAGAGTAATGAAATCGGGTATAGATGCCTGTGATTTTAATGTGGTTCTGGAAGAAAATGATAATCACGACCATGATATGGCATATCTGTACGGACATTTGCAGGGACATACGCATGATGTCCCGCACGGTCATGAGGCGGCACACGGACATGCTGCCGGGGATTCTCACAGTCATGGAGAAACGGGACACGGGCATGCTGCCGGGGATTCTCACAGTCATGGGGAAACGGGACACGAGCATGCTGCCGGAGATTCCCACGGTCATGGGGAAATGGGACATTCTCATGGACATGTTCATCCGCATATTCACAGAGGAATAAAGGAGATACGTGAGATTATAGAAAACAGCAGTATGACAGAAGGAGCAAAGGCGACTGCCCTTAACATATTTACCATTCTGGCGGAGGCGGAGGCAAAAGCCCACCGTGTACCGGTAGAGGAGGTGCATTTCCATGAAGTGGGGGCAGTGGATTCCATTGTGGATATTGTGTCTGTGGCGGTCTGTCTGGATAATTTAAGGATTACCAAAGTGGTAGTTCCGGAATTGTGGGAGGGAAAAGGAACCGTGAGATGCCAGCATGGTATACTGCCGATACCGGTACCGGCAGTGGCGAATATTATGCAGGCTTATCATCTTTCGGTGCAGATTACGGAAATTATGGGGGAGCTGGTTACGCCTACCGGCGCCGCTATTGTTGCGGCAATAAAAACTTCGGGGAAATTACCGGAGAAGTTTACCATTAAAAAAATCGGTCTCGGAGCCGGTAAGCGAAAATATGAATGTCCCGGACTTTTGCGGGCTATGCTGATTGAAGAAGGGAGTGAAGCAGACAGATAGCGGGAAGAAAGGGGCGTCAGATAAAAAACCGTTGACAGATAAAAATGTCAAAGTAACAGGGTTGGAAGAAATATAGAGGAAAGGAAAAACAGGCAAATCCTTTCAACCTTCGATTTGCGCCTTTCAAATACAAGCAGACTTGTACTTGAAAGACATGGTACAAAAAATGAATGTAATTACGGAGAAAAAATTTGGTTTCGGCTGTATGCGGCTTCCAATGAAGGGTGCAGAAGTAGATGTTGACGAGTTTAAGCGGATGATTGATTATTTTATGGAAGCAGGTTTTTGTTATTTCGATACGGCCCATGGTTATCTGGAGGGAAAAAGTGAAACGGCTATACGGGAATGTCTGGTAAAAAGGTATCCGAGAGATTCGTATCTGTTGACCGACAAACTGACACAGGAGTATTTTCAAAAAGAGGAGGATATTCGCCCGCTGTTTGAACTACAGCTTGAACGAACGGGGGTGGAATATTTCGATTACTATCTTCATCATGCAATGACGGCGGAATTTTATCCCAAATTTGAGGCCTGTAATGCGTTTGAAGAGGTAAAAAAACTGAAAGCGGAAAGAAAAATAAAGCATATCGGAATGTCCTTTCACGATAAAGCGGAAGTATTAGAGAAGATTTTAAAGGAGCACCCGGAGATTGAGGTGGTACAGCTTCAGTTTAACTATGCAGACTATGATGACCCCGGAATAGAAAGCTTTAAATGCTACCGGGTATGCGTGAAATATGGGAAACCGATTATTGTAATGGAGCCTGTTAAAGGAGGAGGACTGGTGAATCTTCCCGAAGAGGCAAAAGAGATTTTTGATTCACTGAAGGGCGGAAGTTATGCCAGCTATGCGATTCGGTTCTGTGCGTCTTTTCCGAGAATTGAGATGGTACTGAGTGGAATGGGCAGTATGGAGGATATGCGGGATAATGTCGGTTACATGAAGGATTTTGTTCCGTTATCCAATGACGAATATGATGCGGTGGAGAAGGTGCGGGAAATTTTAAAAAATCAGGAGACGATAGCCTGTACTGCCTGCCGCTATTGCGTGGAGGGCTGTCCGGAGAACATCCCGATTCCGGATTTGTTTTCCTGTTATAATGCGAAGAAGCAGTATCGGGACTGGAACAGTAATTTTTATTATGGAGTACATACAAGCCGGAACGGAAAGGCGTCAGACTGTATTCAGTGCGGAAAGTGCGAGCATGTATGCCCGCAGCATCTGCCGATTAGAGAGTATTTAAAAGAGATTTCCAATATTTTTGAGCAATAAACATTAGCAGAGGTGAAGATGGCCTGCTGTTTCCGGATTGTGCAGCAAATGTCTGTGAAAACAGAGTGTTTAACCTGTCGAGGGGAGCGATTATGAAAGAAAATGGGATATTAAAGAATAAACTATATTTATTTATGACGGAGTTTTTTTCGGGAATGGCGGTAATGGCGGTGGAGCTGGGAGCCAGCAGGCTTCTTGCACCATATTTCAGTTCTTCCCAGATTGTGTGGACGATTATTATTGGAACAATCATGATTGCGATGGCACTGGGCAATATTTACGGAGGAAGAGCAGCGGATAAAAACCCTGCTCCGGATAAGTTATACGGACGGATGCTGATTGCTGCAATCTGGATTGCCGCCATTCCGGCAGTCGGTAAATACGTTATTCTGGGAATATCGGGGCTGTTGATTTTTTCCGTCAACAGTAATTTTCTAATCTGGGCGGCTTTTGCTGCCTGCATGGTGGTTTTTGTATTTCCGCTGTTTTTGCTGGGAACGGTTACGCCGTCTCTGGCAAAATACACCGTGGACAGCCTGGAGGATAATGGAAAGATTGTGGGAACCCTCGGCGCCGCCAACACGATTGGCAGCATTATCGGAACCTTCCTGCCAACCTTTGTCACCATACCCGCAGTAGGGACCTCAATAACCTTTTTAATCTTTGCCGGGGTATTGCTGGTGCTGGCAGTTATTTATTTTATCAGCATGGGGCGCGGGGCGAAAAGGGTGGCAATCAGCGGGATTTTGTTTATTCTCTGCTGTATTTTTGGACATGATAACAGTTTTGCTTTCTGGGAAAAGGATTTGACTTTTGAGGGAGAATCCATTTACAACTATCTTCAGGTAAAAGAGGATGAAGAGGATGTGATTCTGTCTACCAATGTGCTGTTCGGCGTACAGTCCATATTGAAAAAGGATGATGGGTTGACCGGTATGTATTATGATTACGCCATGGCAGCACCGTTTATGGCAGGGGTGCAGGACAAAAAGAATATGGAGGTATTGGTTCTCGGTATGGGAACCGGAACCTATGCTGCCCAATGCCGGCGGTATTTTGACAATATGCATATTGAAGGGGTGGAAATCGACGCAAAGATAACCCGTTTGGCGGAACAATATTTCAGACTGCCGGAGGATATTCCCGTTACCACCTATGATGGGCGGGCGTATCTCAATGCGGTAGAGCAGAAATATGATGTGATTATGGTGGATGCCTACCAGGATATCACGATTCCCTTTCAGATGTCGTCAGTGGAATTTTTCACTCTGTTGAAAGAGCATTTGATGCCCGGCGGCGTTATGGTGGTGAATATGAATATGCGGGGGAGGAAAGAAGGAAGTATTAACCAGTATCTGGCAGATACGATTGCCAGTGTATTCAGCGAGGTCTATACAGTGGACGTAGCCGGTTCCACGAATAGGGAGCTGTTTGCCTCCGATTCGGCGGATATGTTAGAGGTGATGTATGCAAATATCGAGCGTCAGCAGGAGGGGGAGCTGGCGGATATGGCAGCGCAGGTTGCCGGGAAATTGACGGCTTATAAACCCGGCGGATATCTGATGACGGATGATAAGGCACCGGTGGAGCTGTTGGGAATGCAGGTGATTGACGACCTGATTAAAGAAGAAGTAGATTTTTATAAAGATATTTATGAAAAAGAGGGATTGCAGGGGCTGTTGGACAGACTGTAACAAATGATGCCCTAAAATGTGCAAAACATGCCTGAATATATCAAATGCCGAAATTTTCTGTTATACTGAAACCGAATTATGGGCAATAACAGATAAAGCTTTCGTGCGGCAGCCTCATTTTTCTCTAATCGGTTGTGGTTTCACATGATGAACAGAGGGAACGGAATTCCTCCGGGATATCTTCCGGTTTCATTTCTTCATAAATCCTGGTGGTTCCGGCTTCTTTTGCTTTTTCGTAATACCAGTGTTTGTAATCCAAGGTCTTTAATGTGTCCTGCATTTGTGCAATCTGCCGGGAAACGACTTCACGTTGATGATCAATTAACTGAAGCCGCTGTTCAATGGTGGAATCCCCCTCCATGCACCAGTCAATAAACGTCTTGATGTCTTTAATCGACATACCGGTTTTCTTTAAACATTCAATAATATGCAGCCATTCAAAATCCGAATCCTTAAACATCCGGATACCGCCGTCAGAGCGTTCAACAAAGGGTAATAAGCCCTCTTTATCATAGTAGCGGAGTGTGGAAGGTGCCACATTCAGTTTTTTTGCCATTTCCCCAACGGTATATAACATAAGCATTCTCCATTCTGTATTGGTAAGCTGACGATTTAAAGTTAGCTTTAAGTTATAGGATTTAAAGAAATATTTAAATACATTGTAGTAAGGACGGGGAGAAATGTCAAGGAGCAGCTTTAGAATCAGTTCTGAAAAGGAATTTACCTTTCGGAGATGAATAATTAAAAACATGATTGTCTTTGGGACATCGCTTTGTTATAATGATACAAAATGACAATAAGGAGGAGCCAGTCCTATGGAGATACGTGTTCTTCGCTATTTTCTCACTGTGGTAAGGGAAGAAAGCATTACAAAGGCTGCGGATGTACTCCACATTACACAGCCTACGTTAAGCCGACAGTTATCCCAAATGGAGGATGATATAGGGGTTAAATTATTTCACAGGGGTACAAGGAAAATTACCCTTACCAGTGAAGGGATGCTTCTTCGGAGAAGGGCAGAAGAAATTTTACAGCTTGTGGACAGTACGGAAAAAGAATTGGTGGAGCAGGAGGAACAGATTGAAGGCAAAGTTACGATAGGATGTGGGGAGCTTGCCTCTGTTCAAATTTTGTCGGAACTGATTGCAGATTTTAGTAAAAAATATCCCGGTGTTATCTTTGATATTTTTACGGCAACAGCAGATGTGGTAAAGGAGCAGATGGACAAAGGACTGATTGATATTGGGCTTTTGCTGGAACCGATAGATATTGAAAAGTATGAGTTTATTCGCCTGGATGTAAAAGAAAAATGGGTTGTGTTAATGAGGGCTGACGATGCTTTGGCGAAAAGGGAATCGGTGAGTGCAAAAGATTTATCCGAGCTTCCGATAATTCTGCCACGTCGTTTGAGTGTACAAAGTGAACTTGCGAGTTGGTTTGGTGATTATTATTCTAAGCTTCATGTTCTTTTTACCAGTAACCTTAGTACAAATGGGGCGGTAATGGTAAAAAAGGGACTGGCATATTCTGTTGTGATAGAAGGTTCTGTTCCTTTTTGGGATAACACAAAGATAACATGCAGACCTCTATCTCCGGAATTGACAGCGACATGTGTGCTGGCATGGAAACGGCAGCAGCCGTTTAGTCTGGCGACGGCAAAGTTTATCGACCATGCAAAATGCTTTTTAGGCATGAATAAGGCATAAAAACTAAGTATTTGATATAAATTGAATCGGGAAATATAATGTAAGTGTACAAGGTTGAAGCTGTGTACTTGCTTTTTTTATATTTATTTTTTGCGCATTGTGGCGTACTGGAAATGGAGGGTTCTATGACAGCAGAGGAGGTAAGCAGAAATTACCATATCAGCATGGAGAAAATTAAATATTATGAAGAAAATGGGCTGTTGGAACACAGTGTTTCGCCGAATGGGGAAATAGAATACACGGAACAGCAAATCCGATGTGCCGGGCTCATTCATTCCCTGATAAACGCAGGGCTTACTATGGAGAAAATAAAAGAATTTATGAAGTTATCTTACAAGGATGGAAGTGATAAAAAAGAGCAGATACAGATTCTGCGGAAACAACGTGTTGTACTGCTTGATGAAATTCATAAAAAACAGCAGTCACTGGATGAACTGGATTATATGATTGACGAATTAAAAAAAGAAGGAGTGGCAGGATGAAACTCAAAATGAAGATAAAAGTGATCATTGACTTATGCATGACTATTCTGCTGCTTTTACTCATGGCATTTCAGATTACGGGGCAGCAGCTCCATGAATGGTTTGGAGCAGGAATGCTAGTTTTATTTTTGGTACACAACATTCTGAATTACAGGTGGTACAAAAATCTTCTGAAAGGGAAGTACAACTTGGTGCGGGTATTGCAGACTGCCATCAATTTTGCGGTACTCATTTCTATGCTTTGTCTGGCTTACAGTGGAATTGTCATGTCAAATTATGTGTTTGGCTTTGTCGCCGTAAAGGGGGAGATGGCACTGGCAAGGCAGATGCACATGGCAGCATCTTATTGGGTATTTGTCGGATATTATATGATAAAATTGTTTGTCTATAAAAAGAAAGGGAATGGGGATGTGCTGGAGGGAGCCAATTATTTTGGATATTTCGGCAGCCGTACCGGATGTGGAAATATCAGATAATGTTTTTGATGTCTATGAGGAAGGTGCTGCACCTGCAAAGGATGAGATTAAAAAATGGGTAAAGGATACAACAAAAAGCTAGGCGGTGTCGCCAAGCTGAGTAAGAAAGCGGGGGAAAGTCAATGTCCGTTTCAGAGAAATTATTTAGCAGAAAAGAATTATTAAAACTGATATTCCCTCTTATGGTAGAGCTTGCCCTTACCTTGTTAGTGGGTATGATTGATTCGGTCATGGTTTCCAGTGTGGGGGAGTCGGCAGTTTCGGGAGTATCTTTAATTGATACGGTATTTCAACTTTTGATTTATATTTTTGCCGCTTTTGGAACCGGAGGGGCAGTCGTGGCAGGACAGTATCTTGGTGCGGGAAAGAAAGAGGAGGCAAGGGATACATCCGGGCAGCTTATCTGGTTCTCCGGTCTGGTATCCATAGGAATTATGGGTTTTATCTATTTGATACGAAAGTTTCTCCTCACTGTCGTATTTGGTGCTATTACCTCAGAGGTATATGGATGTGCCAACAGTTATCTGTTGATTGTGGCTTTATCCATACCGGCATTATCCGTGTATGAATCCGGGGCAGCCATTTTCCGCACAATGGGAAATTCCAAAATTACCATGTACCTTTCAGCATTGATGAACCTAATCAATATCTGTGGCAATGCAGTTTTTATTTATGTTCTGAGATGGGGAACGGCAGGGGCTGCTGCTGCCACTGTGATTTCAAGGTATGCGGCAGCAGTTGTAATCATCGGTCTTTTGCTGCAGAAAAAGAGGGTGCTGTATTTGGAAAGAACACTGCACTATAAGCTGGATGCTATGCAGATACGGAAGATTCTGTTAATCGGAGTGCCCAACGGCATTGAAAACGGCTTATTTCAAGCAGGAAAAATTATTCTGGCAAGTCTGGTTGCCGGTTTTGGCACCTCTGCGATTACCGCCAATGCCATCTGCCAAACGGTAGCAAGTATTCAGGTGATACCGGGTTCTGCCATGCAGCTTGCCGCAACGACAGTGATTGCAAGGTGTATCGGGGCGCAGGATGAGAAGCAGGCAAAGTATTATAACCGGGTTCTGTTACTTTTATCCTATGTGGCATTGCTTGTATTCTGCGGATTGATGTGGATTGCACTTCCTGCTATATTGAAATGGTATCATTTATCAAAAGCTACGGCAGAGCTTACCTCGCAAATGGTATTGGTACACACCGTCGGGGCGGTTTTTATCTGGTCGCTGACCTTTGTACTACCGGCATCTATGCGGGCGGCGGGAGATGTGAGATTTGCCATGATAATATCTGTCATTTCCATGTGGGTATTTCGCATCGGGGCGGCGTATCTGTTTGCGAAAACATTTGGAATCGGAGCGCTTGGCGTATGGCTTGCGATGGTCTGTGACTGGCTGTTTCGTGCGGTGGTTTTCAGTATACGGTGGCTAAGCGGGAAATGGAAGGCATACCGGGTAGTATAGTCATGATATTAGGCAATTGTGAAACTCAGGTTTTCAAGACGTTCGTTGTACAATATCGACAAATCAACGCAGGCACACTTGCGCTGCTTGTCGCACGTAATGGTACATAAGGTGCCAAAATACGGCACCTAAGTACCAACGGCTCCAAAGCACCTGCTTATGATATTGTCGATATTGCACAACTAGATTTTGGAAGTCAGGAGTTTCGCAATTGCCTATTAGAGTCTTATAATCTGAAAGGGAAAAAGATTGTACCGTTTTGTACCAGTGGTGGCAGTGGAATTTCCGGCAGTATGAAAGGGGTAAAAGCTGCTGCAAAGGGCGCAAAGGTGGTAAAAGGAAAGGATTTGACAGATATGTCTTATAAGAGTGTGAAAAAGTGGGCAAAGAAAAAGGTGAAGTAATATTAGGAATTGTTATACTAGCAAAAAGGGATTCCCGGAAAGTTTCAGGGAATCCCATGAAAGTTCTGTTTTTTGCACTTGCAACAGAAAAACGAAACTGTTAAAACGTCTGAAAAAAGAATTTATAATTGTATAGCTGCTCATATTTGTGTATAATAAGATTAGACAGATAGCCGGGGCAGTTGATTTTATAAAGGAAAGGCGGTGTTTTTATGTCAGCATTGCAGGAACAGGTTGTTCAAAAAATCAGTGGACTTTCAGAAGATAATTTGCAGTTTTTATTGGAAATGATAGACCGTTTCATGCAGCCGGAAACCGGGGAAAAGAAGGAAATGGCAGCTGCAAAGAGAATCGGGATTGCCAGAGGACAGAATCTGTATGATGATGATTACGATTTTGATGAGATGAACCCTGAAATTGCAGAGATGTTTGGAGTGGTGGAATGAAGCTGTTATTAGATACACATATTATTTTATGGGCACTGGATGATAACCCTAAACTGTCAGAGCAGGCAAAGGATTTGATTATGGATGCAGATAATACGATTTACTATAGTTCTGCATCTGTGTGGGAAACAACGATAAAATATATGTCAAAGCCGGATAGAATACGGCTTAGTGGTTCTAAATTGTCGGAGTTATGCAGAAAGATGGGATATCAGATGCTTCCGATTACAGACAGACATATAGGGGCGTTGGAAACGCTGGTATTCCATAATGGGCATCAGGTGCATAATGATCCCTTTGACCGGATTATGATTGCACAGGCGAAAGCAGAAGGAATGAAGTTTATTACGCACGATTCTAAGATACCATTTTATAATGAATCTTGTGTGATAGCAGTATAGTACAATATAACAAAATGGGATAAAAGAAGGATTGTTGCCACAGAGTAATAGTCCTTTTTTGTGCGAAAAAGAAGGGAGAGAAAAATGGTAATTGAAATTAGCAAAGATGTTGAAAATTACAAGGAAACGGTGATGTTGCCATTTGATATAAGTATTTCAGGTAAAAGAAAATTGCAGAAATAAAATCTATTACAGCTGGGTAAAATGCCCGGTTCCATCAGTTGACAAATCCTTAAAGGCAAAGGAGAAAATGGCATCCTTTTCCGAAGCACTGCATTAATGCCATGTGGATTTGCAGAAGGTGGCAGAAGTTGAGGTAAAAGGGGAAATGGCACTTTCCAAAATTGTTTAAGGTATGTTAAAATATTTAATAGTTTTATTTTTAATTTGATTTTGACTACAAGTAGGAGAGGTTATATCAAGTGATTTGCTAAAATCTTTTATAAAGCTGTTGGATTATAATCAAATCAAACTGGTTCTTCCCATAATTGTTGAACACGAAACATTCATACACTTAGAAGAGGAATTGGATAAAGTTGGTAAAAATATTGAAGCAGCAATGGATAAGATAAAAAACTTATATGGGGTGCAGGGCTATACTATTGCAGGTTTGGATATACAAGACTACAAGAAAAAATCAAGAAATCATTTGAATGAAGCGTTAAAAATGTTTCAAGAGGGAAAGGAACAGTATAAAGAAGAACTTTTTAATGTTGTAAATATGATGTTTGAACATAAAAATTGTATTCGGATAGAAGATGATGAATTTTTAGATGTGCTGGTAATGAGAAGAAAAATTTATAAAAGAGCACCGTTTCACAAGGAGCAAAAGGAGTCTTATGCAGATAGCTTAATAATTGAAACTTTGATTAACATAAAAAATATATTGAAATTGGAAATGACGATATAATTTATTTTGTTACAGGAAATTATAAAGATTTTTCTGAAACGGAAAAGGATAAAGATTTACTGCATCACCAAATTGTAGAGGATTTAAGAAATAAAGGTATATACGGACAAATTAGGTATATAAGACAGTTTGCCAGATTGATTCAGAAAGAATTGGAAAATGATGTTCAAGAAGCTAAATTGAGTGAAGAATTTCAAAAAGAGTTAGAACAGGAGGAAGAGGAACAACGGTTATTATTAGAACAAGATTATGAGGATTCTATTAGAGCAAGTGCTGGATTGTCAGCGTTGGGAGATTTTGAAACTAAACTTCAAGAAAATTTAGCAGATAGTGTTTTTCAACATTCATTATCTCAAATTTTTGAGAAGCTTACAAAGTTTTATGCAAAACTAGACGAATTTTCGATGTTCTATGATGAAGATTTATCAGATTGCATTGGTAATAGTAATATAGATAATATTGGTTCGACTCTTGATGTTTTTGACAAGTTGTTTGAAAATATTGGAGAACAATATTTTTTTGAAAATAAAATTTCTGATCTACAGGAAATAATGGAATGGATAGATAATCAAAAGTTGATATTAAAAGAAATACCTTATGATGATTATTTACCAGACTATATTGACTTTGGAGATTGCATAAAACTGTATGATTATAGGCAGCATAAAATATATTTGTGTATAGATGATTTATATATTTCGCCAAGTAATGGTTCTAGTGATCAGATAGACATATATGTAAAAAATTCGGATGGTGAAAAATGTGTTAAGGGATATATAGATGTCACTTATGGTTTTATTGAATATGATGAAGATGGTGGAGCTGCTGATGGATGTGAAGAAGATATAGATTATTGCTGTCAGGAGGTAATAGATTATCTTGAGGGGATAGCTAATGGATGGGATAAGTTTATTGAAGAACAAGAGAAAATAGTGAAATATTTAAAAAAGTCATTTTCATTAAGCTAACATATTTACTGAAATTTTTTTGTCCCATACTTGACAGATGCAGGTTTTCCAATTTGGTGGAATAAAGAGCCGATGATTATCCGTACATTTTTAGAGTCTTATAATCTGAAAGGGAAAAAGATTGTACCGTTTTGTACCAGTGGTGGCAGTGGAATTTCCGGCAGTATGAAAGGGGTAAAAGCTGCTGCAAAGGGCGCAAAGGTGGTAAAAGGAAAGGATTTGACAGATATGTCTTATAAGAGTGTGGCAAAATGGGCGAAGAAACAGGTAAAGTAGAGCAGAAACATTAGATTGCGATAGGGAACTGGGCAATTAGTGCGTGTATAGCCCACTTTTGGAAGGTACTTTGCAGCTTCTTTATTCAGATGGGATAGACATGCCGGCATCTTTTAAGGATTGCACCTGTTGTTCTATGGATAAAATTTGTTTTGGGTAGTTTGGCGTAGCTTATATTACCTCATGAAAATGAAAGTCCCACCGGGTTGCGCATGGTAAACCAGAGGCGTGGTGGGCTCTATTAAATATTATTATATGCAATGTAGGTGATTTTGCAAGCGTAAAATGAAAATTTATAAAAAATTTTTAGCCTTGATGGAGGTGGTTGCTGCATAACAGCCGGGGAAAGCCCGGCAGAAGACCTTATTATGGCAGCGCAAAGACCAGGCGATATTGCGCTTTGCTATTTTAATCTCACAATTATGTTATTCATAAGCCGGTCAATCCGAGGGAGATTGAAATTATGAAAAATACAGTGTCCCTTATAAATGAGTATTGCCATGTTAAGTATTTTATCTCCTAAATAGAGTCTGTGAAACTTTTTCTGTAAATTAGAGAAATAACTGGTCTTCTATGAT
>JAMPFJ010000039.1 GCA_023664535.1 Bacteroidales bacterium
AGACTGTGTAAATTTGCGTCCTGTATATAATATATATATATAGACTTGACTTAGTATCATTTTTCTGCCATTTTACAGAATTTCAAAAAAAGGGGTGATTTTATTCTTTGTACAGAAATGAGCTATCGTGATTATGCTTATTTAAAAAAGCTTGGAAATTCATATAAACTTATTAAGTGTAATGAAGTGAAAAAAAAAGGTTTTGAATTGGTCGAAACGGAAACTGTCCACGATTCTTTGTACCGACGAAAAGGGTTTGAATTTGGAAACCCCCCGCTTGCTTAAACCGGGAAACCGACAGGTGAAGAGAAGAGATAATGACGCAATGAACATCAAACTATTCGCAAAACCATAGTTTAACGAAAAAAGATTGCAGTTTTTTCCTATATATGGTATAATTATATAATCCTTAATACAATTTACCCTTATCCCATAAACTGCCAAAACGCAAATTTATACTGACAAATAAAATGAATTGGTAAAACATTTTGATTCCAGTAAAGGGAATATCAAAATCAAAGGTCAAAGGTATTTGCACATAATGGATAATTTGATGACAACCAACAACCAACAACCAACAACCAATAACCCTCTTCGAAAGGAAAAATAATTATGGCAAATAAAACGTATCACCAGGAAGAAGAAATTCATAATGTTTTACTAATGCGGAATATCCTTCAAGATATGCCCAAATATGTATCTAACTTTTTTCGCGCCATTGAATATACCAAAGCGCCCAGAACCAGGCTTGGATATGCCAGGGATTTAAAGACCTTTTTTGCCTTTTTATGCGATACAAATCCGGCTCTGCGGGGGAAAGCTCCTGCAGATATCTCCTTAGAGGTAATCGATAAGCTTGAATCAGAGGACATAGAGGAATATCTGGATTATCTGAAGGTCTATGATAAGGACGGCAGGCAGTTCACCAACAGTGAACGTGCGCTCAAACGAAAATTATCATCCTTAAGAGTGTTTTTTTCTTACCTATATAAAAATAAGAAAATTCACGCAAATCCGACGCTTATTGTGGACATGCCGGCAATCCATGATAAAGCAATCGTCCGTATGGATGCCAATGAGGTCGCTCAGTTTTTAGATAATGTAGAATACGGAAACAAATTGTCAGACCATCAGCAGGCATACCATGAAAAAACAAAAACCAGGGACCTTGCTCTGCTGACACTAATGTTAGGAACCGGTATTCGGGTATCCGAATGTGTCGGACTGGATATTCACGATGTGGATTTTGATTATGACCGGATTAAAATTGTCCGCAAAGGCGGATATGAGGCATATGTCTATTTCGGTGAGGAAGCTCGTGATGCGTTACTGGCATATCTTGAGGAACGGGAAAAGGTTGTAACAAAGGAGGGACATGAAAACGCCTTATTCCTAAGTTCACAGCGCAAACGCATTTCTGTCCGCAGTGTGGAAAATATGGTTAAAAAATATGCACAAATTACTACTCCGCTGAAAAAAATCACACCCCATAAGCTTCGGAGTACTTACGGTACATCGCTTTACCAGCAAACCTCCGATATTTATCTGGTTGCCGATGTACTTGGGCATAAAGACGTTAATACGACAAAAAAACACTATGCAGATGTGGACGAATGGCAACGAATGAAGGCAAAGGACGCCGTTACCTTAAGAGAACATCCGGAAAAATAAGAAATATAATTGGCAGCTGCTTTTGCGGATTGCTTAAAAGGATATATCCGGGACAAGTTCAGCTCAATTTTTTTAGCAGCTGTTGAAAATATTCAGGAAGCTCAGAATCAAATTCTACCCTTTTTCCGGTCTCCGGATGGATAAAGCCCAATGTTTTTGCATGCAGGGTCTGCCCCTCCAGACCTTTTATTCCGGGATTTTTCGGTCCGTATACATCGTCGCCCAGCAAAGGGTGTCCAATGGATGCCATATGGACACGGATTTGATGTGTTCGTCCGGTTTCCAGCGTGCATTCAATATAGGAAAAATTTTCCTTCAGTGTTTGTAAAACCCTGTAATGGGTGATTGCTTCTCTTCCATTTTTATGGTTAACCGCCATTTTTTTCCGGTCAACAGGATGTCTGCCAATCGGAGCGTTGATTGTTCCCTCCGTCTGCCGAAAGGTTCCGTAACAGATAGCGTGATATGTTCTGGTAATGGAATGCTCCTTTAGCTGTTCTGCTATATATTTATGTGCCATATCATTTTTACAAACCACTAAAATACCGGTGGTATTCCGGTCAATCCGGTGTACAATTCCCGGACGGATTACCCCGTTAATTGAAGAAAGGGAATCTTTGCAGTGGTATAATAATGCATTGACTAACGTTCCGGTATAGTGTCCTGCCGCCGGATGTACCACCATATTCTTCGGTTTATTGATTAAGATAACGGATTCATCTTCATACAGAATATCCAGCGGAATATTTTCAGCGACAACATCTAATTCCTGCGGTTCTTCATACTCCAATACAATACTGTCTCCCGGTTTGCACGGATAATTGGCTTTACATCTTTTTCCGTTGACGGTTACCTGCCCGCGTTTAATTAACTGCTGAAGATAAGACCTGGATAAATCCGGAAGCTGTTCACAGATATATTTATCAATGCGTTCCGCACTCCGTTCCGGATATTCTAAATTATAGTTCATCTCTGTGTCACCTCTTTTCCTGATGACCTGTTTTATCGCTTTTTTCATATGTTAACGATAACAGCTTTTCCAAATCCTCTTCCCCATATTTAAAAAATAACAAAATAATCATCAAAATAAACCCGATTGTCACGTAACAATCGGCAATATTAAAAACAGGAAAATCAATCAATTTGAAATACAGAAAATCAATCACATATTTGAATCGAATCCGGTCAATAAAATTTCCGACAGCTCCGGACAAAATCAAAACAATCAGTAATTGAATATCCTGATATGCCTGAAGCTTACTGCAACGGATATAGAGAAAAATACCGGCAATACAGACAAAAACTGTACACAGATAAAACAGGAGCTGTTTGTTCTGTAATAAGCCCCATGCAGCGCCGTAATTCCGGATATAATGCAGTTCAAACAAATCTTTAACCAGGGGAATGGAATCATATAATGCCATATGATGGTCAACCAGGTATTTGGTAAACTGGTCAAGTGAAACTAAAACAAGAAAAGAAAGAATTGCAGGTAAAATTTTCCCTGCAATTAATTTCTTTTCCCCATTTATATGATTATTCGGTGTGTCTGTAATGTTATGCGACATGTCTCTGTTATCCTTTATTTCCATGATGGCTGCGTTCTAAACAGCAGCCATCAAATTTTCCTTAATGCGAAGAAGTTTACTTTTGTCCTTTATAGACATTGATTCCGCTGCTGCAAAATCTACAGGAAATTAAAACCATCTTCCTCATCATCCGCATTTCCGATTAAGTTTGACGGTTTAGGGTTTTCTTCCACATCTCCTTCAAAAACATCATCGTTTCCGGTACCGAATGGGTCAATGTTTAAACCGCCCTGTTGTGTACCCAAACCGCCTTGTCCGGAAAAGGAATTTTGAAGGATAGTCGGAATTCCCTCTTCGTTATCTTCATTACCTACAACAAAGTCAAATCCGTCACTATAATTATCCTCAGAATCTAACATCGTTGCCTCATTAATTTTATCCTCCACTTCACCGGAATAGGTGTCACTGTCCTCTTCCGTGAAAGAATCTGCTGAAAATGTGTCTTCTGATTCTTCACTGACAAAATCAAAGCCCGTTGTATAGTTATCTTCGGAATCTAACATCGTTGCTTCATTAATCTTATCTTCGACCTCTCCGGTTACCGCCGCCTCATCATCAGATGAAAATGAGGTATTCTGGTTAGCGTATGCAGTCTGGTTATCGGAATCTTCCTCACTGACAAAATCAAAGCCTGTGGTATAGTTATCCTCGGAATCTAACATCGTTGCTTCATTAATCTTATCCTCTACCTCGCCGCTGACCTGTGTCACCGTATCATCCTTTTTCGATTCCTCCGGATAAACCGCTGTCTGCTTAACCGCTGCCTGCTCTGCGCCAGTCCCACTGGTCTGTGCCTTCGGCTTTTCCGTAACGGGTTTTACGGAAAGCTGTACCTTTATCGGTTCCGGCTGTACTGTCGATGGTTGTGCATTATGTACCGGCTGTGCACTTTGTACTGGCTGTGCTTTCTGTGCCGGCTGTGCACTTTGTACCGGCTGTGCATTTTGTGCCGGCTGTGCCTTCTGTGCCGGCTGTGCATTTTGTGCCGGTTGTACATTTTGTACCGGCTGCGCTTTCGGCGCTGCGTTAACAGGAGCCTTCTGCGGTTTTGGCGCAGCTTGCGCCTGTCCTGCCGCCTGCTGTTCCTTTACCGTTCCGCCCGGCGCTGCCTTAGCCGGTTCAGCAGTTGGATTTCCTGCTGTGGAAGCAAAATTCCGTTTAACCTTTGTATCTCCCTTAGCCGGACTCTTCATATTAAGAGAAGATTTATTATCCTTTTTACCGGATGCTGCTTTATTTGCCGGACGGGATTTATTACCGGATTTCCCGTTGTATGCCCCACCGGTCTGTCTGCTGAAGCGTCCGCCGTTTGCCGCATCGGCAAAGGGGTCCATATTAAGGGTTGTACCATGACTGAAGGTAGGGTCCTGGCTTGTACGCTCATGCCCGCCATCACTTCCGACATAACCGCCGCCACCGCCAAGAGTACCCAGACCATCCTGTCCAAGACCTCCCCCGGAAAAGCTTCCGAATCCCGCCTCTCCGTATCCTGATGGCTGGAAATCTTCACCAAGGTCAATATCAACCATTTCCCCATCCATAATTTTTAACTGGGACTCCAAAACATAGGTAAACTGTTTCTTAAATTTCGCATGCTGCTGCTGTAAACGGTATATCTCATTCTTTGTTTCTTCCAGCTCGTTTTTGGCATCCTCCAATATAGACTCCGCCTTTTTTTCTGCCTCCGTATTGATTTGGCGCGCCTTGTCATTTGCAGCATTTATCGTTTCCTCTGCGGTTTTTTCCGATAAGGTCAGCGCTTTCTGCATAGAATCTTCAATGGAGCGGTAATGCTGAAGACTCTCATCCAATGTGGTTACTTTATCCTTTAGCTCGACATTTGAACGATAAAGCTGTTCATAATCAGAAGACAGTTCAGACATAAACGTTTCGACATCCTTCTTATCGAAACCTATTCCCCCTTTAAAAACCTTATTTTGAACATCTACCGGTGTTAACATTCACATCTCCTCCTACCCTAATCCATTCCCCAATAATGATTAAAATGCACTTAATTCAGGTGCTAAAGTTGAATCATTTAATATTTCATTACGTAAATCACCAGTCACATCAATATTTCTTGGTGCCGCAATAAAGATATTGGCTGAAATAGCCTGTAACGAACCGTCCAGCGCATAGCATGCACCGCCGATAAAATCAATAATTCTCTGTGCGGCGTGTACTTCAATGCCCTCCATATTGATGACGATGGTCCTGCCTTCTTTTAAATAATCCGTTACTTCCTGAGCTTCATTAAATTCCTGTGGTTTAATTACATGCACTTGATTACTACTCCTATTATTGTTGCGACTGTTAATGGCTACTAATTTGCTTGGACCCGTCACCTTAGCCGGTTTTGCCTTTTGCCTTCTCGCTATGTATTCGTCCTCATCATCGTCTTCTTCCTGGTATGACTTTGCCGGTCTTTCTTTCACTTTCCGTTTAGGCGGCTCATAATAATCGTCTTCATCCTCATCATCAAACAAATCATCATCAAAATCTTCTTCCGGATCAGAAAGCTTTAGAAAATCCATAAATTTACTTACTCCGCTTTTTGCCATGATAACTCTCCTTTATACTGTATAGTTGCGAGCTCCAAATATGGCTGTCCCAACCCGCACCATCGTTGCGCCTTCTTCGACCGCAACCTTATAATCATTTGTCATACCCATAGATAAGACATTCATATCAATATTATCAATGTTTTTGGATATTATGTCAAGTGATAATTGCTTTAAAGCACGGAAATAATTCCTATTTTCTTCCGGATTTTCGACAAACGGGGCGATTGTCATCAATCCGTTGACATGAATATTGGAATATCCGGCAATTTCTTCAATAAAAGGAAGCACTTCTTCCGTTTGCAGCCCGAATTTGCTTTCCTCTTTGGCAACATTTACTTCAATTAAAATCTGCGCCGTTACCTTTTTCTTAGCCGCTTCTTTTTGTATTTCCTTTGCCAGTCTGACGGAATCAACAGAATGAATCAGACATGCCTTATCCACAATATATTTTACCTTGTTCGTCTGTAAATGACCGATTAAATGGAAATGCACAGGCCGGGAAACGTGTTCATATTTATCACATAACTCCTGCACCTTATTTTCGCCAAATTCCTCTACGCCAATCTGAATCAGTTCCTCAATATCCGACAACGGTTTTGTTTTGCTTACCGCTATCAGCGTAATTTCCGAAGGGTCCCTCCCGCATCGTAAAGCGGTCTCGGCAATCTGCTCTTTTACCGTATTGTAATTTTCCTTTAACAAGTAAAACACCTCTTTTATTTAATAATTTGATTTTCTTTAACCATAGACTGATTTAAGACAATCCGGTCGTACCATGCAATGCTATAGGGCACGTCGGCATTGACAATGGTATATTCATCATCCTGGTAATGGATGTCGATATAGCGAAACGCAGCAACACCCTGGTTGACGCAGAATACTCCGTTTACCGTAGCTGTCTCTAATCCGGACACTGCCCGGGTTTCATTCGTATCCGTATTTACCAGAACATCCTCTGCCTTAAAATCGTTAGGGTCCACAAAGCAAAAATTCTCATCCCGTTTATAAATGTCCGGAGCAATCTGCTTAATGGTAACCTCGCCGTTTTCATCCAGCTTCTTAATATTGACAAAATCTTCAGCGGTGGAATCCGACCCTTTCGACAGATAGGAAGTGGGAATTTTATACACTTCTTTTTCGGTAATGGATGTATTCGGGATTTTCAATCCGTTGTTCTGGTCCATTAAAATAACGATATCAATGTAACGGCTGTTAATATAATTTACCATCTGCTGATTTAAGGAAATAATAATAAAGCTGGCGTTACCTTTTTTGGTCAGTTCAAAATTACAGGTAATGTTTTTTGAACTGTTATGGATATTAATTCTGACCGTCTGATTATCCTTTAGGGAATTGGCTTCACTCTCGGAAACCGGAGCAACCAGATACCAGTTTTCCGAAGTAATCAGCTTGTAAACCGGTTCCCCCTGGTTGATGATTTCCCCTGTTTTCAATGTGGTTTTCTTATATGTACTCTTATCGACATCATCCGCCTTGAAATTATGTACATCAAAATCCTCATATCCATCCTGATAATAAGTGATGATGCCGGCTTCCTTCGTACTAACCTTTTTGTATGTTGACGAGCTTACCGTATTATCGTCCAGGCAAGTAAGCTGTTCAATCATCGCTTCATTTGTCAGCTCCAAAACCGCATTTTCAATATCATACCGAAAATTATATACCTCCGAAAAGTCAGAATAATCAAAATAATTTTCAAAATTGGAAATCCTGGTACGCACCTCCGCTAATCCTTCATTAGACATGGACAGGGCATCCGTATCGGCATCTTTAATTTTTTCGTAAACGCTTCCTGTTTCATCAACGGTGTAAATGGTCTTATTCTTCCCGATTTTTTCTCCGTCCCGGACATAATAGCTGACATAACCCGAGCTTTCCGCCGTTACCAGCGTCTCTTCGCGGACAATCAGGGCAGTGGTATTGATATTGGTATCAATATAGCTGTTCTGTACTTCGTAAATCGAAAGGTTTTCCTTTTGCAGCGAGGTGACAACACAGATTAACACATAAAGAAAAATGATAATAAAAATAATTGTACCGATATTGAGTTGAAATTGATTGGAATAACGAAACCGGTTCCGCTCCCTCAAAACAGCCACCTCCTAAGTAACATCAATCTATTGTATCATTTTTGCAAAATAACTACAATATTTATGTATAATTTTTCTGTAATATTCAAAGAATATTAGTATTCAAATGGATGAATATCCATACGGAAAGGAGAATAATATGAAAGCATTAGATTACACAGTATTAACTTTTGTCTTGATTGGAGCAATCAACTGGGGATTAATCGGTTTTTTTGATTTTGACCTTGTCAGCACTCTTTTTGGACAAATGTCCATACTTACCAGAATCATTTATGCGGTAGTCGGCATCGGCGGTTTATATGCCATTTCTTACTACGGACGCATGAACAGTGAGGTATTAAGTTAACGTATCCCCTTATTAAAGATTAAAAACTGCCGCAGACTGATGAAAGACGGACTGCGGCAGTTTTAAGTTTATTTATTACAGGGCAACAGACACAAGCTCCTGAAGATACGGGGATAAATCCTCTTTTTTCATGGATATTCCAATCGTAAAATCAATTTCAAATTTATCGGAAATGACGTTGAGCTCTCTGATTAAAGCTTCCACCTCCGGAACCGAATCCACAAAGGCAATGGACATAAAATTATCTAAAAATATTCTGTCTAAATCGCAGTCCTGAGAGGCGATACCATAGATGAAACCGATAAACATATCCGCCGAATGAATATTATATTCCGGAAGATTGATTAAACGGACACGGTTGCTCAATTCATACATATGCTTATTGTTTCTGTCCAGATAAACGATATTCCCTCCGGTTATCTTGATGTCGTTATTGGCTTTTGCCATCAGTATTTTTGTCTTGCCCTTACCCTTTTCTCCTACTACTAATTCAATCATTTCCGGTTCCTCCTTATTGGTCAAGTAACGGATAGTTTGTCCGTTAATAGATTTCTTTTAACATGTCGCCGACATTCTGATATAGCATTTCATGGTCCGCCGCATTAGATACAAGACAGATATATTCTTCGTTGGATTCATCATTTACAAATTCCAGAATAATACAGCAGCCCGCTTTTTCCGTCGTCCCGGTTTTCCAGCCGGTAATGTGGTAGCCTGTAGGCATTTCAACGGAATTGGATAAATAAGCGTTGGTTGCGGTTATCTCGAATTGAAGCTTTTCGGAATCACGATAAAGCGTCAGCAGATAGGTACTGTTACTGTCAATCTTTACCAGAGTATCCCGCTTTAAAAATTCTTTGAAAATCAGATATAAATCATAGGGCGTGGTATAGTGGTTATTATCATGCAGCCCATGAGGATTGACAAAATGGGAATTTGTTGCGCCAAGCAATGCCGCCTTGTCATTCATTAGAGCAACAAAGTCCTTTACGGAGCCGGCAACGTACCGGGCAAGTGCTATCGCACAGTCGTTATATGAGGATACCAGCAGACCATAGAGCAGCTCGTTTACCGTAATATAATCTCCCGGTTCCAGTCCCAGTGCAGTCACATTGTCCTCGTTAAATTCAATCTCCTTCCGGATAACCACAGTGTCGTTAAGGGAAATCTGTCCGTTGTCCACTGCGTCCATTACGACAATGGCGGTAAGAATTTTTGTCATACTTGCAGGATATATCCTTTTATGAGGATTTACCGCACGAATGACGGAATTTTGCGTCTGATTGATTAACAGCCCCGCCTCGTATTCATAATCCGAATCGTCAAAGACATAGGCGTCATAAGGAATAACGACATTTTCATCGGCAAGCCCGGAGGGTCTTACAATCGGCAGATTCACAGTAGAGGAAATGTGCAGGGGCTCCTCCATATCATAGGCATCAAAGCTGCCGCACCCTGTTAACAGTGATGCCGTTAACGCTGTTGCCAAAATAAAAATTAATACTTTCTTTTTTTTGTCATTTAAACATTTCACGCCAATCCAGGTCTCCTCGCTCTAAAGCTTTAATCAATAACTCCGCCGTCGCCAGATTTGTTGCCAGCGGAATATTATGTACGTCGCACAGCATAAAAATATTATTGATATCCGGCTCATGGGATTTCGGGGTCTGGGGGTCCCGCAAGAAAATCACCATATCAATATGGTTATTCTCTATTTCCGAGCCCATCTGCTGCTCTCCGCCTAAATGACCGGCAAGATATTTATGTACGGTCAGATTCGTCACTTCTTCAACAAGCCGTCCGGTAGTGCCTGTTGCAAAGAGTTCATGTTTACTCAATATTCCGCGATAGGCAATACAGAAATTCTGCATCAGCTTCTTTTTCGCATCATGTGCAATTAACCCAATATTCATGATATTCCCCTCCAAAATCTAGTATTTTCTACGTTGTAACGATACATTCAGCACTAATCCGATAGCAGCACAGGAACTAACCAATGAAGACAATCCATAACTAATAAAGGGCAGTGGTATACCGGTATTTGGTAACAACGATGTGGCGACGCCGATATTGATAAATGTCTGAAAGCCAATCAGGGTAGCTACACCGGTGGCAATCAGCATTCCGCAATCATCATTTGCTTTTCTCGCAGTCTTTATACATTGTACCACAATCAGCCCCAGAATGACAATAATAAGTGTGCTTCCGACAAAGCCTAATTCCTCTCCGATAACCGAAAAAATGAAATCGGTCTGCTGCTCGGAAATCAAATTGGCATCCTTAACCGTAGCCAGTGTGGAGCTGTTAAGCCCTTTGCCAAACAACTGACCGGAACCGATTGCCATAACCGAATTATCCTGCTGGTACTGCGTGGTAGAGGTATAGTCATCAGGATAGAGAAAAGCAAGGATTCGCTGTATCTGGTAATCCTTAAAAAATAAGGGATTAGGCTGTTGAATATACCACAAAAAGCTTCCTGCCAGAGGAATCATGCAAAGAACCGCAACGGCAATAATTTTATAGCTCAGCCCTGCTACAAAAACCATGACGAATAAAATAATAAAAATATCAATGGTCGTTGACAAATCCGGCTGCATCAAAATTAAAATTAGCGGAATTGCGCAAAGGACAGCATATTTAACCAGGGTTTTTACCGTATTGATGGAATCCTTGTGCTCTGACAGAAAATGCGCCGCACAGATAATCATAAAAATTTTGGTAAACTCTGAGGGCTGTACCGTAATTACCTCCGATGAACCGAGCCATCTTGTTGCGCCGTTTGCAGAGCTTCCGAAAAGAACTACCGCCAGCAGGAGTACCACATTAATTCCATATAGGATAACGTGAAATTTACGGATAAATTTATAGTCGATTAAAGATAACACCACTAAGCCTGTCATGCAGATTACCACGCCGAAAACCTGTTTCCGAAGATAAGAGCTGTCTGCACTATTTATCATTACTGTACCAAAAACAGCGGCAAAAACGACCAGAATAACCAATTTGAAATTATAATTGCGCAATCGATAATTTTCCAGCATCACATTCTCCTATGTACCTCGGCTATTTTACGGATTTTGCTTTCATATCCTTAATGGGGATATTGGCATAGAGCGCAGGAACGGTACCGTTTCCCCCCTCCGATTCAGTCTGGGTAATCTGGATATCCAGCCCTGCAGCGTCAATTTCCATATAGCGGGAAATGACTTCGATAATATCATTTTTAATTTGTTCCATTACATCCGGCGAACAGTTTGCACGGTCGGATACCAGTAATAACTTTAAACGGTCTTTCGCATAGTCACCGGAAGATTTTTTCTTGTTAAATAAATCAAATAATCCCATAATATCGCTCCTATCTCCTTAGTTAGATTTTTTAAAGAATTGGGAAAGCTTCTTAAAAAATCCGGAATCGTTCAAATCCAGGTACTCCACTTCTTCTCCCATAACCCGTTTACAAATATTAAAATATGCTTTGCCGGCCAGTGAATTGTCGCCAACCAGCGGCTGTCCCTGGTTGGTGGAAATAACAATATTTTCATCATCCGGCACGGCACCGATTAAATCAATGGCGAGAATTTCCACCACGTCCTCAATGGACATCATTTCTCCCCGTTTCACCATATCCATGCGGATTCGGTTGACAATAAGGTCAGTCTTTTTAATATCGTTTGCCTCCAGCAGCCCGATAATCCGGTCGGCATCACGGATAGCGGATACCTCCGGCGTTGTTACAATCAATGCCCGGTCTGCCGCCGCAATCGCATTCTTAAAGCCCTGCTCGATTCCCGCCGGACAATCCAGAATAATGTAGTCAAATTCCTTTTTCAGTTCCTCCACCAGCTTCTTCATCTGCTCCGGAGTGACCGAGGTTTTATCTTTGGTCTGTGCAGACGGCAGTAAAAACAGATTCGGATAGGTTTTATCCTTTATCAACGCCTGTTTATATCGGCAGTTTCCGTCTACCACGTCCACAAGATTATAGACAATCCGGTTTTCCAATCCCATAACGACGTCCAGATTACGCAATCCGATATCTGTGTCGATTAGAACCACCTTTTTATCCAGTTTAGCTAATCCGGTCCCCACATTTGCCGTTGTCGTTGTTTTTCCAACGCCTCCTTTTCCGGATGTAATTACGATTACTTCACTCATCTTTTATCCTCCATTATTTTAATTTTAAAATTGAATATCCTGAATTGCCGCTTTGGACACCGATTCAATACAAATCTGCTCGTTGATTACCGTAGCAATCATGGTTTCCTTCGGAGATTTTTCCCTTGTATTTTTATCTGCCCGCCTGGCAATGATATCGGCAATCTGTATCTGTATCGGGTCCATGGACAACGCCATGACAAAGGCATTCCGGTTTCCGTCGGAGCCTGCCGCCACGCTTCCCTTTAATGCACCGATAATAATAATATTCCCGCCGGCAATTACAGCCGCCCCCGGATTGACATCCCCAATAATAATCAGAGATTCCTGGGATTCCAGCGTCTGTCCGGAACGCAGGGTTCCCTTATAAAACATTCCCAAGCTGTCTGCCGATGCAGACATCTTTTGCCGGACAACCGGTTGAACAGGCGGTTTTACTTCATTATCCTCCGTCATGGAAAAATTCTCCGCTGCCTCCGGCATCTGTTCTTCTGCCGCAGGCGCCCTTTGTTCTGCCGGAACCTCCTGCGCTTCCTCCTGCCCCTGTGCGGATTGGATAATATCAAAAAAAGTGGCTTCCAACTCACTGTTTTTATCCATAACGTACTGAATGTTCAGTTTGGAATTATTCTGTATTACAAAAAGAAGCTGGTCCAGTTCCTCATTTGACAGTACCCGCCCTTCAAAGGTAACGGCAAGAGGGGCGTCGCTGTTAAAAAATTCTTCCGCAACCTTAAGCTTTGCCGCCAAATCCTGCAACAGCGTTGAAAATTCCAAATCGCTATTCAATACGACGGAAATCCCATATCGATTTCCTTTAATGATAACTGAATTTTTCATAAAACTACCTCGATTACTATATAACAAAAGGAAAAAAACAGCAAGCGTTCCGATTAGTCAATCATATTGACATTACCCGTTATTGATGCATTTTCCAGTTTTTCAGGGTCAAAATAATAGGCATAAATGAAGCCTGCCAGCTCTTCCGCATTACCGGAGGAATAACCGTAAGGGATAACCGTAGTTACCGAAATCTCCGGCCGGTTAAAAGGCGCATAGGAGACAAACAGCGCATGGGCAGGTCTGGCAAGATTTTCCTCCGCCGTACCCGTTTTACCGGCAACCTTTACATCAATCTGGTTAATTAACATTTCCTCCGGAGTATGGTTCTCCAAAACCCTGCGCATACCGTTGTGCACAGTGTTCCACAGGGAAGAATGAATATCCACCGTATCATGTACATTGTGTGGATTTTTATAGGTGGTCTTTCCCTCCAGATTTTTGATTTCTTTAATTATGCTTAAATCATAACAGGTTCCGCTTGTTGCCAGAGTTGTCACATAACGGGAAAGCTGTGTCGGGGTATAGGAATTCGTACCCTGTCCGATTGCGCTTCGCACAATGGATTCATCCGATACCTTCGGTGAGATTTCATCTAATTCAATTCCCGAATTCGTGTCCAAACCGAATAACGCTGCATATTTGGAAAGCTTGGACAATCCGTCTGCATCGGAAAAATGATTTTCTCCGCCACCCAGACGATAGCCTACCTCATAAAAAAAGTAGTTGCAGGATACCTCCAACGCTTCCTCAATACCGATTGTTCCGTGATTTCCCGGATAAATCCAGCATTTTGGCGGCGGGTCCTCCTTGACAAAGGAACCCTCGTCTTCTATCATCGTGTCCAAATCAATGGCATTCTCTTCCACCGCCGCAATGGTGGTCAGCATTTTATATATGGAGCCGGGAGCTGTTCTCTGCTGCGTTGCCCGGTTATATAACGGCTTTGTCTTGTCCATCAGCAGCTTCGTATAGTATTCGGAATCAACGGAATTGGTCAGCAGGTTATTGTCATAGCTTGGATAACTTACCATGGCAAGAATTTCTCCGGTATTGACATCGGCAACGACAACGGAGCCCTCGCAGGGGTCCAGCGCCAGCTGTGCCGGCGTAATATCCAGATTGCTAATCTTTCTGCGGATAAACCGGTAATCGGACAGCTTTCCGGACATAAAATCCGTATAATCCTTATCCTCTTCTCTATCCAGAACACCCTGCTCAAACAGGATATGGATAATCTGTACACCGTTTACATTACCGGATTTTATCATATATTTCATGATTAGTTTGTCGAATTCCGTATCCTTGGAAAGAATATCCGTCACATAGTCTACAAGGGCGGTATACACCTCCTGCGAATCATAATAATCACTGGACAACTCAAAGGGAGAAATATCGATTGCCCCCTGATTGATGGCATATTGTAAAAATGTACCTAATGATATATTTCCGGCAACATACTCTTTATAGGTTTCATCCGTGCTTTCGATTTTTTTTGTGTCATAAATGTTATTCGACGCCAGGCAGGAATAGATATACTCCATATATGCGGTATTTTCATTATCCAGATTGTTCATCGCCGTATTTTCCGTTAACAAGATACGCTGAATACGGGATAACACATACTCTCTGGTGGAATTTAACGTATTATTCACTGTAGTTTCGTAGGCACCGGCATCCTCTGCAGCCAGATGGGTGATATCCAGCGCATTATTGTCAAACAGCGCATAATACACATCCGCTATCGGGATGCTCTTTTCCGGATTCTTTTCCTCATCTACCACTTCGTCAGTAATATGGGCAAGCAGTACGCTGGCGATTTCCTTTTCCAGCGTATCATAGCAGTATTTTTGCAAATCGGAGTCAATGGTAAGATAGATATCCTCTCCCGCAACCGAGTCCTCCTGCTTATTCCGCTCAATAATTTTTCCCAGGTTATCGACATAAATTTCCTCGATACCGTTGGTTCCCCGGAGTGTTCTTTCGTATTTTTGTTCAAGCCCCGTTTTACCAATCATATCATTGCTGCTGTACTGGTTCTTTTCCGACAGATTTTCGTTATGGGTCTTCATTTCATCGGTAGAAATCGCACCGATATAGCCGATAATGTGGGCAAAATATTTGGAATCGTTATATACCCGCATGGAATCCACAATAACGTCAATGCCCAGAAGCTCCGAACTGTTTTCATTTAATTCGGCAACGCTCCGGTCGCTGATATCCATGGCAATGGTAACCGAAATATACTGCTGGAAACGGTTAAGCCATAACGCATAGCGCACACTCATTATTTTTAAGGCTTCCCTGGTGGAATAATCGGCGGAAATATTGAACCGTTTTTCACCGGCAAGATAATCAAAAACCTGCTGTGCCGTATAATGCTGCTGCTCTTCGGTAAGGTCATCCGCACTGGATTCCCCGTATACTTCAGCGATAAAGCGTAAGCGTTCCGCATCGGAAATCGTGTTATAGCGCAACAAGCCGTCCCGGTAAACAATCGGAAAATCAACGCTTATACTGTCCCCGTTCCGCTCAAGAATCCGGATGGTTTTGTCTACAATGACATTTTTTAATTCATTTTCGGAGACATGGTTGTCCGAAGCTACCTCTGTTAATTTATTACTGTTTTCAAAGGTCACGGAATAGGCAAGCTGATTATAGGCAAGCAGCTTACCGTTACAGTCATAGATGTTTCCCCTTGCCGCTTCATCCGTCAGCGTTTTCTTGGATTTGTAGGTAAAATTGTCCAGATGGGTTTCCCCCTCGACAATCTGAAGCCTGAACAGCCGTCCAATCAGCATGGCAAAGAGAACAAATATTACAACAGATAGGATAAACAGGCGATGGGAAATGTATTCAATAATATACTCCTTCATCGCATGTAACAGTTCTTTTATCATTTTATTCCGCCTCTTTTACTTTCTTTAAACGTAGATTGATTTTTACCAGCAGTTTATAGAAAAACAGGGTAATCAATATGGTATAAATCATCTCCGGCAGAATTATCTGCATCAGATAATCCGGAAAATGAAGCTTATTCCGCAACAGGAAATAGACAATGTAAATAATCACATTATAGAGGAAATCATTTAAGGTAATCATTAGCATCGGCAGCAGAACATCCTCCACATAATAAATCCGATGAAAGAAACCGTTTCCATAACCCAGCGTCATATAAATAAACGCATATGGCCCTAATACACTGCCGAAAAATATATCAATCAGAAGACCGGAAAAAAAACCCACCAGCATTCCCTCTTTTCTGCCCCGCATCAATCCGAAGGACATGGTTACAATCAACAGTAAATTGGGCACCACACCGGATAATTCAAAAAAATGAAAGACAGTAGATTGTAACAAAAAGCATGTAATTATAATAATTGCAATAGTAATACAACGTTTCATGTTTATTCTCCATTGTCCGGATTATCCGGAGGATTACTCCCCTCCAAAGGCTCACCGCCCTCCGAAGGTTCGCCCTCCTCCGGCTCGTTTTCCCCTGTATCGGCATCCTCCCCGCTTCCGCCTTCCTCGGGAGCGGTTGTCCCTTCCTCCTCACGCTCCGTTGTCGTTTCCGAAGAGGTCGTCTCTTCTTCACTGCCTGCGGTCGTCGCCTGGGTGGATGCGGCATTTTCCTCCGTATCGGTAATGCTGTCATAAAGATTCTTATTATTGGAATCCGTCTGGTAATCCGCTTTTAAATCCAATACCACCAAAACCTCCTGCAGATTATTAAAATCTACCACCGGTATACATTTTGCCGATTTGGTCAGATTGTTGGCATCCATGGAAACCTCCGTTATATAGCCAATCAGCAGACCCGGAAGAAATTTATCACTCACGTGGGAGGTCACCAGCTCGGCGCCCTCTTCTACCGTGTCGGACTTGTTGATGTAACCCACGTCAATATACCCTTCCTTAATGGTTGACAAATCGCCGGTTACCGTACAGAGCGTTTCGGTTCCTGAAATATTGGCGCTGACATTGCTGTTGTCATCAATAATCGCCCGAACCTTGGCATAATCACTGCCAACCTCCGTAACAATTCCGGCAAGTCCGCCTTCCGCTAAAATGTTGCAGCCAACCTTTACCCCGTCCTTTGTTCCTTTGTTGATGACAAAGGTATAGAACCAGTTTGTCGAGTCCGTTGCAATCACCCGGGCACCGACGGTACGATAGTCGGCATACTGCTCCTTTAAGCCCAAAAGCTCCTGCAGCCGCTTCAGCTCATAGCTTTCCTGCTCAAATACCTTTATCTGGGCAGAATAGGCGTCCAGCTTTTCAGAGAGTTCTTTATTTTCTGCAATCAATGCCTGTTTTTCTTTATTATTTGTCACCCGGTTATAAAGGGAAGTCCCCACCTCATTGATTCCCGACTGCATCGGGGTAATAATCATACTGGTCAATGCCTTAAACGGTGAGAATCTGTTCTCTAAAATAACAGAAAAAAACAACAGAATAAAGCATAAACATGCCAGAAGCAGATAGATGTATTTTGGTGGTATTTCTTTTTTATCATGAAAATTCATTCTTTCACCATCCTTTAACTGGTCATGCTGCCTAAATTAAGCGGTAAACGATAATACCAATAATCAAACCGATAATACTTGCAATATTAATGGTAATCGTCAGTCCAAAGGTCAATACCAGAATCCCCAAATCCAAAACTACCGGGGAAGTAAGACCAAACGTATTTCCATAGCCCAGCCAGCTTAAAAAGCTTACTCTTGAAGCAAGGGTTCCCAAATAGCCGCCTAATACAATGCCACAGAGCAGAATCACTATTAAAACCCAGTTATTTTTATGCGAATTACCAACTGCCATCGTTAAAAAACTCCTTTATCTCAGATACTTAAAATCCATATTGAAGTATCATAACATATTTAGCCAAATTCTACAAGTTTCTGAGCAGTCCCTTTTTTTCCAGCTGGGCAAGGGATTTCATTATTCCGAATTTGGCATGATGGTAAGAAAGTCCTCCCTGGAAATAAACCGTATATGGCTCATGCATCGGTGCGTCGGCGGAAAGCTCAATGGATGCGCCGGAAATAAAGGCTCCTGCCGCCATAATCACATCACAGTCGTATCCCGGCATTGCCCACGGAGTAGGGGTGACGTGGGAATCCACCGGCGCCGCATACTGGATTCCCTCACAAAAAGCAACGACCTTTTCCGGGTCGTGGAAGGTAACCGCCTGAATAATGTCATGCCTTGGTTCCGTGCCATTCGGCGCACAGGAAAAGCCTAAGCGTTCGTAGACATTGGCGGCAAAAATTGCGCCCTTCAACGCTCCGTTTACCACCTGGGGTGCATTAAACAATCCCTGGAAAAAATCCTTATTTACCCCTAAGGTTGCCCCAACTTCCCCTCCCAGTCCCGGAGCAGTAAGCCGGTAATATGCATTTTCCACACATTCCGTCGTTCCGCAGATATAGCCGCCAATCGGGGCAAGACCGCCTCCGGGATTCTTAATCAGCGAGCCAACCACCATATCCGCCCCTGCGTCGGAAGGCTCCGTGGTCTCGACAAATTCGCCATAGCAGTTATCTACCATGCAGATAATCTCCGGGTTAACCGCCTTAATAAATGCGATTAACTCTCCAATCTGTTCCACACTGAAGGTCGGTCTGGTCAGATATCCCTTGGAACGCTGAATGGCTGCCATTTTTGTCTTATCCGAAATCGCCTGCTTAATGGCGTCATAGTCAAAGGAACCGTCCTCCAATAAATCCACCTGCCGGTAAGTTATCCCGTATTCCGAAAGCGAACCCCTAGACGGTCTTATTCCGATAATCTCCTCCATCGTATCGTAAGGCTTACCAACAGGGGAAAGCAGCTCATCCCCGGGTCTTAAATTGGCAGACAGGGCAAGGGAAAGCGCATGGGTTCCGCAGGTAATCTGGGAACGGACCAATGCCGCCTGCGTGCCAAAGATATCCGCATATATCTTTTCTAGTGTTTCCCGTCCGATATCGTTATATCCATAACCGGTGGTGGGGGCAAAATGTACTTCCGCCAGATGATGCTTCTGCATAGCGCCTAACACCTTTAACTGATTGTATTCGGTAACTTTATCGATTTCCTTAAAACGCTCCGTCAGGGAAGCTTCTATCTGCTGGCATAAAGAAAGTACCTTTTCCGATATCCCCATTTTTTCATATGCTTTAGCTAAATTGTCCTGCATGTTCTTTCCTCCCGATTTTGTAACATTTATCCCATCATGAAATAATATGCTTTTCGCTCAGTTTGTCAAGCATAAAATTAAGCAGTTCATCCTCCGTGGAAAAAGCGGTTTTTTCTATCCAGGTAACCTCTTTTTCCCGCCGGAACCAGGTGAGCTGCCGCTTGGCAAAATGTCTGGTATCCCGTTTTAAGCGGAACAGGGCATCCTCCAATGTACATTCCCCGTTAAGATAAGGAATGATTTCCTTATAGCCCAGACCCTGCATGGATACCATCCCCGGCGTACAGCCGTAGTCCAGAAGCATTTTTACCTCTTCCACCAGACCGTTTTCCACCATTTGGTCAATTCGCTCTTCAATGCGCCGATACAAAACGGCGCGGTCATGGTTCAGCACAAAATAAGCAAACCGATACGGGGATTCCTTACTGCGCTGCTCCTCGTTATGCGCAGAAATGGGATATCCGGTATCATGATAAAATTCCAGCGCCCGGATTACCCGTTTAACGTTGTTCTCGTGGATTTCACGGTAAGATACCGCATCAATTTCCCGTAACCGTTCATGCAGCAGATGGACACCGTTTTCCCGGTAAAATTCAAGCAGTTCTTTGCGGTAGCTGCTCTCTTCGGTTTCTTCAAAGTCGGTGTCATAAAGCAACGCCCGGATATAAAAGCCCGTTCCTCCTGCTACAATGGGAATCCTTCCCTTTTCATAGATGCGCTGCAATGCCTGTTTTGCCATAGTCTGGAAAGTGACTACATTAAATTCCTCCGTGGGCTTCAGCACATCAATCAGATAATGGGGAACCCCCTGCATTTCCTCCGGCTTTATTTTTGCCGTTCCGATATCCATAAACCGGTATACCTGCATGGAATCGGCGGAAATAATTTCACCGCCTACAGCCTTTGCCAATTTGATGGATAATGCAGTCTTTCCCACTGCGGTGGGACCGGTCAGTATAATCAGCGGTTTTTTTTCTGTCTCCATCTTTTTCCTCCTAAATACCGGCATCCGGTTTCACTGCACGCAAGCCGTTACGCATAGCGGTTCAATTCTGAATCCGTTTAAATTTCCGTTCCAGCTCGCTTTTGGTCAGGGCAATCATCGTTGGCCTTCCGTGGGGACAATTATACGGATTATCCAAAGTTAACATTTCCTCAATCAGACGCTCTGCCTCCATAGTCGTAATCTCCGTATTCCCCTTGATTGCCGCTTTACATGCCATACCGGAAAGCTTTTCCACAAAAAAATCAAGACTGATTTTGCCGGCGCCCTCCTTCAGTGCATTTAACAGTGCATCAAATAAATACTGCGAATCTACACCCATAATGTCATCGGGCATAGCACGGATGACAATAGAATCATCCCCGAAATCCTCAAAGTCAAAACCGGTTTGCACAAACAATTCCCTGTACTGAAGAACCGTTTCATACTCGATACTGTCTAAATGCAGTACCTTTGGCGGCAAAACCTGCTGGGAAATCACGTTTTTTTCTTCCTGCTGCTTCATCAGCCGTTCAAACATTACCTTTTCGTGTGCAGCATGCTGGTCCACCACATATAATTTTTCGTCATACTCAATCAGCCAGTAGGTTTTAAAAACCTGTCCGATTAAACGGTGCCGTTTTCTTGCTTCCTTGGAAATAAACCGCTCCACCGGAAATGAAAGCTGGACATCCGGGGATGCCGGTATTTCGGCTGCTGGTATTTTTGACACCGGCATTTCGGATTCCGGTATTTTAGATACGGGTATCTTGGATTCCGGCGCATCAGTAAGCCTTTTTTCCTGCGCAGCCGGTGGGGATACCGGTTTAAGCGTTTTGTTTTGTTCATCTGAAGAAGGCTTTGCCGGCGCTTGGGAAACGGTTTCTTCTTTTTTGGGTATCTCCCGTCGAACCGCTGCTTTTTCACTGACCGCCGCCTGCTGATAACGCATTGCCCGAGCCTGCTGTTCAAAGGGCTCCGGTACATGTAAAGTACTCTTCCTTTGCTGTTCAATCGTGATTGTCCGCTCTTCTTTTGCTGTTTTTAGCGAAACATCCTGAATCATTTCCTCCTGAAGCAGCGCCTGGCGGACGCTGTCTTTTACAAACGCAAACAACTGCTCTCCGTCTGCATACTTAAATTCCATTTTGGTCGGATGTACATTGACATCCAGTTTATTACTGTCCAGCGTAAAATGCAAAGCCGTAAACGGAAATTTATGAATCATCACGAAGGATTTATATGCCTCCTCAATCGCCTTGGTTACAATAGTATTCCGAATATATCTCCCATTTACAAAATAGTGCTCAAAGCTGCGGTTGCCTTTGGAAACATAAGCTTTACCGATATAGCCCTCCACCGCAAACCCATCTGCCGAACGCTTTACCGGAAGCAGGTTGTTTGATACGTCTTTTCCGTAGATATGGTAAATAACATCCTGAAGCTTACCGTTTCCGGAAGTGGCAATTTTATTGCTTCCGTTGATAATATATTTGAAGGAAACTTCCGGATGGGAAAGAGAAAGCCTTGTTATCAGCTCTGTAATATACCCTCCCTCCGTCATTGCCGTTTTTAAAAACTTTTTTCTTGCCGGAACATTATAAAAAAGATTCCTTACAATAATGGTGGTTCCTGTCGGTGCGCCGATTTCCTCACTGGCAATCTCCTTGCTTCCATGAATCTCATACCGGATTCCCGTCAGTGCATGGGCGGTTTTCGTAATGCATTCCACCTGGGATACCGCTGCAATACTGGCAAGCGCTTCACCGCGGAAGCCCAAGGAGCTTACCCCTAACAAATCTTCAATGGTCATAATTTTGCTGGTGGCATGACGGATAAAAGCTGTAGGAACCTCCTCTTTTTCAATTCCCTGGCCGTTATCGGTAATTCGGATAAAAGACATGCCGCCTTCCTTAATTTCTATCGTAACAGCTGTAGCACCGGCATCTATCGCATTTTCCACTAATTCCTTTACCACGGAGGAGGGACGTTCCACCACCTCGCCAGCGGCTATTTTATTGACGGTTGACTGGTCTAAAACCTTTATCATTTGTTTAACTCCTTGTATTCTAATAATAACTAGGTAATTGCGAAACTTTGTTTTTGCTAACGTCCGTTGTACAATATAGACAAAGCAACGCAGGCACGCTTTC
>JAMPFJ010000003.1:0-106319 GCA_023664535.1 Bacteroidales bacterium
CTCTCTATCGCCGCAAAAGCACTGAAGCTTTTCATTACCTATAATCTATCACGCATTTTCCATATTGTCAACTGCTTTCCTTGCCCTTTTTCGTCATTTTCTGCAGGTGGATTTTCTCATGGATATTCGTGTTATACAGGTTATAGAGGTCTGTCCCTTTCTCAATGATATTGTCAAAAGGAATTACCATGCTTCCGCATTTCATAAGACTTGTTGCTTTTCCTTTTCTTGACTTCATCGTCCGCTTCCTCTTCTTATTTATCAAAATATACAGATATAGATATTATTATCCCTTGAGTTAGTCGATACTAACCTTAATTTTCTGCTGTTTTTCTGCAATTTTTACTGCCCGGTTGTTCAAAAAAAGAAGCCCGTCTTCCTTAGGGGAATCGAGCCTCACACAATCAAATGATAAAATTGACTATTCCATAAATCAAATGACAGACTGTAAAAACAGAAATCGGAACAAGGGCTATCATATTCTTTCTATCAATGGCAAAAAACATAAACGCCAAACACGGAAAAATCGTCAGTCCCAATATAATCACTGTATTTACTATACCGGCATAATAGCTTATCCAACTCACAAAATATAATAAGCAGCAAATTATCACAGCAATAATCAAGGGTGTAATGCGAAATTTGCTGCTCATTCTGTTCACAAAAATGCAAAGAGCAATAACCATTAATACCTGACACACCGAAGCAATGCTATCCATCCTCACGGTAACCGATTCTGTTCTCAGCACGTCGTTTGGCGCAGGAACAGAAAACCAAATAAAATTAGGAATCATCATAAGCAGGAATAATAGCAGTCCACAAATATCAAAACCTAACCTATACTTTTTCAATCTCATAACAGCTCCTTTAGTTTTGCATACATCTTCATATCAATCACCTTTCCATTCTTCACCGCATTATTTCTTAATGTTCCCTCATACTGAAAATCCGCCTTTTCCAATACCCGACAAGAAGCTGTATTGTATGCAAATGGCTCTGCATAAATACGGATAATATCACTCTTGGCAAAAACATAATCGCAAATCTGTTTTACCGCTTCAGTCATAATGCCTTTGCCCCAATATTCTTCAGCAATATAATATCCCAACTCGGCGGTCTGCCTGTGTATGTTGCCCTGACGAAATACACCAATACTGCCAATCACTTTGTCATCTACGGTAATAGCAAAAGCAAATGTATCGTTTTTATCTGCGGAAAGCATAGCAGAAATAAAGTCTATTCCATCCTGCTCTGTATACGGATAGGGTAAGCCATCCCGAAGATTATCCTGTATTTTTTTGTTTGAAAGAGCCGCTGCCAAATTTCCTGCATCCGATAGCCTCCATTTTCTTATCCTGCATTTCATTTCGATATACCTCCATTTCTCATTCTTTCTAATGGACTGCACCGCCTTGTCTAATCTTCTTTCCGCTCCACTAAATCCGTGTCCAGCGCTTCCAGATAATGCACCAGCGCCGCTCCGGACCGTTTGATAAAATATTTTTCATCCAGTTCACCATATTTAAAGTTTTTGGCATGTCCGTCCTTTATCCGTTCCACGTACTGTTTCAATATCCGGAAAGGCAGGTAATAAAATTCGTTTCTTGCCGTAAAATAGATTAACAGAAAGCTGACACCCCCCTGCTTCTCAAAATTCTCCATAAACCTTAACTGGTGTTCATGAATATTCTGCATGGGAAAGGTATCCGTATGGCACTCCTTAGCATCAAAACAGATGGGCACCGACTGTACCACCCCGATATAATCCACCGTGGAATCCTTCTCAAAATAGGCAAGGGTGATATGTCTGGTTGCCTTGTCAATCTCAATCGGGGTAATGGGCGTCGGAATCTTCTGTACCAGCGCCAGTGATTTTTCCGCATAGATATCATTTGTCATATTGATGAGCTCCTCGAAGCCGGAGCCCCGAAGACCTCTGGAATTCCATGTTGCCATAGCCAACTCCTTTATCCTGTCCACTTTGGCTGTTTCCTTTATTCCGTAAACAGCCTGTTTTTTATTCTTGCAAATTCTTTCGGTAATTCCGCATAAAAAATTCTGCCTTTCAGTCTTTCCGGTAAGTCTTTCTCCTGTTTGGGAAAAGCAATCTCTCCGGCGTGTAAAAGCTGATGCCGTAATCCGAATTCCTTTTTCAGCACTGCATTCACACTTTTTCTTCCATATTTTCCATCTCCCACAATGGGATGTCCCACAGAACACAAATGCGCCCGGATTTGATGGGTCTTACCGGTTACCAGCTTCACCTTCAACAAGGTAAATTCCAAATCCCCCAGTCTGCCATAGGAAAGCGGTTCATATGCCGTTTCGATAAACGCCGGTTTTTCGATTCCCTCTGCTTCCGCTTCTTCCCGCGATTTGTAGACGACAACCTGATTATGGGAAGCTTTTTTTGTCAAAAAACCCTTTATTGTTTCCGGTGTTTTTATCTGACCGCAGACAATCGTCAGATAGTATTTATCCATCACTCTGTCCTTTAACATCTGCGATAACAGCCGGGAGCCCTTTAGCGACATTCCCGCCAGAATAATTCCGCTGGTATTCCGGTCAAGGCGGTTACAAACCGACGGGGTAAACAAATCCTTTCTGTCATGCTTCGTATCATAATATTCCACAATCCGTTCATTTAAAGAATAATCATCCGCTTCTGCTTTTTGTGACAACAGCCCCACCGGCTTATTTAAAATCAAAATATCCTTATCCTCATAAAGAATCTCAATCCCTTTAAGCGGACTTTCTTTCATCTCCCCAAAAGAATTTTCCGTATCCGGATAACGGCTCTTTTGCTGTAAAGCGTCTCCCAGCTGTCCGTTATCCAAAGCCGGTATTTTTCCGTCCTTACGGAATTTGGAAATGGTTTCATCCGTCATGTAAACCTGCACGGTATCACCGTCACTTAACAGTTCATTCCCGGAAGCTTTTCCGTTATTCCACTTAATATTCTTCTTCCGAAGCATTTTATAAATAAAGCTTTGCGGTGCATCGTCCAGGTATTTTCCCAAAAACTTGTTCAGACGCTGTCCCTCATTCGCTTTACTGATTCTTATTTCCTGCATAACATCCCTCAACCCGACAGATTCTCCTGTCTCCCCGATTAACCGTTGCATCTCTTAAACCGACAGGTTCTCCTAAAGCGTCACCAACAGCTCTTCCTGTCTCCTTATTAACCGCTACATCCATCTCCAGCCGGGAAGATATTTGTTCTTTACGGTTCCGTTCAATAGCTTTCCGAATCCTAACGGATATTGCTCTACACAGATTAAGCAGATTCCGTCCCGATACCCTGCCGCCTCTTCGTCGGACAATTCCATCGTTTCTCCTTTCAGATACCTGACCACCCGGTCATCCTCTGCCGAAAGCGAAATGCTGTTGGAAAACTCTTCCGCCTTTAAAAACATTGCCAAAGACTGGCTTGGCTCAAAACGGTTTTTCTTCATCTCTCCCAAGTAAAGTCCACAGCGGAGAATCCGCAGCCCCTTTACCTCCGGCATCTTTTCCGGAATATAGTACACCCTGTCCTTTTGTACGTCTAACCGGGATAAATCAAAGGGATAATCCACCGCCCGGATAAAATCCTCCGCTTCCCTGCTGAGCTTTTCCCCGGAAAAAACGTATTCCGATACCGGTATTTCCATCCCATCCGCCGGCTTTTTCTTTCCCGCCATTGCTACAAAATGCCCCTCCCCGTCTATGCGGTGAGGCCAAAGCCTCCTGCACTTGGCAAGCTCTTCATTACCGGTAAGCCCCCATTCCGGATGACCGCTGTCAAAGCCCTCTATCATCGGAAGCTCTTTCAAGTACAGAGAATCGTCCAGCGAAAGCAGATATTCCACAGACTGTTCGTTTTCCTCTTTGGAAAAGGTGCAGGTGGAATAAATAATGGTTCCTCCCGGTTTCAGCATCCGCACAGCCTCCTTTAGAATCCCACGCTGAAGCCCCACAAACATTTCCACCCCGTTGCTCTCCCATGCCTTAATCATGCTGCTCTGCTTACGGAACATGCCTTCTCCCGAGCATGGCGCATCAATCAGGATTTTATCAAAAAAAGAAGGAAAGCGTTTTGCCAGTTCATTTGGAGCTTCACTGGTCACCAACACATTTCCTACACCAAACACCTCAATATTTTTGAGTAATGCCTTTGCCCTGGAATTACTGATATCATTAGTAACAAGAAGCCCTGTGCCATGAAGCTTTGCAGCAAGCTCTGTGGATTTTCCCCCGGGTGCGGCGCACAAATCCAGCACCACATCCCCTTCCTCTATCGGAAGCAGGCTTGCCGTTGTCATTGCCGACGGCTCCTGTATATAGTAAAGTCCGGCAAAATAAAAGGGATGCTTCGCCGGCTTTGCTGTCTTTTCATAATAAAAGCCGTTAGGACACCACGGCACGGCAGTCAGCGCAAAGGGCGAAATTTTACAAAAATCCTCAACAGAAATTTTTGCTGTATTCACCCGGAGCCCCTGGTGTGCCTCCCGGCAGAAAGAGGCAAGGTAATCCTCATACTCTGCCCCTAACATTTCTTTCATTTTCTCTGCAAATTTGATTGGTAACTCCATCTTTTGTCCTACATAAGGCTCTGCGCCTTATAACCCTCCGAAATAATATCCAGCTGCTTGGAAAAACGTTCCAGTTGTTCCAGATTTTCGGTCTGGTACACTTTATAAAACTCTTCCTGTATTTTTAACACCTCACGTTTACTTGCTACCTTAAATAAATTCTGAATATTAGTCAGAATATCGGAAACCACCGTCGCCTTAATCTGGAAAATATTTTGTGCATCCATAATCTCATCCCGGACAGAACCCATTTCCTCATCTAACACAAGGATGGCATCGGATGCCTTTAACAGCTTCTGTTTAATATGTTCCGGCATATTCCCCTTATATTTATACTGCAGGGAATGTTCTATCGTCGCCCAGAAATTCATCGCAAGCGTGCGAATCTGAATCTCTGCCTGAATCCGCTTGGTCCCGTCTAACGTATACACATCATAATAAATAATCATGTGATAGCTGCGGTAACCGCTTTCCTTCATATTATTGATATAATCCTTTTCCCGGATAACCGTCATGTCTGTACGGTTATGTATGATTTCCACTACTTTTTCAATATCTTCTACAAACTGACACATAATCCGGATTCCTGCCATATCCGATATCCGGTCGTCAATTTCTTCAATAGCAATATTTTTCTTCTGCATTTTATCCAGTATGCTGGATATCTTTTTTACCCTCCCAGTAACCTGCTCAATCGGTGAATACAGTCCTGCATTGCGATATTCTTTGATAATGTGGTTAAATTTTACCACCAGTTCATCCACCGCCAAACGGTAAGGGTCAAGAATTTCACGCCAAAGCTGAATTTCCATATTGTAGTCACTCCATCCTTCTCTTCATTCTTTATTCGGTCTGTTTATGTCTTCACATAATTATAATTATTTTAACATAGGCACCGAAAAAAGGAAAGAATTACTCTCTCCCAATATTCTGCAAATAGGGATAAGAATTGACAGCTTCCTCATTTCCATCCCCATTTTGTACATATATGCCAAAATGAAGATGCACCGGAAACTTTCCTTCCGTCCTTTCCTCTCCTTCCCCGGTACTTCCCATAAATCCCAGTAACTCCCCCGCTTTCACTTCCTTTCCTGCTGTGATACCGGATGCATACGAATCCAGATGTGCATAATAGTAATAGATATTATTGGGGGACGTTATCCCTATTCGGTAGCCTCCCATATACAGCCAGCCCAAATTAGTGATTTTCCCGTCCGTTGCACTGACAATCGGAATCCGCCCCGCCTGATTCTCCTTATCCATAATGTCACACCCTTCATGCCCGCCGCTTCCCCTTGCCGCACCATAAGAGTCCTCATAAGCCACCTCCTGCCGGTATGCCAATGGAACCGGAAAGCAGCGCATATCCGCAGTAATTATCTCCTTAAGCTGAATCTGATTTGTCCGTGTGTTTTCCCATTTTCCACACCGGACAAGGAGAAATATCTGCATACTGTTAATCAGTACCGCTTCACTGACCAGTATGCCAAGCAGAATAAACAAACCCCTTATTTGCCTTCCCATACAATCCTTCCTGCTGCTTTTTTATGGATTCCTATGCCATTTCACATTCTATTCTCCGGATAATGTAATTGGCTCTTTTGTATACCTCAACCGGGTCTTTCTTTAACCGGTATGTCCCATTGACATATAAAATATTTCCGGCAATCATCGTCATAATCACGTTTTCCGTACCGCCGCTGTAAACCAGATTATTGACCAGATGATTGACTGGCTGCATATTGGGCTTTAATAAATCAATCAGAATAATATCCGCCTGTTTTCCCTCTGCAATCCTGTCACAGTCTTTTAATCCCAGCAGTCCCGCCCCGTTCACCGTTGCCATGGCAAGCACGTCGGCAGGGGAAACCGCCGCTGCATCCCGGTATTTTATTTTCTGAAGCGCCGCCGTCAGATACATCTCCTTAAAAAAATTCAAGCTGTTATTGCTGGCAGGACCGTCTGTACCGATGGCAACCGGAATCCCCCTTTCCAGATATTCCTTTATTGGGGCAACCCCGCTGGCAAGCTTTAAATTAGAGGACGGATTGGTTACAGCATACAGTCCTTTTGCCTTCAAAATCTCCATATCCCGCTCATCCGTATAGACCAGATGATGTCCGGCACCGCCATATTCAAATAACCCGATGGAATCCATAAACTGAACCGGTGTCATTCCGTAACGGCTCATGCATTCCGTAACCTCTTTTCCCGTTTCGCTGTTGTGCATAAAAACCGGAGCCTCGTACTGCCGGCTCAGTTTTGCAATCTGCACCAATAATTCTTTACAGCAGCTGTATTCCGAATGAAAACCCAGCCGGTAATCCACCAGTGAGTGGCATTGATGAAACGTGGTATAATCATGAACCAGCGTATCTACGGCTTCTTTTACGTTTTTTTCTTCTGCGCCAAACACCGTCCCCGACAGCACCACGCGAAACCCTAAATCAATACACGCTTTTGCAATCATTTCCGGATGAAAATACATTTCAAAGCTGGTGGTAATCCCATTTCTTATGTACTCCAGCACGGCAAGCTGCATCAGATAATAAATATCCTCTCTCGTAAGTCTTGCCTCTGCCGGAAAAATCTTGCTTTGCAGCCATTCCTGGAGAGGCAAATCATCGGCATAGGAGCGAAGAAATGTCATCGGTCCGTGTGCATGACAATTCTTAAACCCCGGCATAAGAAGATTTCCCATACAATCAATCTGCTCGTCAAATCCGCCGTCAGACGCTCCGTCCGCTTTTTCTCCATCTGTTTTTACCCTGTCCGGCGCTTCCGCCGGATTTTTATGGATTACCTTCTCAATAGTGTCTTCCTTAATCCAAACCTCTCCCCAAAAAGGTTCCTCCCCCCTTTCCATGGTCAGAATCCTTGCATCATATAACCGTATACGCATGATTATCCCCCCCTGACTGCTTTACATCATGGAAACGGCAAGCTTTACCAGCGCCTGAAATTTCGGAGCCGCTTCGTCCGCCGCCGCTTTCACTTCCTCATGACATAAAGGTGTTTTCTGGATTCCTGCCGCCAGATTGGAAATAAAGGAAATTCCACAGATTTTCATTCCCAGATGATTTGCCGCAACAGCTTCCACCGCAGTACTCATTCCCACTGCCGATGCACCGAGAAGCTTACACATTTTAATCTCTGCCGGCGTTTCATAGCTTGGTCCGGTGAGCTGAAGATATACACCCTCCTTTAATGGGATGTTCAGCCGTTTTCCGCATTGTCTCAACATTTCCTGCAGTTCTTTATCGTATATGGCGCTCATATCGGGAAACCGCACTCCGAATTTCTCCTCATTTTTTCCCAGCAGCGGATTAGGCACAAAACAGGAAATATGGTCGGTAATCATCATTAAATCTCCGCACTGGAAACCGTCTCCTATTCCTCCCGCCGCATTGGTTAAAAACAGCTTTTCTGCTCCCATTGCCTGCATCAGCCGTACCGGAAGAACCACTTCCTCCATGGTGTAACCCTCGTAATAATGCACTCTGCCCTGCATAATCACCACCGGCGTTTCCTCTACATAACCGAAGACAAACCGCCCCTCATGTCCGGCTACGGTAGACCTCGGAAATCCGTCAATCTCCGAATAAGCCAGCGTATCCGCAATCCGAATCTGTTCTGCAAAATTCCCCAGTCCCGAGCCTAAAACCAATGCCACCCTCGGCTTAAAGTCCGTTTTTTTTCTGACACAGGCAAGACAGGACTGTACGCGTTCAAGCATTTCCCCCATACTGTTCTCCTCTTCTATCGTCGATTTTCATTATCCCAGAAATAGACCACTACCGGGTCGCCAATTTGAAAATTTTCATACAAAGTCTTCGCCAAATCATAGGGAAGATTGACGCAGCCGTGAGAACCGCTGTAATAATAAATGCTTCCTCCATACGCACTTCGCCACTGCGCCGCATCATGCAGTCCGATTCCCCCGTTAAACTGCATCCAGAAAGTGACCGGTGACTCGTAATCGTACTCCATGGTGGTGGTGGTATGTTCAAAGGGCTGTCCAAATTCATCAAACCATATTTCCGTTTTGCTGACCGGCTTTTTCTCTCCGCGCAGTACCGTTGGACTTAATTTATCCTGTATTGCATAAAGACCGATGCAGGTTCCGTGTCCCACGGACTCTTTCCCCGATACGCAATCTCCCTCTGCAATTTTCTTTCCGTTTTTGTACGCTACAACCTTCTGCTCTGAAAGGTTTACCTCAACGTATGTATTTCCGATATCATTTTCTCCAGTCAGTGTATATCCTTTCTCGTTAAATACTGCCTCCACCGTAGCGGCTTTACCGGAGGTTAAGGCTGAATACAGTTTATTTGTCGTTTCCTCCTGGTTCAGTTCATAGCCAAATGCCGTACCGTTTACCGTAACCTTCTTACTGCTGAATGAGGTGGTAAATACACGTTCCTTGCCCATCGTATCATACTCCGCTGCAAGCTTTTTTACATATTTATTGACCAGTTCCTTGGAGACAACATAAGAGTCACCGCTCTTTTCCAGAATATCCTCATAAAGCTGCATTCCCGGCTCAAGAGTCAAATCATCCATCTGAATCTTAATTACCCTGTCGGCATATTCATTTTTGGCTTCCAGCTCCTTAACCAGCTCTTCGTCCGTCTCATACACCTTCGGCAGCTCATAGCATCCGGCATCCACCAGCTTTAGGGAAAACTGTACTCCCCGCAGACTGTCCGTCACGGCATTTTTAAATTTCTCTTCATCCAGTGTTGTCCCTAAAACCTCCTTGACAATAGCAAATTTGCTCTCCTCCACGCTGACATAGGCGTCCCTCGGCGCAACCATAGTCTGCTGATTCAACAGGCTCATGGAAGAAAACTGCTCCGAAAGCGCAGCCTCGTCCCAGGATGCGTCTGCGCCAATCTCAAAATCATGGTGTTCAAACATGTTGACAAACCACAATTCCGCATGCTGCTCAGAAAAGCAGCCGTCAAACTTATCCTGCAAGACAATCTTCATGGAAATATCGCTGCCCTTTAACGGAATTTCTTTATCCTCAATGGTAATAATCGTCAATATATAATCCTGATAAAATTGGTCAAGCACCTGCTTTGCCCCGGCTTTATCCATACTGGAGACATTTACTCCGTTAATTGCCACATCCTGATAAAAATGATTGGAGAAATAAATAAATCCGGCAATATATACAATGCAGATAAGGGCTGCCATTGAACCCAGCACAATCCAAAGCGCTTTCTTCCCACCGGAGGATTTCTTTTTGGGCGGTGCTGCTTCGGAAGCTTCCGCCTCTTTCGCCGCTTTTGCGTCTGCTAAGCGTTTGCTTTGGGAAATTGCTGCCGTCTTTGGCTTATCCCCGGCTGGTTTAGCTTCTTCTTTGTTTTCGGTAGTCTTTTTTCCGACGGCATCCGCATCCTTTTTCGGCTCTTCTGTCTTAGCTTCTTCTTTCTTCTTCGGCTCCTCTGCCTTGGCGTCCTCTTTCTTCTTCGGCTCCTCTGCCTTGGCGTCCTCTTTCTTCTTCGCCTCTTCTGCCTTGGCTTCTTCTTTCTTCTTTGGCTCCTCTGTCTTAACGTCCTCTTTCTTTTTCGCCTCTTCTGCCTTAGCGTCTTCTGTCTTCTTCGACTTCTCCGCCCTCACTTCTTTCTTCTGCTCCGGCTCTTCTGCTCCGGCTTTTTTTCCGTCGTCTCCGGCTTTGCTCTTCTCCGTTTCATCCTTTTTGTCCCGATTATGCAAAGTATCAAAATCCGTAACCAAACCGTTATCTTCTTTCTTTGCCGCCGTTTCTTCAGCTTTCATCACTTTTTCTTTATCGTCCATTTACGCACTCCTAAACCGTTTCTTCATTTAAAATGACGGATACAATCTCCGGCAGATTATTCACCCGGAATTTAAACGTGTGGTTACCCAGACCGCCACTTAAAATCATATATTTATTTGAATATACAAATAATCCTTTATCATATGGAGGAAAAAAATGAATCATTGGAGATAACATACCGCCCAATATTGGAATCCGAATCATTCCTCCATGTACATGCCCCGAAAAGGTAAGATTAGCTCCCCATCCGGCATACTCCTTAAAATAGTCCGGATTATGCGCCATAAAAATATGATACTCCTTTGGATTACAGCTTCCAAACAGGGAAGTCAGGTATTCCTCCGGCATAGGGGTACGGACCATTCGCCGATAAAGCTTTGGCGTGAGGTTTAACCCGTATAAGCAAATATGGGAATCGCCTTTTACCAGCTTCATTTTTTCATCTAACAGCAGGCGGATATCCGGGGAAAGCCTGCTTTTAAACTGCTCCCACATATCCTGATACTTATCCGTATAGATGCTGGCGCGAAGCTCATGATTACCCATACTGAAACACACCGGGGCAATCCGTGCCAATGCATTCATTGTATCTGCCGCAAAGGTAACATCCTTTCCCGGTTTACCAATAATCATATCACCTGTTATTAAAATAAGGTGCGGCTCCAATTCCGTTACCTTTTGAATTAATTTCTCATTATTTTTACCAAAGGAAGCATTGTGCAAATCAGAAAGCTGTACAATGTGATATCCGTGAAAATCATGAGGAATCAACGGGTCTTTAATCTGATATTCCGTCACGCTTAATCTGCGGTTTTCAAAGAAACTGATAATACAGACCACAGCCAAGCATACAATCATTAGTATACTAAGAATTCCTAATATGTTCAAGCAAAAATTCATTGGTAACTCCTTATTTTAGTAAATATTAAGATATTGCTGAAATAACTTTTTCAATGCGTGATAATATTTTTGTTCCGGAACGGCTTTGTGGGCAAGAATGTTCACACTGCCAAGAACCTTGCCGTCCTGGCTGTATTCCACCTTTGCCACGACCTCGCCTTTCTCAATCGGTGCGCTGTCCTTTACCATGACCAGTTTTTTGGCAATGTCCTTTTCGGCAGCATTCCCGACAAATACATAATGGAAATCCCCCTCTGCCTCCACCGTCACATGGGAGTCAACACCGTTTTTTATCTCCAGCTTATTTTCTCCGTCCAGCACTTTGTAATCCTCATAGATACTGCAATTTGCAAAGCCATAGTCCAACAACTTTGCGGCATCGGAATACCGGATGTCTTTGGTTTTCGAGCCCATAACCACCGCAATCAGCGTTGTTCCGTTCCGCGTAGCCGTTGCAGACATGGAAAATCCTGCCGCAGAGGTATATCCGGTTTTCAGACCCGTTGCTCCCTCATATTTCTTTAAGAACTTGTTGGTATTGGCAAGACCAAATTCGGACTCACCCTTTCTTGTCTTATGGATAATAGTATCCATCCAGATTGTGGAATATTTCGTTACCTGTGGATATTTTAATAAGAGTTCCCTGGACAAAACGGCAATATCCCTTGCACTCATCAAATGTCCTTTCGCCTCCAGTCCGCAGGCATTTTCAAAATGGGTATTGGTCATGCCAAGCTCCTTTGCCTTCGCATTCATTTTCTCCACAAACCCGGTCTCGCTTCCGGCAATGGCTTCGCCCATGGCAACCGCCGCATCATTGGCAGAAGATACAATCATGCATTTTAATATATCCTCCACTGTCTGTGTTTCGCCCGTCTCCAGATAAACCTGGCTTCCGCCCATACTCGCCGCATGTTCAGATACGGTAATTAAACTGTCCAGATTAAACTGTCCGGAATCAATCGCCTCAAAGGCAAGCAGCATGGTCATAATTTTCGTGACCGACGCCGGTCTTCTTGCTTTGTCGGCATCCTTTTCATACAAAACCTGCCCGCTGTTCAACTCCATCAACAAAACGGACGGCGACTCAATGTCTAACGTAACAGCATTTGTTTCCCCGCTTGCCTTGCTGGCAGGCAATAAACAAAGCATAATCATGATAACAATTCCAACGGCAAATTTCTTTTTCACTGAAAGCTACCCAAACTCTCTTTCTTACAGTTTATTAGGAAACCTGTCCATTTATTCATCTTTTAACAATTTTTCTCTAATCTTTATCACAGATTATCTTTTGTAATCACCTCATATATTATCGGATTGGACATCGGTTTATCCGCTGACAGCCTGTAAGCGCCGACAAACCGCTTTTTCGCCTCCTCAAGCTTTGCGGCATCATTGGCATACAATGTTGCCACCACGTCGTCTCCTGCCACTACATCTCCCAAATGCTTATTCAAACGAAGCCCCACGGTCAAGTCAATAACGCTGTCCTTTGTCTGTCTTCCGCCTCCGAGAACCAGGGAAACCATGCCGATTTCCTGATTGTCGCAGGAAACCAGATATGCCTTATCCATAAGCTTTCCTGCCTCTTCTGCCTCTTCTTTTCTCAGTAAATCTTCTCCGGTAACCTTTTCCTGTAAAGCCGCCTGTTTAAAGGGTTTCTCCCCGGTAAGGCAGCTTACCTCCCCGCCCTGGGCGGCGACAAACTCTTTCATCTTTTCCAAGGCCTTTCCTGAGACAACCGCCTCCTCCACCATGGCTTCTGCCTCTTCCTTTGTCCCTGCCTTTTTTGCCGCCAGCAGCATATGGCCGGCAAGCGTTTTGGAAACCGCTGTTAACCGCTTTTCCCCTTTTCCGTTCAGACATTCTACCGCTTCTTCCACCTCTAAAATATTTCCAACGGCATTTCCCAGCGGCTCATTCATATCGGTAATAACGGCAGTGGTATCCCTGCCGGCAAGCGTCCCGATAGCCACCATTGTTTTTGCCAGCTTTTCTGCCTCTTCCAATGTTTTCATAAATGCGCCGGAGCCGACCTTGACATCCAGTACAATAGCGTCTGCACCGGCAGCCAGCTTTTTACTCATAATGCTGGCGGCAATCAGGGAAATATTGTCCACCGTAGCCGTCACATCCCGGAGAGCATAAATTTTTTTATCTGCCGGCGCCAGATTTGCCGTCTGTCCGACGATGGCAAGACCGACATGATTTACCTGCTCAATAAATGCTTTCTCCGGAATATCTGTCCGGAATCCGGGAATCCCTTCCAGCTTGTCAATGGTTCCCCCGGTATGCCCCAGTCCCCGTCCGCTCATTTTGGCAACCGGCACGCCCAGGCTTGCCAGAATCGGTCCCACCACCAGACTTGTCTTATCTCCCACTCCGCCTGTAGAATGCTTATCCACCTTAATGCCGTTTATTCCCGATAAATCCAGACGGTCCCCGCTGTCTGCCATTGCCATGGTAAGATTCGTGGTTTCCTCAGGATTCATCCCCCTGAAATACACTGCCATTAAAAAAGCAGACATCTGATAGTCCGGAATCTCCCCTTTGGTAAAGCCGTTGACCAGATAAATGATTTCTTCTTTTTCCAGAGCATAACCGTCTCTTTTTTTCATGATAATATCGTAAGTGTTCATCAACTTCCCTCCTGTTCCTGCCCTCTTCCTGCGCCAGGCGATTATCTGCCATAAACCTGTCCGCTATACCGTCTTTGCTACAGCCTGTCTTTAAAGCTTTCGCCAATCCGTGGTTTTTTCACCCCGAAATTATCGGCTATCGTGGCGCCGATATCGGCAAAGGTATCTAAAATACCCAAATTTACTCCCTGCTTCATCTGTTTGTGGTATGCCAGTACAGGAATATATTCCCTCGTATGGTCAGTACCCCTGAAGGTAGGGTCGCAGCCGTGGTCCGCATTGATAATGAGTAAATCCTCCTCATTCATCCTGGCAAGAAGCCTGCCCAGACCTTCATCAAAGGTTTCCAGTCCCTGCGCATAGCCTTCCACATCCCGCCGGTGTCCCCAGGTAGAATCAAATTCCACGAGATTTGTAAAAATAAGCCCTTCCCGCTGAGTATCCATAAAATCCATGGTCTTTTCCATACCGTCGATATTGCTTTTCGTATGCACCGCATCTCCAATTCCCACACCGCCGAAAATATCTTCAATCTTTCCCACCGCAGTTACCCGGTATCCCGCCTCCTTCAGATAGACAAGCAGATTTTCCTCATCCGGTTTTAAGGAAAAATCCCTCCGGTTTGCGGTGCGGACATACCGGTCTCCTTCCCGGATAAACGGTCTTGCAATGACCCGCGCCACTCCGTGCTCCCCGGTTAATAGCTCCCTTGCGGTTACGCATATTTCATACAGCCTGTCTAACGGAATAACCTCTTCATGGGCGGCTATCTGAAATACCGAATCTGCCGAGGTATAAATAATCGGATATCCGGTTTTCCTGTGTTCGTCCCCGAGTTCATTGATAATCTGCGTCCCGCTTGCCACAATATTTCCCAGATAGCCTTTACTGCCGGTAAGCTTTACAAATTTCTCCATAATTTCTTCCGGAAATCCCGCAGGATAGGTCGGAAATGCCTGCTTTGTATGAATGCCGACCATTTCCCAGTGCCCGGTGGTCGTATCCTTTCCGTTCGATAACTCCCTTGCTTTCCCATATGCGCCCACCGGTATAACCCCTGTTTCCGGAAGCGTCGTCCCTTTAGTGGAAAATAAGCCCATTTTTTCCAGATTCGGTACCCGAAGATATCCTCTTGTCTTTATGATATTCCCCAATGTATCTGCACCGACATCCCCAAAAGCATCGGCATCAGGCGCCTCGCCGATTCCCACGCTGTCTAAAATAATCCATATCACCCGTTTAAACATTGCCATACCTCCCAACCGCCGTATTTTCTCCGGCATAATAGAAAGTTCATTTTGTTAATAAATTGAATGAACCTAATATACCACATTCTGCCATATCTGTGAAGTTATCCCCTTCAAAAAAACAGCCGTTACCATACCATTTATCCGGAATCATCTCCGGATAACCGATATGGCAGCGACTGCTCTCATCTTATCTCCTTTGGTGCATTATTCTATAACAGTTCCGCCATCTCCAACAGCAGGCGCTCGGATTTATCCCAGCCGAGGCAGGCATCAGTAATGGACTTTCCATAGCATCCTGCTCCGATTTCCTGATTACCGTCCTCGATATAGCTTTCTACCATGACACCCTTTACCAGTCCTGCTACCTCTTTACTGTGGCGCATGCTGTGCAAAATCTCCTTTACAATACGCGGCTGCTCCGCCCATTTCTTACCCGAATTATTATGGTTTGCATCCACAATAACCGCCGGATTCTTCAATGAGGAAAACTTCATATAAGCTTCATAGAGCAGAATCAAATCCTCATAGTGATAATTCGGCACAGACACACCATGGCGGTTTAACGAGCCACGCAGAATACAGTGGGTCAGCGGATTTCCGTCGGATTTAACCTCCCATCCCGCAGTCATAAAGGTATGCTTTGACTGACCGGCAATACAGGAATTCATCATTACCGAATAATCTCCGGAGGTCGGATTCTTCATCCCCACCGGAACATCAATGCCGGAAGCGGTCAGTCTGTGGGACTGGTTCTCTACCGAACGTGCACCGACCGCAACATAGGACAAAATATCAGACATATACGGCCAGTTATCCGAATACAGCATTTCATCTGCCGCTGTCAGTCCGGTTTCCGAAATCGCATCAATATGCATTTTACGGATTGCCTTCAGCCCTTCAATAAAGTTCGGCTTCTCCTCGGGATTCGGCTGGTGCAGCATTCCCTTGTAACCGGAACCGTTGGTTCTCGGCTTATTCGTGTAAATACGGGGAACAATAATAATCTTATCCTTAATCCTCTCCTGTACCTTTGCAAGACGGGAAATATAATCCAGTACCGCATCTTCATTATCTGCGGAGCACGGACCGATAATTGCCAAAAATTTATCGGATTCACCGGTAAATATTTTTGCAATTTCAACGTCCCTTTTTTCCTTTGTCTGTTGAAGCTCCGGGCTCATCGGGAACAACTCTTTAATCTCTTCCGCCGACGGCACCTGTGAAATGTAATGTAAACTCATTTTTCTCTAATCTCCTTTTGTACAATAACCTGAATCATTGCGGAATATTACCACGTCTGACAGTTTAACACGTTGAAGTAAAAAAGTCAACTGACCGGAAGCAGAAAATATTGTGAGAAAATATTCCTGATGATATAGGCAAAGGTAATCTTCGTCCGCTTTTCCATGGAGTATAACGGCACTACCTGATAAACCTCACCGTTCACCTTTACCACAATCTGCCCGATTGTCTGATTCTGTTTAATTGGCGCAGCCAGACTGGCAGGCAGCTTTACTTCAAATGCCACCTGTTCATCGTCCCTGAGAAGCAGGGCGACGGAATCTTTTGTATATGGGGTTACCGGGGCGTCCTCCACACTGTCCGTTACCGGAACCAGTTGGAACCGGGTATCCGGTCTTAACACCTTTTTTCTCGTATAATTCTGCATCCCATAATCCATCAGTCTGGTGGTATCCATCCACTTATAGGATTTATTCGGCGGCCAGCCGCAGGCAAGCACAACGCTGACCAGCTTTTTCTTATTCCGCTTAACGGCTCCCACAAAGCAGTAGCCGGCATTTCCGGTAAATCCGGTTTTTATCCCTATCGCCCCTTTATACGATGTCAGAAAACGGTCCTTATTATTCACGGTAAAGCTTCTTCCCCCGTTTTGCTCGTGAAAGGTATAGGACGGTGTCTGGACAATCTTTAAAAATTCTTCATTTTCAATAGCATAACTGGAAATGAGCCCTAAATCATAGGCGGTAGTATAATGCCCCTCCGCATCCAGACCGTTCGGTGTCACAAAATGCGTATTTTCCGCTCCCAGCTCCGCTGCCTTTTCATTCATCATTTCCGCAAAGCCCTCTACCGTTCCCCCTACATGCTCTGCAATGGCAACGGCAGTATCATTATGGGATTCCAGCATCAGGGAATACACCAAATCGCCTAACCGGTACTGTTCTCCCTTTCTGATATTTAACTGGACATCTGGCATGGAAGCCGCATAGCCGGAAACGGTTACCACATCATCAAGGTTTGCATTCTCCAGGGTGACCAGCAGCGTCATAATCTTGGTAGTACTTGCCATGGGAACCTGCTCATAGCCGGACTTTTCAAATAGCACCCTGCGGTTGGTGGCATCCATTAACAGCGCATATTTGGCATATAGATTGGAAAGGGACGAGGTAGCCGCAGACGCATCCACCGTTTCTGTCTGCTCTCCCTGCCACAGCAGCTGATAGGAATAAATCTCTCCGGAATCTTTATTTTCTGTTCTGAGTTCCACCTGATGGATAATCACACAGGATAATGCCAGAAACAGCGCAAAACTCCAGATAAAAAATGCATCCCCTTTCGCTGCACTGGACCTTCTATCCTTTAATTTATGTACGATAAAACTGTAACACCGGGAAAAATAATGAAAAAATGACATATTTCCACACTTGCACCTTCTTGCTACAAGTATATGAAACTGCCATTTTCTTTATCACCACTAATTTAACCCTCAATCCTTTACCGGAGCAAAGGTCAGCTGTGCCTCTTCCATCGCCTGCTGCTTAAAATCCTCAATCTTATCCGGCGTAATTATCGGCAGTTCATCCGTGGACTGTACGCCGAAGCTTCTTAAGAAATCATCCGTGGTGCCGAACAGAATCGGCCTTCCCACTGCATCCAGTCTTCCCACCTCCTGAATCAGATGGTATTCCACCAGTTTATTGACTGCATGCACACAGGAAACTCCGCGAATCGCTTCAATCTCCTGTCTGGTAATCGGCTGCTTATAAGCAACAATCGACAGCGTTTCCAGCAGTACGTCGGTCAACACATGCTTTCTCGGTATATTCACCACCTTGATTAACGTGTCATAATAATCTGCCTTGGTACACATCTGAAAAGAATCCTCCAATTCAACAATCCGGATTCCCCGGTCCACGCTATCATATTTATCCATCATATTATGGATAATTTTTACCACGGTATCCGTATCCAGTTCAAGCGCACGGGCAATCTGTTCCCGTTCCACCGCCTCGCCAACCGAAAATAATATCGCCTCAATTTTTCCTTCTAATACCTTGATATCCTGCTCCATTTTACACTCCTGTATATCCGGCCTGCCATGCTTCCCGGCAAAACGCTAAACCTTATTCCTTCACGCCCGGAATTTCTTCCATTTGTCCTTCTATTTCCAGCTCATCTAATGAATCAATAACGATTTCCCCAAAGATTTCTTCCTGTCGGATAGTAATCGCCCCAATTTTCATCAATTCCAAAATCGACATAAAGGTAATAATAATATTCATTCTGGTGGGCTGGGACTCTAACAGCGTGCGGAAATTGATTCCCTTTAACCCTCTGACCTCTTCCCGGATTTGCAGCATTCTGTCTTCAATGTTGATTTCTTCCTTTTCAATCGTACCAAATTTAGAGCGGATGGGGTCAATCTTGTCCACCTGCTTACGCATAATTGACTTGAAGATATCATTTAACCGGTCAAGCGTCATTCCATCCACTAAATCCGCCGGATTAATTTCCTCCCGGTAAGCGGCAACCTCTTCGGGGATTGTCGGCTTTTTATAAAGATTATGGGAAGCGTCCAGCTCCATATCCTTAAGCTCCAGCGCCGCATACTTATACATCTTGTACTCCAGCAGCCGCCTTACCAGCTCTGCCCTGGGGTCTTCCTCTTCTTCCTCCTCTTTTTCCTCCTTAGGAAGCAGCATTTTAGATTTTATCTGAATCAGCATTGCCGCCATGACCAGAAATTCACTCATCACATCCATATTCTGTTCCTGCATCTGCCCGACATAATCCAAATACTGTTCGGTTATCGTCACAATCGGAATATCATAAATATCCACCTTGTTCTTTTCAATTAAATGCAAAAGCAGGTCAAGAGGTCCCTCAAACACCTGCAGCTTATATTCGATTTCCATATAGGTAAGTCCTTATCTTAAAATAAGCCGTTTTATCTGAAAACGACTTAATCATTATAGTATAAATACAAAAAAAAGGCAAATTCTCTTTGTGTCTTTCCCTTACGCTCAAGTTTTATCTTTTCTCCCACTAACAATAACCGTTTTTTGTCTTTCTAAAATTCTCCTCCATACGCATCAAAATAAGATAGAATCCACTTTACATTTCAAAAATTTATTCTATCCTTGCATCATTGTGTGAGAAATGCACTCTTAAAATCTTCAAACATGGTAAAAGCTGTTTTTAAAATATCTTCTAAATCATCATAATCTCCAATTACAGGCATTTTAATCTTGTAACCAGAATCAGTCAATTCTTTCACGCAGGCTCCCCATGGGCGACCAAGCAGCACTTCTTTTCCCTGTTTTACTACCCAGATTAACTCTGCCCGTCCGTATTTTAAAACAATATGGAAGCCAAACGTGTATCCGTCCTTTTTCTCTTCCTGTAATTTATAAAATCCTTCCCTTCTGTGAAACTTCGCACTATATCCTAAATCGTGAATCATTTCAATGACTTCCTCTACATCAATATAGGTTAATCTTTCCTCTTCTTTGATTCTTTCCCCGTTATACAAATTAGACAATTCTTCATACCGCTCCACAAAATTTATTTTCAGCAGATTCTCTTTCACTTTAGGATTTAATTCATACATCTACGTTCTCCTTTCAAACAGCATCCCATTGACCATCCTTTATTCACTAAAACAGCTGCTCTGTATATTGACCTTTCCAAATAAGTGAGTCGGCGCTACTTTATTTTCTTAATAATATAATATACAGCCAAATAAATAATAGTTGATATCGCTCCAAGTAAATAAATTAACCTTCTACTATCAATATTATATTTAAATGCTATAATTGCTCCTACTACTGCCGAAACCAGAAGCACCAGAAAAAACATATCATCATTAAATGGGACATCTTTTTTCTTTAATAAATCTTCTTGCTCCTCTTTCTTACTACCCCTGTTTATTATTTTAGGGGACACGGTTATTTCGACTGATGTATCTGCGATATCTTTCCGTTCAATACCCAAAAGACCAAGTGCAGTAAATGCTTTTTCTATGGTATAAATTATATCTTCTTCAACATATCCTTTCTTTATCAGGTTGACAGGTATGTCAATCTTTCCGATAATCCAATGCACAATCAGATTAGATTTCAACGTGTCGCCTTTTGTCCAGCTTAGCGCCTCCATTTCTACCAGTTCTTTATCTATGCATAATCCATATCTCTGTGGCATACCGGAAGCACGGCCGCCACAAAAAAACAAAAACACACCGGAGTCCCTGTCTATCACCCACCAAGACGGGATATTCTTTCCTGTGCTGTCCCAAAATCCAAGCGAATGGATATATTCTATATCCTCTTCTCTTTCAATCCGTTCACTTATAAAATTCATACTTACGCCTCATTCCTTGCAGTAAATGACAATTTCATGTCTGGATATTCCATAAACTACCTCCGCTAAACTTAACAAAATGTCCAACAAACATCGCTTTGTGCCGACCGAAGCGGAACGAAAACAGGAAAAACCTGTAACAAATTATAACACAAAATACGGCTTCTGCAAACTTACCGATATCCAGCCGCATTTGATAAACAAGGCAATGCGGCTGGGCTATTTATAACATGAACGGAAATATCCTTATGAGAAACTGTTAACGAAGAAGAAATACAGGACTTGAGATGATTTAATTCTTTCTCTGCTTTACGCAAATAACAGCTGCCGTAACCATCATTGGAATCATACTGATGATACCAATAGGCACCGGACCAAGTATTGCCTTATCTGCATATTCCGGTTTTGTCAAATATGCAAAGATAGTAAATGCATTTATAGCGCCATGCATAAGGGATGGCAGCCAGATTGTCTCTGTCTTTTCGTATACATAATCTAACAGAATACCCATCATAACAGTACAGATGCAGAATACGACCGGTCCAAGTACCGGTGCACCAATATATTCTTTGCCATACTCATAGCCGGCAAAAATCATAACCGGCCAGTGCCATGCACCCCAGATTGCACCGCCCACGATACGTCCCTTAGTAACACCCAGATTCTCTTTCAAATAGGGATACATAGCACCTCTCCAGCCGACCTCTTCCCCCAGAGCGGCAAACATATTAAAAAATGGTGCAAATGTGACCGCCTGAATGGTAGTAATCAGTATGTACATTGGCATCGTTATACCTTGTGCTTCAAACTGTTCCAACGCACCGGCCTCTTCTAAGATGCCATGAAGGGTCAAAAATCCAGAATCAAATGCATCCGGGAAAATGACAAAAAATAAAACACCGCCAATGGTGCTTAGTAATGCCGGCATCCAAAGCGCAAAGAATAAATATCGGATTTTACCTTTAAGATGCGGCACCCATCCCATGCCTTTTAGCGGAATCCCTGCTATGAGTACACTTATGGATGGCATAAACATAGTAATCACCATAAAAATGAGAAATACCGTTTGATTCCCCTTGTTGCTAAAAACACTTGCTATCATTTCACAAATCCAGGCCAGACCAAATGCCGCTATCATATATATCACAAATTGCTTTTTGCTTATTTTTGTTTTTTCCATTATACACCAACCTCTCTTCTATGCACTTCAAGACACCAAATTTTTCTCTTACAATCGGGACAAGTCAACTTTCTCATCTTTGGAGTGTGATTCCCCAACACGACTTCGGTTTTCTTTGGCTGAAATCTGGCATGGCATTCAGGGCAAATATACTCTGTTTGCTTATACCAATAGTCAACCAGGAAGACTGTGCAAATAATTAACACCGCCAAAGCCATAAAAAATGGTATCCATATTCCCCTTAGTATACCAATAACAAAGGTCACAATTTCTGCCGCTTCTAATGGAACTGCGATTACCAGCATTTTTTTGTACACTTTCCTTAGTTTTTCTTTTTCTTCCATAATTGTGGATATGTCATGAATTGTTTTTTGCGAGCCATCCTTGAAAGAAGCTAAGGTATTTCTTATGCCTTTTATTTTTTCTAATTGCTCCGTTTTTCTTCTGATATCTGCCTGAATATTTTTATCCTGTTCGTCAAGTAAAAGTTCAATTACTTTTTTTGACTCATCAGATTCCAATATTTGGGCAATATCTTTAATTGAGATATCTAAGTCCCTTAAAAAGCAAATGGTTTCCAATGTGGCAACATCCTCTTCAGAGAAAAGTCTTCGTCCTCCCTCTGTCAAATCTGTTGGCACAAGAATACCTCTTTCATCATAGTACTGAATCGTTCTTACTGAAACATTACACTTCTTTGCAAGTTCTCCTGTTGTATATAATGACATATCCTGCCTCCTTTCAAGGACCATATTAGTATATAACGCAGCGTGACAAGCAATGTATCACGCTGCGTTATTTTTCTATCACACACTGTTGTGTAATCTTTTTACATAGGATTGCAGCTGTTTATGGCAGTGAAATTTCTTCATTTCCGCCATAACACCCACTGGTATCCAGCAGTTTTTCCATTTCGTCATTGGAAATCTGGTTATATGTCTCCTGCTCGTCCGGATGCTCCGCCATCTGGTACACATTGACCGCTTTCCATTTCTTGCCAGGCTTCACCAGATTCCAGCAATGGCTCCTCTCAGAATCTTCTTCTGGCAAAACGGCAATACTATAGACGCCGGCTTTTTCTAAGAGCATGCCAAACGCTTCCATATAGCCCTGCTCCGATGCCATCCCCATCACCAGCGCACCATAGCCGCTGTCCGCATAGTCCGCCTGCTTGTATTTTTCACTGTCCTGGTCCTCTCCATAATCGTTTTCCTCCAGCCATGCAAAATAATCAAAGATTTTGACATGCTCCAGCAGATAATCTGTCACCCACTGGATTTTCTCTTCGTCATTAAGCTTCTCCGGCATTTCTCTTATGATTTTTTCTGCCTCTGCGTGATATTTTTCACTGGCTTCATTCATTTCGTCTTCTGAAAATATTGTCTGGGAAACATATATCTTCTCATTTTCAAGCATGTATCTATAATGCCGGAAGCTGTCAAATTGGCGGTTGCATTCATACAGCGCATTTATTTTTTTGAAACTGTTCCCCTCTAAGCTCTCCGGCATGGAAATCGTTCTGGTACTTTCCACGCCCTCCTGCATAATCTCACTATACAAAAAGTCAAAGTCTATTTTCTCCTCCTCTGTCAGCACCTCATAACCATGCACAAATGGATGCTTTTCGATGATACAGTCCCCAACCTCCCATATATCCCGCTCTCCTGCAAGCTTAGACATATACAAATCAAATTCCTTTTGCAGCTTTGGCAGTTCCTCCTCCGTAAGACCAATCCTCTCATACCCCTGTGCATCCTTCAGGGAAACAAGGATATGGAGATTCGGTGTATAGGTCACAGTGTAAGCCTCCTGCATCAGCTTTGCGTTTACCATCATATTCGGATAATAGGAATAACAGGTGTCCTCACCATTGATATAATGATACTGGTTCTCCTTGTGTATCTGTATGCCATCGTCCACCGGCTTGTCCGTCATATACAAAACGCCCCTGGCACTCTCCAGCTTACCGGATTGCCATGCCCTCCAGTCTTTCCATGCCTCAATACCGTACACCGTACCCAGCGCACTATCCTGCACAAACAGACAATACCCGACAAATCCTCCAACCGATATCATTCCAAGAAGCAGATAAATTGCCGCCAGCACCTGTGTCTTGAGACGTTCTTTATCAAACAGTACATTTTTCAAATAGCTTCCCACCACCAAAATCACCGGAACCGCCATAACCGCCCCTACACCGAACGTCCTGCCCATACGCACAAACAAATCCTTTTGCAGGGCATTTTCCGTGAAGATAAAATCCGGCATGGCACGGAACAAAAAGAAAGAGAAAATATACGTCGCCATGATGGTGAAAACCAGCAAAGTTTCTGTCCATCTGCTGTTTCCTACATCAGAGGCGCACATCTCATAAATATGCTCCAGATTATAACGCATCTCCAGTTCCCCGGCATCCTGCGTCCCACCAGAATCCGCTCTGCGTATAAGCTCTTCGGTCGTCATATCCGTCCGGGGAGGCTCCATGGGATTATCCACCCATACTCCTGGCCGTTTCCCCCGTACCGTATATGCCAGATAGAAAAAAATTTCCAGCTCCAGGCTCTCTGTGAGATTGTTCTCCATCCGATGCACCCTGCCATCCCTGGTATATACATAAATATATGCCTCCTCCGAAGAAGCCGGCACAAAAATACTTCCCGAATGATAGACATGCCTGTGCTTCTGGCGCACTCTGGAAATGCGGATAATGTCCTCCACCGGAACAAGCACCGTGCGCAGCCCCACATGATATCCAACAGCATCCTGTGTAATCAGAATGTGCTCCAGCCTGGGCGCCTTGGCCGCTTCACGGTTGATGCGGTCAAGCTGCTCACGGGTAAATTTTTTATCTTGTTTTTTGCCGGTAATTTTTGCACACAAAAACATTATGGAATACAAAAAAACGGTAACCAGAATCAGTATGCCGTAAATGATATAAAAATCTTTGTATTTTTCTATATTTCCATCCGAAATCAAATACATCAGCAGCACCGCCAACACGGAAAAAATATAAAAAAACAGCCAGACCGTCCATGCTTTTTTCCGGCCTCTTGCCGCAAATTTTTTAATTTCATTTTCCATGGTTTCCTTTATCCTCCTGTGTATAATGAGATACCTTTCTATTATATTATAATCTTTTTCCAAAAACAATGAAAACATAAACAGCCGACAGTATACGAAACAATTCCTATACCGCCGGCTTTTTCTGATGTTAACCTCTTTTGCGTCCTGTTCATCTACGCCGAAATCTAAATAATAATGAAAACCATTCCTCCATTGCTGTCATTAATAATCTTTTCCATCGTATCCTGAAGCCTAATCTGGGAATCGTCATTGATTTTATTGGATTTGGAAATCAGTCCCTCCTCCACCATCTGTTCCACCGTCTTCCCAAAAATATTGATTTTCCACAATGCCTCCGGCGAAGTTTTCATCTGCTCCGACATGTTGGCAAGGAAATCCTTTGCCTGCTCCTCCGTCCCTACAATCGGCGCAATTTCCGTTGACACATTTGCCTTAATAAAATGCAGCGAAGGCGCACTTGCTTTAATTTTAATTCCGTATTTTGTGCCATGCTTAATCAGCTCCGGCTCGGCAAGAGTAATATTTTCTTTATCCGGCATAACCAGACCATACCCTTTCATCTGAACGCTGTTCATCGCGTCCGCAACATGCTCGTATTCTTTCCTTTTGCCGGAAACCTCCTTAAGCATAGTCAGAAAATCATATTCGTTTTCCACCGGCGCTCCCAAAAGGCTGGTCAGCATATCATAATAGTATTTTTCCGGTATCATAATATTTAATCTTACCGTTCCGTCTTTCAGATTCAGATTGGATATCATCACATCCTGAATATATTCATTTTCCGGTATCGGCATTTCGTAAACATTTTTCATCCCCGACACAACGCCTAAAACTTCCTTGGCATAATCTAATACCGCAAGCTTAATCGGATGCTCTGCATCCAGTGTCTCCGCCCACTTCGGAATAAAAAAACCTATCTGGCTGATTGGAAATTCTAACAGGATATGCTTTAAAATCTCAATAATATCTTTTCCTTTAAGCTGGTCGCAATTAACCGGAAGCACCTTTACCCCATACTGGGCAGTCAGCTCCTCTGCCAAATCCATTGTCTCTTTGCTGCCGGGCTTTGTACTGTTTAACACGACAATAAACGGCTTCCCCAATGCTTTCATTTCCGATACCAGTTCCTTTTCTACCGGAAGAAAATTCTCTCTGGTAAGCTCACCGTATGAACCGTCACCGGTAATCAGTATGCCGATAGTCGCATGGTCGGTCATCACCTTCTTCGTTCCGATATGGGCTGCCTTGGTAAAGGGTATCTCATAATCATACCATGGTGTTTTTACCAGTCTCTCTTTTTCCTCTTCCAAATGACCGGTTGCACCGTCCACCATATATCCGACACAATCTACCAGTCTTACCTTAACGCTGGCGTCGTCGTTCAATTCGATTTCTGCTGCCTGCTTAGGAATAAACTTCGGCTCCGTTGTCGTAATTGTACGTCCCGACCCGCTTTGCGGCAATTCGTCAACCGTCCGCTGCTTTTCCGCTCCGTCCTCCATAGCCGGAAGTACCAATGTTTCCATAAACCGTTTAATAAATGTCGACTTTCCGGTTCTGACCGGTCCCACAACTCCTATGTACATATCCCCGCCGGTTCGCTCTTTTATATCCTGGTAAACATCAAACTGCTCCTTCATAGTATCCTCCTTATTATTCTGAGTATCATAGTTATCCTAAGAAGAATATATGCGGCGGTTTGGTATTTATGCCATCAAATCTGTTATTTCCTCAATCCCTTTTCCGATATTTCGGCTCGATTACCAGCACATAGACCACCATCGTGACGATTGCCTCAAGCATCACGCCAATCGTGGAAAATAAAATAAATACCGTTTTTCCGGTAAACATCGGAAGACCTAAAATCACAAGGACAACACCAAATATACACCATAGCTTCCCCATTGCCCGGTTATAGGCCTTTACATTCGTAACCGCAAACATTTTCGCATTTGCCCAGAATCCAAGCGGAATCTCCTTTTTTGCATGAAATGCATATACGCCATAGCCCGTAAATGCTGCCCCGAATAATATCCACAAAAGCACCCCCAACAGCATGACACCACCTCTTTCTACTTCATATAAAATCCTGTCACTTTACCGTCTGTATCAAAGAGAATCGTATAGGTTACCCCTACCTTTTCATAAGCCGCATTTACCTGAACCACCGCATAGCGTTGATTTCCCTGCCGAATCTCTGCCATATAATAATTGCCGTAATTCCGGAAAGCGCCATAATCCACCGCTATCATCCTGCATGCCTCTTCCAGTTTTTCCACCGTCAAGGCCTTTTGCATTTTCTCCGTCATACAGGCAAAAAAGCGGTCATAATCTTTCTCATGATAAAAATCCAGAAGCTGCTCCGTCTGCTCCTTTAACTGGTTCTCGGTAAAAAACACACTTTCCTCAATTCCTGTCTGCTTCGGCAGCATCCACCAGACCAAGCTAATAAACACAGCCAGAATAACCGCTGCACCTCCGAAGATACTTACTGCCTTTATCCGCTTTGCCCTTTTTATCTCCCTTTCATCAAAGTTTTCGTTAAACTCAGCCGCCTGCTCTTCCGGTGTCCCAATACGTTCAAATATGGTTTCCAGACTGTCGCCCGCTTCCAGTGCCGTTCCGATATCGGATTGTAACTGTTTGATAATCTCCTTCTTCCGGGTTCCTGTACAGCGCAAATGCTTCGCTACCTGCTTTGTATATTGTTCCATCGTCATTTTAATCACTCTCCCTTTCCTCTTTCACACGATGCCGGACAATTTTCCTGTTCCAGAATCCGGTTAACATGGGAGGAAAATTCTTTCCATAACTGAATTGCCGCCGTCAATGTTTCCCTCCCCTTATCGGTAATGCTGTAATATTTTTTTGATACCTCTTTTCCTTTCGGAATACTCCAGTGATAGGTTACCATGCCCTCATCCTCAAGGCGATACAATATTGGATAAAGCGTTCCCTCTTTTAAGGTGAACATTTCTTCACTTTGCTGTCTCAATTCACTAATTAACTGATAACCGTACTTCTCTTCCTGTGCCAACAGCTTAAGCACCAAAATTTCCAGCACACCCTTTTTCATCTGCTGTTCATACCTTAACCCCAAATATCCACCACCTACCTTAGTATTACTAAGTATATTGTAATCCTTATCTATTTCTTTGTCAACAAAAAAGGAGGAAGAACGAATTTCAGGACAAAATAAACGGGTATGTAAAATCGTCAGCGTCAATACACCGACGATTTTACATACCCGATTTTCTTGTTATATTTTCTGCTGCGCTGGCTATTTCAACCGCATTGCATGAAAATACTGTTTATCTTTTTTTGTTTTTTCCGTAAAAACAATGCCGCCGTTTAATGAATCGCATTTTCGGTACCCGCCCGCAAGAATACATAATCCTTTGTAGCTTTTGGGATAGGTTATCGTCAATTTTATGGATGAGTTTTTATAGCGGGAATACCATGCACCATTGGTGCCGTAAAACGTCTCTTTAGCGGAATGCTTCCATTTTCCGGGTTTAACCTTGACATTACAACTGTTCTGTTTATTCAATAAACCTTCGCCCGTCTGGTAATCATACGCTCCATAGAAATACCAAGTCCCAAAAACATCTCCAACATCGCCGGCATTCGCCACGCCGTTCACTTCTTTTCGGGAAAAATTTGCCGGCAGCTTATATACCAGAGTAAATGTCACTTTATAGTTATCGCCTTTAGAAACTTTCTTGAAATTTTTCATGGTAACCGTTCCGGTTTTCTTACTGCTGTAATATTTTCTCTTTGATTTGTTATACATAACATTATCTGTACTGAATCTGACTGCCTTGTTCTTCTTTAAATCCCAGCTCAGATTCCTGCTTTTCATCACCGGCGCAGCTTCCTTCCCGCTTGCCGTTTCATCCACAGCTGCGGCATGGGATACGGCAGCTCCCCCTGCAAAGATATTGCCTGCCAGCATTACAGAGCATAATCCCAGCGCAGCCATGCGCAGCAGTTTTTTTCTGAATGTACCTTTTTTTACTCTCAGATGTTTTTCCATTTTAATAACCTCCTTATTTCCACTGTAAATTATCAGACTCTATTGTACGGTCTCTCAATAAAAGCCTCACCGATGCCTCCTTTGCGTCTGCGCCTTCAAACAGCACCTCATTTACCGCTTCAACAATCGGCATGGAAACCTCATATTTCCTGGCGAGAGCCAGCGCAGCTTTGGCGGAATAGACACCTTCCACCACCATCTTTACTTCATCCATGGCTTCCTGATAGGTTTTTCCCTGCCCCATCAAATAGCCGGCATTCCGATTTCTGGAATGCTTGGAGGTACAGGTTACAATTAAATCACCGATTCCGGAAAGACCGGCAAGGGTCTCGATATGACCCCCCATAGCGATAACCAGTCTCCCGATTTCCGCAATTCCCCGGGTCATCAGGGCAGCCTTTGTATTATCACCAAAGCCCAGTCCGTCTACCATACCTGCCGCCAGCGCAATAACATTTTTTAATGAGCCTCCAAGTTCTATGCCGATAACATCCGGACTGGTATATACCCGGAACACATCATTCATAAACGCATCCTGAATATATTCTGCAACCGCTTTCTCCTTTGCGCCTGCCACAATCGTCGTCGGAATCCCTCTTCCCACTTCCTCTGCATGACTTGGACCAGACAAAATGCCAACTCTTGCCTGCGGGCATTCCCCTTCAATAATTTCGGTCATTGTCGTATAGGTTTTATCTTCTATGCCCTTTGCCACATCTACTATGATTGTGCCCTCCCTGATATATTCAGAGGCGCTTTTCATCGTGGTACGGACAAAGGGGGACGGTACCGCGCAGACAACCATCTCTGCCTCTTTCAGGGCATGCTCCAGATTAGTGGTAAACTCAATCGCACTGGGAACCATTACCCCCGGAAGCTTTTCCCGTTGCTCCCGATAATCATTTAACATCAATACCTCTTCCGGGTCTATGGACCAGACCGTTACCTCATGTCCGTTATTGCACAGTAAAATTGACAGTGCAGTCCCCCAGCTTCCTGCACCTAAGATTGCTACTTTCTTCATCTGATTCCTCCTATATTTCTTCTTTTTTCGATGAAAAAATCTTATTTTCTTCCCCATGTATCAGCCGTACAATATTCGCTTTATGGCGGTAAAACGCCAGTGAAGCAAACAAAAAGATAATCCCGTAGCTTTCCAGCAGGGACATTCCCTCATATGCGGCTCCTGTTTTCGGATTAATAATCTGTCCCGTCATTCCCAATACCATAAAGGCAATAAAAAACAATGTTACAACAATCAGCGAGCCCAGCGACACATATCTGGTAACCGCCACACAAAGAATAAAGGCAAGCAGACAAAGGACAATGATTCTCCAGTCGAGAAGCCCAAGAATTACCCCTGCCGTAGCGGCAATTCCCTTACCGCCTTTAAAATTCATATAAAACGGAAAATTATGCCCAATGACAACGCCAAGCCCCGCCCACAAAATCATCGGATACAACATATCCGGAAAGAAGGCAGAGCCGATGACTCTTGCCAGTACACAGGCGGCGGTTGCTTTCAGCAAATCCCCCAAAAACACGACCAGCCCCGCTCTTTTTCCCAGCACCCTTAAGGCATTGGTGGTGCCGGAGTTTCCGCTTCCGTATTCTCTTATATCAATTCCGTGCAGCTTACCGTAAATATATGCCGTCTGAATCAGTCCGAAGCAATAACCCACAGCCACGCAGAGAACCCGTACTAATATTTCCATTATCTTATCAACCTTTCTCTTTCCTTTCCCGGATAATAAATCTAAGGGGCGTTCCCCTGAAGCCAAAGGCATCCCGGACTCGGTTTTCAATATATCTGGTATACGAAAAATGATTTAATTTTTTATCATTAACAAAAAGAACAAACGTAGGCGGCTTTACGGAAACCTCTGTCATATAGTAAAGACGCAGCTTCTTCCCCTTATCGGAGGGCGGCTCCTGCATAGCAACTGCCTCTGACAAAATCTCATTTAAAACACCTGTCCCCACCCTTAACGCATGGTTATCAATTACCATATCAATAAGTTCAAACAGCTTCGGCAGACGCTGCCCGGTTTTGGCAGAAATAAATATAATTTCCGCATAGGGCATAAATGAGAGAATCCTTCGCACCTCTTCCTCGTATTTATATACGGTTTTGTCGTTTTTCTCTATGGCATCCCATTTATTCACCGCAATAATCATACCTTTTCCGCGTTCATGGGCAATACCGGCAATCTTTGCGTCCTGCTCCGTAACGCCCTCCACGGCATCAATAACCAGCACGCAGACATCCGCCCGCTCCACTGCCGCCACAGTACGGATAATGGAATACCGCTCTATATCCTCTTTAATTTTACTTTTCCTGCGAAGTCCCGCCGTATCGATAAATACATACTGCCTGTCATTTCGGATAATTTCCGTATCAATGGCGTCTCTTGTCGTGCCGGCTATATCCGAAACGATTACCCGCTCTTCACCCAGCAGCTTATTGATAATCGAGCTTTTTCCGACATTCGGCTTTCCGATAATGGCAATCTTCGGGCGGTCGTCCTCTTCCTCCCCGCGTACCTCGTCAGAAAAATGGGATACCACCTCGTCAAGCATTTCCCCAAGTCCAAGCCGGGAGGCGGCGGACACCGGAAAAGGTTCCCCCAGTCCCAGATTGTAAAACTCGTATACGTCCGGCATAAATTTATCAAAATCATCCACCTTATTGACAACCAGGACAACCGGCTTCTTGGAACGCCTCAGCATATCCGCCACTTTATGGTCCGCATCCACAAGCCCCTGTCTTACGTCAACAATAAACATAATGACATCCGCCGTATCTATGGCAGTCTGTGCCTGTTCGCGCATACTTTTTATCATAATATCTTCACTTTCCGGCTCAATTCCACCGGTATCAATCATGGTAAAATAATAGTCCAGCCAGTCCACCTCCGCATAAATGCGGTCCCTTGTCACACCGGGGGTGTCTTTTACAATGGAAATTCTGGAACCTGCCAGTACATTAAACAATGTGGACTTTCCGACATTCGGTCTTCCCACGATGGCAACAATCGGTTTACTCATTGTCATTCTCCTTTTTTACAACTCTATCTAGTTTACAATAAAGCGCCTGTTTTGTAAACCGTCATTTTCGGGACGTTTTCTCTGTCCTCTTCACCAGCTTATACAGCTCCTCTGTCGCAATCCGGGTTTTTGCCGCCACGTCGGAAGCCGTTTTGGGAAAACAATAATATAATACGTTCATTCCGCCTATGCAAATCATATCCCCAATCTCATACCAATAATAATCCGAGTACAGGCTATAGGATGCCTTCGGTTTTTGTATGTAATTCAGCTTTCCGTCACAGCCGGTTAACGAAAACCCCTCTGCACTGTGCCGAAGCCTTCCTTCCCCGACCTTATAGATACAATCCATATTCACCATCATATAAATGTCTACGTCCACATCCAGAGAATATGTGCCCGCCGCTATCTCCTTTTGCACTTCCTCACGCTGCCACTGATACCAGTCGGGAATATGGGAAAATTCAGTCTCTCCGTTCACCGCCTTTAAATACCCGTACTCCGTAAGCTCATACTTTTTTCCACAGGCGTGGCAGGTAAGGCGGATTCCCCTGCCCTCCATTTTTTGTTCTTCTTTACAGTTTGGACATTTATACAGCACCCGATTCAGATAATCCGCCCGAAAGGGCTCTTTTATCCGGATACGGTTTTCCTGCTGCCACCGGAAGTTATCAAAGGCAAACTCCTTATGCAGATATGTATTTAACTCCTCCAGCGTCATTTTTTCAATCTGCTCCGGAGATAACAGATATTTCACCTCGGCGGACACGTTTACCTTGCGCACCTGCAGATTATTGTATAACGGGTCCCTGGAAAATGCACCGTAGGTTCTAATCATGACCACCGGAACCTTAAGCATTTTCAGGCATTTCCCCAGAGTATCCGGTAACGGGGTCGCCGTTCCGTCAAAGCTGTAGCTCGCCTCCGGGTACATCAGCACCGAGCTCTTTAGCTTCTTCAGCGCATACTGCATATCCTTCACCATGGCAACATCCGTCACAAATTTATTGGTCGGAATACAGCCGACGCTTCGCATCAGCCATTCCTTTCCCACAAAACCGTCAGATGTACAGATAATATTTAACGGTCTCGGATACATTACCGCCTCCGCAATTTCCAAATCGATAAAGCTGGAATGATTCATCAGAACCAGACACGGCTCCTGCTTTCCCAGCTGCTCCATGCCAATACGGTTACATTGAAAATGTGTACGCAATAAATCCCAAACGGATGCGATTCTGATTACCGTCCGAAAAAACAAACTGGGTCTTTTGGGACGCCGCCTTTTCTGCTTCGGAAGCGCCAGCACCTCCTCATAAGCCATTTCCTTTACTTTAATTTTCATCGTTTCCCCTCTTATCAATCCGTTTGCTTAATCATCATTACTCCGGCAAGATTTCCCCTCTTTCCGCCGCTTGCGCGATGGGAAAAGAAAATTTCCGGATTGCAGCAGGTACAGATATCCGTTACCTCGATATGCTCCTTTTGTATTCCCGCCTCCAGCAGGGTAACCTCACATGCCTTGTGAAGGTTCAGCTGGTATTTTCCGTTTTCTTTAGCATAAAGCAGCTCCTCACCGTATTCTGCCCCAAATACATCAAGAAAACGCATTGCCACGTCTTCACTGACCTCATAGCACTTCTGGCAGATGGACGGTGCAATGGCACAAAGAATATCCTCTGCCCGGCTTCCGTACTCGGTACTCATAAAGGAAACCATTTTCGCCCCGATTTTTTCCACTGTACCCCGCCACCCGGAATGCGCCATGGCAATAACTTTTTTCGCCTTATCATAAAAAAACAGCGGAACACAGTCTGCATAAAAGGTAATTATCGGAACTCCCGGTTCATTCGTCACCAGACCGTCAATCTCCCTGATATCGCTTTCCCTGACAATTCCCTTTCCGCAGTCCTCCCGCGTGACTTTATAAAAATCTGTTCCATGCACCTGGTCGGAAAACACCAGTTTTTCCTCATCATAACCTAATGCTTCGGCAAAACGCCGGTGGTTTTCCAAAACACGTTCCCTGTCATCTCCTCTGGTGAAGCTAAGGTTCATCGAAGCTAAATGTTCCCGGGAAACACCCCCAAGCCTGGTGGAAAATCCGTGAACCAGCTCATTCCGATAAGCCGAAAAAACGGGAAAGGTGACATAAACCACCTCATTTTTTTCCTGCATTTGACAAACTCCCCGGTTATGGATATAGCGTATTTTTTTCTTTCCTTTTCCCGTCATTGTTCCTAATCCCTCTCCCCGTTATTTTTACCGTTTCCGGCAGACCCGCAGTTACTGCTTTACCGGAAACAGCTATATCATATCAAAAGCATTTTTCACATAGGTAATTCGGTCTCCCGCTATTGCCGCCACGTCAAAGCGTACCGGGGTAAACTCCCCAAGCTGATGCCGGTAAAGATAATACTTTGCGGTATTGCATATCCGTTTTTGTTTTGCCCGGCCCACCGCTTCCTGTGGCATACCATATTTTGCGGTATTACGGTACTTTACCTCAATAAAGACATAATATTCCTGCTCCCTGGCAATCAAATCAATCTCCCCCTGCCGGCATCGGTAATTTGTTTCTAAAATCACAAAGCCTCTGCTTTCCAGGTACTCTGCCACCGCACGCTCCGCTTTTGCGCCAAGCTTTCTGTTATTCGTTTCCTCTGTCATCCTCTTTCCCTTCATTCAACACAGAAGCCCTGCGGATACCCATCACCTGCGCCCGGTTACTTTACTCTTAATTTTATCCATCCTGTCCACATAAACTAAAATTTCCGCCACTACGCCATACAGCTCCTGTGGAATCATTTCTCCGATTTCCAGTTTTAATAATGTATCCGCCAGCCCCTCATCCTCATAGGTAGCGACGTCCGCTTCTTTCGCCCTCTCTATGATACGGTCGGCAATCACGCCCTGTCCGGAAGCGACAACCTGCGGCGCCTGATTAGCCGGGTCATAGGTAAGGGCTACCGCCTTTTTTTTCTTTTTCGGTTCCTCGTAAGCCATACTGACCTCCAATCCGCATTTTTACATCCTTGCATCAAAGGTATACCGTTTAATGCTCCGCTCCGCATTTTCGTCAATAATCTCATCCACGACTTTATTGATTGATTCCTGCGGCTGCCGTTTTACCACCTCATTTGTCAGGGAAAATCCCCTGTCCGCCAGCTGTTTTGCCAGCTGCGGCATATTATCCGCCACAATATCCACACTCTGCTGGTCGTTCAGATAAAATCTCGCATTGACATTCGTTCCGGTCAGCGTAACCTTAATATCCGTCATTCCCAAATTATCCATATCCAGATGCAGCATTACACTGATTCCGTCCTTTTTCTCCATAAGCTTCCGTTTATCCGCATAGACAAACAGCTCTGAATTTGCATTCTGGTTTGACAGCTTCAACGGCATCTGGGCATAAATCATCTGGTGGTTTAACTGCTCCATAAACTGCATATTCTGTCTCATGTTCTGAAAGTTCTGATTGAAATTTTTTGTATTTCCGCCCTTTGACGAAACGGCTTCTTCAAATGCCCTGCTCTGTTTCAGCATCTTGTTATAAAGCTCATCTATCTCCTTTGGGTCTTTCATCTCTTTCGGATTTAACATCCAGCTTTTTTTCACCATATCGGAAAACAGCTTTTTAAATTCGCCGGATTCCAGCATACTGCGCACTGCCTCATCACTGACTTCACTGTTGGCAAGCGCCTGCGTCACTGCTTTCAGCAGCTCTTCCCCGGAGCCTGCCTGCCGCCGGATATGTTGAATCTGTTCCTCCGGAATACCGGCTTTTTGCAATGCTTCAGACAGATTTGCCGCCTCCTCCCTTGACAAACCGGTTTTTTCTAAAAAGCGGGAGGCTTCCTCCTGTTTTCCCTCTGCCTTTCCCTGTTCAATTCCGGTATTCTCCTGTACCGCCTGCTCTGCCGTTTTCCCCTCTGGCACTTTCCCTTCTGCCGCTTTGCCCTGGGCTTCTTCGCCCTCCGCCACGGCTTTTGCCGTTTCATCCGCTGCCGGCATTTCCTCCGCCTGCTTCGGACTGCCCGCCGCTTCCGCATTTTCACTTTCCTGTACCGTAAATATATCCAAAAGCTCTCCAGTTAATGACAACAGCGTACTTCCCGGCGTATCCTGTGGAAACGCTTCCACAAAGGAAGCCATACCGTCTGCCGTCCGGGTAATATCACCGGTAAGCTGATGATTATACTCCTGATACCGCTCAAACTGCGCAATATTTTCCTGTGTAACGGGAATATTCATTTTATTCAATGCCGCCAGGGTCTGCATGGAGGTTCCCTCAAACTTCATGCTCTGGGACAGCAGCTTCACCAGATTCCCTTTGTCTAACGGCATACCTGCCTCCATCAGCTCTTTCGCCGCAGAAAAATTCTTTTCTGTCGGAGAGAGTCCCGCCGCATCCAACGCTTTTTCCAGCACCTGCGTCTGGGCGCTGTACAGCGAATCAAACAAGGGCTTAATCAAAATCTGGCTCGCCGTATTCTCTTTAACGGAAAACAGCAGACGGTCGCCAACGCCCAAATCTACGCCCTCCTGTAATCTTGCCAGCAGCTGCGCCCGGTTTTCCAGCGCAATCGTAATCTTTTCCCCCGCAATATCCAATACCTCTCCTCTGAATACCGCTCCTTCCTTAAGTCCTGCCAAATCGGAAGATGATTTTACCTGAGCGGACTGCTCTGCTCCCTTTGCCGCATCCGATTTTGCACTTTCCTGTATATGGCTGTCATAGCCCTTAATCATCTGATGCCCTATCTGCAATTTTCATCCTCCTTCCCTGCCTTAATCCCTGCCGGGATATCCGGCGTTATACAAAATTTTTGATAAATGTCCTGCGGTGGATTTCACACGGTCCTATTTCTTTTAACGCCTGAATATGCTTTGCACTGCCGTATCCTTTATTGCCGGCAAAATCATAGCCGGGATATTTTTCGTCCATTTCTACCATAAACCGGTCTCTGGTTACTTTGGCAACAATACTGGCTGCCGCTATGGAAATACTCTTTGTATCTCCTTTGATAATGGCTTCCTGCAAAATATCCACCTCCGGTATCGTCACCGCATCATTTAATAAAACATCCGGCGTCACGGTAAGCTTATCCAGCGCTTTGCGCATCGCCACATAATCTGCCTGCAGGATGTTAATTTCGTCGATACACTTTTCGTCGGCAAAACCGATTCCCACGGCAACCGCTTTTTCCATAATCTCGTCATAAAGCCGCTCCCTTTTCTTTTCCGAAAGCTGTTTGGAATCATTGAGATAGTAAATGTCAACATCCTTCGGGAGAACCACTGCTGCGGCTACCACCGGACCGGCAAGGGGACCGCGTCCCACTTCGTCTATTCCACATATATATCGGCATTTTTTATACTTTCGTTCATAAACCTTCATGGAATCAGTACGCCGAACCTCCGCTTCAAAAGCCTCAATCTGTTTTCTTGCGGATGCCACTAATTTTACTACCCCTGTCCGCCCGTCCTTCTCATACCGGGAAATAAGCCCCGGCAGTTCTTCAACGGAAGCCTGCTTAAACGCTTCCTTTATCTCATTGATATTCATCGTTCACTCACCTCATTCACTGGCGGCTCTGCCCTGCCCTTGTTCTACTCCACTTTACCAAAGGAGGAAAAAGGCCAGATTCGGAAAATTGCTTTTCCCATCATTCGCTCACGTTCAATATTTCCCACCTCTTCAAATCGGGAATCAAAGCTTTCATTCCGGTTATCCCCCATGACAAAATATTCATCCTCCCCGAGCGCAACCGGCTCCCCGGCTCTCCCCACCATGTCCGGCGTGATGGTCTCGTAACCGTAATCCTCCTCCAAAGGGATATCGTTCACATAAATGGTTCCTTCTTCATCAATCCGGATGGTTTCACCGGGCATTCCGATTACCCGCTTAATATAGTATTCCTCCCCGCCATGAACCGGAAACACAACAATATCAAATCTTTCCGGCTCCCCTACCAGATAAGCAAACTTATTTACCCATAGATTATCACCGTCCTCCAGCGTGTTATACATGGAGCTTCCGTTTACAACGGTGCGTTGTCCCACAAAGGTATTTGCCAGCCATACCGCTGCTATAACAATCGCAATATAGAGTACGATTCCTGCAATCTCTCTGACGATACTCACATTTTCCCCTTCTTCACCCTCTATGATATACCCGGTTTCCTCTATATTCTCCTCTTTCTGTTTCTTCTTCATTTTCCCCTCTCCTTTTCCCACAATTATCACTATTCTATCTTACCGATTTTGGAAAATGGCCAGATTCGCAATACTGCTTTTCCTTTTAATTCTTTTCTGCTGATATTTCCCACTTCCTTATAGCGGGAATCCTTACTGTTGTTCCGGTTATCCCCCATGACAAAATACTCATCCTCTCCGAGGATAATATTGCTCTTTGCCCGTCCAATCATATTCGGGGAAATCGTTTCCAAACCGTAATTTTCCTCTAACGGCTCATTATTGATATAAATCGTGCCGTCCTCCTCAATCCGCAGCCGTTCTCCGGGCAGCCCGATAATCCTCTTAATATAAAAAACGGATTTCTCCAGATAAGGGTCCTGATAAGGAAAGACAATAATATCAAATCTTTCCGGCTCCTTAAACCGATAGGACAATTTGTCAATCCAAAGATTATCTCCCTCTTCCAGCGTAGCATACATCGAGTCACCGCTTACCTCCGTGCGTTCTCCCACAAAAGTAATAATCAACCATACTGCAAAAACCACGAACGCCATATAGATTATCATTCCAATCAATTCTTTTATGATACTAATCTCTTCCTTCTGCTTTGTATTCTGACTTTTCCCTGCCATAATCTTTGTCTCCTTACACCGGCTGCTCAACCGATATTCTGCCCAGTTTTCCGTTCCGAAACTCCTCTAACAGGATGCCCGCAGCTTTTTCGTCATCCAGTTCATTTCCCTTTAACAGACAGCCCCGTTTTTCCGCAATGGCATCCAGTACCGCCGGCGCCTCGGCAGCCTCATCAATCTGATAGCGTCCAGCCAATATTCCCGGATAATTTTCCTGCAAAAATGAAATCAGATGACAGGACAGCTCCACCCTTTGTAATATTTCATCATTGATGGAGCCGATAAAGGCAAGATGCTCCCCGACAAGCTCATCTTCAAACTTTGGCCAGAGAATCCCCGGTGTATCCAACAGCTCCACCTGCTTATTCAGGCGAATCCACTGCTTTCCCTTTGTCACTCCCGGTTTATTGCCAACCTTCGTACATGCCTTTTTCGCAAAGGAATTGATAAATGTGGATTTTCCCACATTGGGAATCCCCACAATCATGGCACGGATTGGACGGTTAATAATTCCCCGCTTTCTGTCGCGCTCTGTTTTTTCCTTACACGCCTCCTGGATTTTAGCGGTAATGGGCTTCATTCCCTGTCCATCCCTTGCATTGATGGTTAATACCATAATCCCCTGTTCCTTAAAATAAGCTTCCCACAGCGAGTTCACCTTATTATCCGCCAAATCACACTTATTGAGCAGCACCAGACGGTACTTATTCTTTGCCAGGGAATCAATATCCGGATTCCGGCTGCTTAACGGAACCCGGGCGTCCAGCAATTCAATCACTATATCAATTAACTTTATATCCTCCTGCATCATCCGCTTTGCTTTTGTCATATGACCGGGATACCACTGAATATTCATATCTTTCTCCGTTTCTGCTGCCATACCGGCATAATTATTTCACCAAACCAAACTTATCCCTCGGTGCAAGGCGGAAAAAAACCCTGCCGCTGATTTCCTTTTTGGAAATATTTCCAATATTAACATAGCGGGAATCTTCACTGTTATTACAGTTATCCCCGATGACAAAATATTCGTCCTCACCAAGAACAATTTCGTCCAGCGCCAGCCCCTCCGTCATAATCAAATCCTCAAAGGGGAGGTTAGTCAGCGCATCGCCGTCAATAAAAATCCTTCCGTTTTTAATCTGAATCTTTTCCCCGGGAAGCCCGACTATCCGTTTAATGTTAAAATAACTTTCCGTATCCTCTTTAAGCTTAAATGCGATGATATCATACCGCTCCGGCTCCCGGAACGTATAAGAACGCTTATTAATCAACAATAAATCCTGATTGGTCAGCGCAGGATTCATACTCTGTCCAATCATGGTAACCGACTGTATACCAAAGGTAACTATACTGTATGCCAGAATTACCACTACTAATATGGAAAGCACCCATTGCCCCACCTCCGACATAAAGTTTTTTATATCAAATTCATCCCTGTCATAACTGCTCCGATATCTTCTCCGCCGCCTCATACGTCCTCCTGCTCCAATCGGTGAATCAATTTCATAAAATCCATTGTCGGCAGCTGCCGAACACCTATAGTTTACTACATTACAGGCAAAAAGGCTAGAGTAAGATAAACTTTACTCCGGCCCCTGTTTGTGAAAAAATTTATTTCACCAGTTCTTTTACTCTTGCTGCCTTACCTACTCTGTTACGCAAGTAGTATAATTTAGCACGTCTAACCTTACCATGACGAACAACCTCAATCTTCTCTACGATTGGAGAATGTAACGGCCAGGTCTTTTCCACGCCGACACCGTTAGAATTCTTACGAACGGTAAAGGTTTCTCTGTTGCTTCCACCCTGACGCTTAATTACCGTACCTTCAAAAACCTGAATTCTTTCCCGGTTACCCTCCTTTACCTTAGCGGATACTTTTACCGTATCGCCTACCTTGAAGTCTGCAACCTCTGCCTTTAACTGAGCAGCTTCAATATTCTTGATAATATCGTTCATAATGAACCTCCTTATAATATAAGATGTTCTTGCAAGATAATTTTACGCAGGCCACTTCCCTTTCAACTTGCAGAGGACCATCCAATAATAAAATCCCGAATCAATATCAGGAAATCACAACTCATTTAATTTACCATAATCCGTCGGAAAATGCAAGCATTATTTCCGGTGTTTCCGCAAATCTTAAAATTTCAGCGCCTTTCTTTTCTTCTTAATTTCTTCCAATTCCGCTTTATTCTGTTTAATTATCTCCAGAATCTCTTCTCTCTTTCTTTTTACCGGTACCATATCGTTGCAAAATGCATATTCCTTTGTCAAATCACTGTCATGCTCCACCAGATATAAGATTACCGGACGGGCACATTTCCTTTCCAGATAGAAAATGAATGACAGACCGCCAAAAAAGCAAATCCAGCTGGTCAGCGCCGCCACGATTCCGGTAAACGCCTGCTGAACCAGCACAATAAGAATAAAAACCAGTATGCTGAAAAATATCTGCTTCTTCACCGTGTCAAAATTATCCTCTATATCCGTGATTTCTTTGTCAATGTGTGAAAGCCTGCCGTCTAAGCGGAGCAGATTATTCTGGATATACTCTTCCTCCTTTAGATAATATTCATGAATCTGCCGGACATCCATCGTTCCTGAGGCGTCCTCCTTCAGCGTAAACTTTCCCTCTTTTTTCGGTTGATTCGGATTTTCATCAAAGAGTACCCCTCTTCTCCTTAACGTCTCCTCCCGCTGTTCCTTTTCCTCTTCAATCTGCTTTTGCCGGTTTTCCAACTCCGCTATATGTGTATCCAATGCCTCTATCTGATTTTCCAGCAGCTTTATCCGTTCCTTTGATTTTGCCTCATCACTCTGAAACGTGTTGACTTCATGCTTTTTGGCATGGCTTAACGCCCTCTCTGCATTGGCGCTGACATACAAAAGCTTAAGCATTTTTATTTCCCGGATAATCAGCCGGATATCTGCGTACCCGATTCCGACAGCCAGCAGAAGTCCAAGAAGAAGTCCATATCCGGTGTCAGCTTCAATAATCTCCCCCATCTGACGCAGCTCTCTCACATTCTCCATACTGTACCAGATGAGATATAACCCTCCTGAGAAAAATGCCGTAAGCGGAACAATAAACAATATACGGAACAGCACCTCATGGATAACCAGACCTTTCCGCTTAGGGATATAACTGTAATGAAACCGCTCACTGCTTAATTCAAGCTCCAGCTCCTGTTTCTCGTGCTTATCCGCATAAATCTGTTCCGCTATTTCCAGCAGCTCTGATTTTTCATAACCAAACCCACCTATTTCCATCTGCTTCCTCCTATTTTTCAAGCAAATCCGGTCTTCTCTGCTTTGTCCGCATCAGGGACTGTTCCCGTCTCCAATCCTCAATATGCTGATGGTGTCCGCTAAGTAATACCGCAGGAACCTTTTTCCCCATAAACTCCTCCGGTCTGGTATACTGCGGATACTCCAACAAATTATCATGAAAGGTCTCAAACTCTGCACTGGCATCATTATTCAATACCCCCGGCACAAGGCGGGATACCGCATCAATCACTACCATGGCAGGCAGTTCTCCTCCCGTCAACACATAATCTCCGATGGAAAGATTATCCGTGACAATCATATCCAGCACCCGTTCATCAATTCCCTCATAATGCCCGCACAAAAGAATCAAATCCTGCTCCTTTGCCAGTTCCTCCGCAATCGATTGGTTAAAAACCTTTCCCTGGGGGGTCAGATAAATCACCCTCGGTTTTACCTGTTCCTTATCACCCTCTGCCATCCGGCGCTCATCCACCCTGCGCCGCACATCTTCATAGGCACGGTAAACCGGTCCCGGCTGCATTACCATTCCCGCCCCTCCGCCATAGGGATAATCATCCACCTGTCCGTGCTTATTCTCCGCAAAATCACGGATATTCGTCGCTTCAATTTCAATATATCCGTTTTTCACGGCTCTTCCGGTTATGGAAGTGCAAAGACCATCCATCACCATTTCCGGGAATAATGTCAATATATGAAAATGCATCCTATTCCTCCATCCCTTTCAGCAGACGAACCGTCATTTTTCCCGAGCGTACATCTACATTGAGAATACACTCTTTAATCGCCGGAAGCAGCCGTTCTCTGCCGTCCTCATCCTTTACCAGATAAACATCATTTGCCCCTGTCGGAATAACCTCTGTCAAAATACCGAGGGATTTTTCCTCTTCGTCAATCACGGTAAGACCGATTAAATCGCTGATAAAATACTCGTCCCTCTCCAGGCTTACCGCATGCTCCCTATCCACAAAAAGCTTCCCCTGCTTATATTTTTCCGCCTGCTCTATGGTGTCCAGCCCTTCCAGCTTTAAAATCACCATGTTCTTAAAAAACTTACAGCTCACTGCCCTTGCCGGAATAATTTCTTCCTTAAGCCCGATAAAGCATTCCTTTAACTTCTTAAATCTCATCTTGTCATCCGTCGTTGGAAAAACCTTTACTTCTCCCCGGACGCCATGTGTTGAAGTAATTACTCCAACCTGCAGCAACTCTTCCATTTTCCCTCCACCTTTTATCATGAAATAAGCCGCCAACCAAATGACAGCTTCCTTTTGTTCCTGTTTACTTTTCCGCTATTGGTATATATCCTGTCCCCGGGATATGTACCCGCCGGCAGAAAGAAACAATATACCTATTCCTCTTCCTGCCGTACCGTGTACAACCGGACGGATTTGTCCGAAAATTCGGAACATCTCCCGATTAATATCCTTGGGCATCCTGTTATTTGATGTCCACAATTACCTTCTTATCACCCTTTGAAGCTGCTGCTTTCACAACTGTACGGATAGATTTTGCAATTCTACCCTGCTTACCGATTACTTTACCCATATCCTCCTGGGCAACCTTAAGCTCAACATAAATGGCGTCATCCTTTGAGGTCTCGATTACCTCAACTTCCTCTGGGTGATCAACTAGGGATTTTGCTATTACTTCTACTAATTCTTTCATCTACGAATAACCTCCCAAGTCCTATTTCTCGATTCCTGCCTGCTTCAACAGCTTGGCAACCGTATCTGTCGGCTGAGCGCCGTTCGCTAACCATTTCTTAGCTGCTTCTGTGTCAATCTTAATTACGCTTGGCTCCTGATTAGGGTCATAAGTACCAATCTCCTCAATGAATCTTCCATCTCTCGGAGAACGTGCATCTGCTACAATCACTCTATAAAAAGGATGTCTCTTATATCCCATTCTCTTTAATCTCATCTTTACTGCCATCTTTCTTTTCACCTCCTTTAATTTTCGTACATTCCTGTACCTGCTATAAGTTATATGTCTAAACCATTTCTGGTTTGTACATCAAAATCCAAAGGGCATCCTGAACCGCTTGCCGCGTCTGCCCCCCATCATCCCGGACATCTGCTTCATCATCTTTCGCATCTGTTCAAACTGCTTAATCAACCGGTTTACTTCACTGATATCCACCCCGGCGCCTGCCGCAATTCGTTTCTTTCTGCTTGGATTAATGATATCCGGATTTGCCCGTTCCTCCTTTGTCATGGACAAAATAATGGATTTGGGACGATTCAACTGTTTTTCGTCTATCTCTACATTTTTAAGCTGGTTACCCATTCCCGGGAGCATCGACAGCATATCCTGCATCCCTCCCATTTTTTCCATCTGGGCAAAGCTCTCTAAAAAATCGTTAAAGTCAAAGGACGCTTTCTTTATTTTCTGCTCCATTTCCTTTGCCTTTTCTTCATCAATGGCATTTTGTGCCTTCTCAATCAGAGACTCCACATCACCCATGCCCAAAATCCGGCTTGCCATACGGTCCGGATAAAACTGCTCCAAATCGGAAAGCTTTTCTCCCATACCGACATAAAAAATCGGCTTACCGGTAACCGCTTTAATGGAAAGTGCAGCACCGCCCCGGGTATCACCGTCCAATTTGGTTAAAATAACGCCGTCAATGCCAATCTGCTCGTTAAAATTCACAGCAACATTGACTGCATCCTGTCCAGTCATTGCATCTACGGTTAAAATGCTGTAGGTTACCGCAACATTTTCCTTAATCTGCTTAAGCTCCTCCATCATGGCTTCGTCCACATGAAGGCGTCCTGCCGTATCTAAAAATACAATCTGTATATTGTTCTTCGCCGCATGCTCCACGGCTGCCTTTGCAATATCCACCGGAGAATTCTGGCTGCCCATGGTAAAAACCGGAACCCCCTGCTTCTCTGCGTTAATCTCCAACTGTTTAATCGCCGCCGGACGATAGATATCACAGGCGGTAAGCAGACATTTCCTGCCTCTCTCCTTATATTTTCCCGCAAGCTTTGCCACCGTGGTCGTTTTACCTGCACCCTGAAGACCGCACATCATAATTACCGTCACTTCATTGGAGGGGAGAAGCTTAATCTCTTCCTTTTCCGAGCCCATCAGTTTATCCATCTCTTCCTTGACAATCTTGATGACCATCTGCCCGGGATTAAGTCCTTTTAATACGTCCTCCCCCACAGCCCGCTCACTTACTGCATTGATAAACTGCTTGACGACCTTAAAGTTAACATCCGCCTCTAAAAGCGCACGTTTTACCTCTTTCATGGCTTCCTTTACATCCGCCTCGGTAAGGGCGCCTTTTCCCCTTAATTTCTTAAATGCATTCTGTAATTTATCCGATAAACTTTCAAATGCCATATCCATCCTCCCACAGAGGGATAACTGCCGGCTATGCCCTCCGCTTAATAGCTTTCATAAATTTTCCGTGAAATCGCTTCAATTTCGCTGATTTTCCCGTTCAGCTCTTCTTTGTCTGCCATCGCCTTAAGCTCTGTTGCCAGCTCGTGAATCCGGCTTACACATTCCTTTGTATCTAAAAATTTCTCCACCAGCAAAAGCTTGCTCTCATAATCCTCTAATATCCGGTCACACCGCTTAACCAAATCAAATACGCCCTGACGGCTGATTCCCTCGGCTTTTGCAACCTCTGAATAGGTTAAATCATTCAATACGATATCCGCATAAATGGATTTCTGATGCTCTGTCAGCAATTCACCATAGAAATCGTATAATAATGCCTGTCTGACCATCTTTTCCATCTTTTCCACCTCTGTAAAGTATTTTCTCTTTACATCAACCTTAGACAGTATATACAAAAAAACCTGTCCTGTCAACCTTTTTTTCTTGACAAGACAGGTTACCGTTAACCGAAGGCTTACTCCTGCCCCAGCATAAGCGCAATATCATTTTCAATTTGCCGGGAAAGCTCCTCTATGCTTGCAAACTTTTCTTCCGGACGGATAAAATACAGCAATTCCGTCTGAAGCTCCCTGCCATACAAATCCCCCTGGTATCCCAGAATATGGGTTTCCAGACCCACCTGACGCTGCCCTTCGATTGTCGGCTTCTTTCCTAAATTACTGATTCCCCGATACAGATAACCGTCAATCAAAATCCGGCTGGCATATACGCCAAATGCCGGTATCAGCTTATGCTCCGGTATCCTCTGGTTAATCGTGGGAAATCCTATTGTATGTCCTAAATGCCTGCCGTGCACAACCTCCCCGTAAACAAAATACGGATTGCCCAGCATCTCATTGGCGGCGTGAAAATTTGTTTCCAGCAGGTCACGAATAGCCGTTGAACTGACCACCTTACCGTGAAGCGTCTTTTTGGGCAGTGCATGTACGGTAAAATGATGCTCTTCCCCCAACAGCTTAAGCAGACCCACATTGCCGCTTCTCCCCCTGCCAAAGTGAAAATCCTCACCGACATAAATTTCCCTTACCCCAAGCCGGTTTACCAGATATTCCCGGACAAAATCCTCCGGCGGACAGGATGCAAATTCCTTGGTAAACGGATACTCCAAAAGCACATCAATTCCCAGTCTGGAAAAATAAAATGCTTTCTCCTCCGGCGTATAAATGGTCTTTTTAGCCCCGCCGGATAATATCTCATTTTGTATCTGCCCAAAGGTAAATACCAGGGCTTCTCTGCCCTTTTGCTTTTCTTTCAGCAGCCCGTCAACCAAAAGCTGGTGCCCTAAGTGAATACCGTCAAACTTCCCTAACGCCACGGCAGTACATATGGTATAATATTTTTTTGCTTCCCTGTTCCTCAAATATATCATGCTAATCCCCGCTTACAAAAACATTTTGTCCGCTTTCCATCCACGCAAATCACTGCAATACCGGTAAATCGCAATAAACCGGTTCTCCCGGTCATACATCAGATATTTTTCTCCGTTTTTCGCCGCAAGACCGCTTTTCCCGGCAATATCACTGTCCCTCAGCAAATTACCGTTATACAGCTTTTTTATTCCCTGCTCCGAAACCCTTAGTTTTTCCAGATTCGGAAACAGCGTATCAATAGGCAGTACATATTCCCTGAATACATTTTTACGCACCAGCTCTTCAATCTGCCCCAGCGTCAGCGCATCCTCCAGGGAAAATACTTTTCCGGTTTCTGCCGCATTTACGCTGCTTCTAATCAGCCTGTTCATTACAGCGCCGCAGCCTAAATCTTCCCCGATATCCCGGCAAAGACTGCGTATGTAGGTTCCCTTGCCGCAGGACACCCGGATTGCCACACTGGGAAGTGAAACGGAAAGAATGTCAATTTCATGGATGACCACCCTTCGCGGCTTTCTCTCAATCTCAATCCCTTCCCTGGCAAGCTCGTACAGCTTTTTCCCGTTTACCTTGATAGCGGAATACATCGGCGGAACCTGGTCATACTCACCCACATAAGATGATACCGCCTCCCGCACCTGTTCCTCCGTCACCTCTACTTCCTTCTCGGAAATCACCTTACCGGTACTGTCCTCCGTATCCGTTGTCCGCCCGAGAATCATTTCCGCCTCATAGGTCTTATCCTTATCGGTCAGCCATTCACAAAGCTTTGTCGCCTTTCCCAGACAGATAACCAGAACCCCTTCGGCATCCGGGTCGAGAGTTCCCGTATGCCCGATTTTTTTCTGTTTTAATATCCCCCGAAGCTTTGCCACCACATCAAAGGAAGTAAAACCCCGTTCCTTATAAACATTGATTACCCCGTCGTACATAAATTCTCCCCCGGCTCCCTATTTTCCGTATACGCCTAATCCTGCTCTCTGGCTCCCTCCTGCAGCTGTTCCTTAATCCGGTCCGTGATTTTTAAAATAATGGTATCCTTATCCCCCTCCACCTCACAGCCGGCAGCCCGGATATGTCCGCCGCCGCCGAGGGAACAGGCAATCAGATTCACATTCACCGATTCATTGGAGCGCAGGGAGCATTTAAAGGTCCCTTTTTTCGGGTATTCATACATCCATAACGCACACTCCACGCCCTCCGTAATCCGAAGCGCATCCACTACACCGTCCGTATCCAGATTAGTGGCATCATTTTCATCAAATACTTCTTTAGTCAGGCAGGAGACAATCACCTTTCCGTCAAACATTAGAAATGCCGCATCCAGCGCCTTTGCCAGCATTTTGTTCTGCTTAAAGGTTTTCTGATAAAACGTTCCGTCAATAATCAGCGAGCTCCTTACCCCCTTTTCGATTAAAATTCCTGCTATTTCCATTGTCTGCCTTGTGGTATTGCCGTGCTTAAATACCCCCGTGTCATGGACAATTCCCAGATACAGGCACTCGGCACATTCTACACCGATTTTCTCTTCCTCTAAGAGGGTAAACAATGCCTCTGCCGCCGCACTGCATTCGGTTTTCAAAAAGCACACGTCACCAAACCCCGGATTGCTGATATGATGGTCCACGCACATTGTCCGTTCCGCCTCATGAAAATAGGTTTCAAATTCTCCGTGCCGCTCCAAATCCCCGCTGTCAACGGAAATACAAAGCGCATACTGCTTATCCTGTTTTTCATGCAGGATACGTTCCGCTCCACGCAAAAACAGAAATTCCTGCTTAAATTCATCCAGATAAATATCTACGGTTTTCCCCGGGTAATTATCCAGCACATAATTGTAAATCCCCAGGCAGGACCCGACACAGTCGCCGTCGGGACGGATATGTCCTAATATGACTATGCTGTCCGCCCTTTCAATTTCCCTAATAAAATCGTTCAATGTTCATCTCCCGCCTGCCGGCTCATCACATCATCAATCTTCTTTGACATATTGATTGCGTATTCAATGGACTGGTCAAGATAAAAGGTAATTTCCGGCGTATTCCTTAAGTTAATGCTTTGCGCCAGCTCTCTCCGGATATATCCGGTTGCGCTTTTCAGCCCCTCTATGGTATCCGCCTTAACCTGCTCATCCCCCAAAACAGAAATATATGCCTTACATTCCTTTAAATCCGGTGTTACCGAAACCTGTGTCACAGAGGTCATCGGATGAATCCTGGGGTCCTTGATTTCCCGGCTGATAATCCTGGACAACTCCTTTTGCACCTCTCCATTGATTCGCGTATTCTTAATACTCGTACGTCTCATTTCAATCCTCGTTTTCTAAATTATCTCGGTACCTCTACCATTTCATAAGCCTCAATCTGGTCGTCCTCTTTCAAATCATTAAACTCCTCAAGGACGATACCACACTCGAAACCGTTCTTTACTTCTTTCACGTCATCCTTAAAACGCTTAAGGGATGCCAGCGGACCTTCATAAATCTGTTCTCCGTCACGGGTTACACGGACGGAGGAAGAACGCCTGATTAAGCCGTCCAGCACAAAGGAGCCCGCAATCGTACCTACTCCGGAAGCCTTAAAGGTCTGGCGGATTACCAGATGCCCGGTTACTTTTTCCTCGAAAACAGGGTCAAGCATACCCTTCATTGCCGCCTCAATGTCCTCAATCGCATTATAGATAACCTTATACAGTCTTAAATCGACTTTTTCCCTCTCTGCCACATCCTTTGCCTGTGCATCTGGACGAATGTTAAAGCCGATGATAATTGCGTTGGAAGCAGATGCCAGAATAACGTCCGACTCATTGATTGCACCGACACCGGCATGGATTACTTTAATCACAACCTCTTCATTGGAAAGCTTTAACAAACTCTGTTTTACCGCCTCTACGGAGCCCTGGACGTCTGCTTTTACCACCAGGTTTAATTCCTTCACATTCCCCGCCTGAATCTGGGAGAATAAATCATCCAACGACATCTTTGCCTTAGTTTCTGCCAACAGCTTTTCCTTATCACAGGCAATATAGGTTTCTGCCATGGAGCGGGCTTCCTTTTCGTTTTTGGTCGCCACAAAAATCTCACCTGCCGCCGGCACGCCGTTTAATCCAAGAATCTCCACCGGCTGGGAAGGTCCTGCCTCTTTTACATTCTGCCCCTTATCGTTAATCATGGCGCGGACTCTTCCGAAAGAGCTTCCCACGGCAATGGAATCTCCGATTTTTAACGTACCCTTCTGTACCAGAACGGTAGCAACCGGACCACGGCCCTTATCCAGTTCCGCTTCAATCACAATACCCCGGGCTTTCCTGTCCGGATTGGCTTTCAATTCCAATACCTCTGCGGTTAACAGAATCATTTCCAGCAGGTTCTCGATACCTTCCTTAGTATGTGCAGATACCGGACAAAATACGGTAGAACCGCCCCAGTCTTCTGCAATCAGTTCATATTCCACAAGCTCCTGCTTAACCCGCTCGATATTTGCGCTTTCCTTATCTATTTTATTCACGGCAACGATAATTTCAATGCCTGCTGCCTTTGCATGGTTAATTGCCTCAACGGTCTGAGGCATAACGCCGTCATCCGCCGCAACAACTAAAATCGCAATATCCGTAGACTGTGCGCCACGCATACGCATAGCCGTAAATGCCTCATGACCCGGTGTATCCAGGAAGGTAATCTGCTGTCCGTTTGCCTCCACAGTGTACGCACCGATATGCTGTGTAATCCCGCCTGCCTCACCGGAGGTTACCGAGGTTTCACGAATAGCGTCCAAAAGGGAGGTTTTACCATGGTCGACATGCCCCATAACGCAGACAACCGGAGGACGCTCACGCATTAACGCTTCATCCTCTTCCTCCTCTTTCAGCATTTCTTCAATGACATCAACCTTAACCTCTTCCTCTGCAATACAGTTATACTCTAACGCTATTTCCGCCGCCTTTTCAAAATCAAGGTCCGTATTTACCGTCACCATTTCTCCTGCCAGGAACAGCTTTTTAATCATCTGGGAAACCGGGGTTTTCACTTTGTCCGCTAATTCCTGAACCGTTAATACCTCCGGTAATTCAATGGTGCGGATAACCGGCTCTTCCGGCTCCTTCGGTTTTGGCTTTTGAACAGGCTTCTTTACCGGTTTTGTTCCTTTTACGGTAAAATGCTCATCCTTTTTGCTTCTCTTCTTTCTGCTGTCGCCATCCTCAAATAACGAGCTCTTATCCCGCTCTTTCTTATCCTTATGGCGGTCTGCCCTGTCACGGTCCATTGAAGCGCGGTCCATCGGTGCCGGAATAGACAGCTTCTCCTCTCTTCGGTCATCCCGTCTTCCTCCGCGGTTTCCACCAAAGTCCCTTCTGTCTCCCTGCGGGCGTCCGTTCCGGTCTCCCTCTCTGCGGGGACCGCCAAACTCTCTTCTGTCTCCCTGCGGGCGTCCGTTCCGGTCTCCCTCTCTGCGGGGACCGCCAAACTCTCTTCTGTCTCCCTGCGGGCGGCCATTCCGGTCTCCCTCTCTGCGGGGACCGCCAAACTCTCTTCTGTCCCCCTGCGGACGGCCGTTCCGGTCTCCCTCTCTGCGGGGACCGCCGAACTCTCTTCTGTCTCCCTGTGGGCGGCCGTTCCGGTCTCCCTCTCTGCGGACTCCACCGGCTTCTCTCCGGTCTCCCTCTCTGCGGACTCCGCCGGCTTCTCTCCGGTCTCCCTCTCTGCGGATTCCAGCAGCTTCTCTCCGGTCTCCCTCTCTGCGGACTCCGCCGGCTTCTCTTCGGTCTCCTTCTTTGCGGATTCCGCCGGCTTCTCTTCGGTCTCCCTCTTTACGGTTATTCTGCTCCCCTTCCCTGCGGTCAGTCTGTGGTCTTGCACTCACTTCCTTTTTCTCCTGGCCCGTTGTGGAAGCGGCAGCAGAAACCGGCTTTGTCTCTGGCTTTCCGGCTCCCTTTGCCGGCATCTCCGCCTTTTCCGGTGTCTTTTTTCCTGCACAGCGCTCTCTTATCTTCTTCTCGTCTTCCTCCGATACCGAGCTCATATGATTTTTTACTTCAACACCGCTCTTCTTTAACATTTCAATAATTTCTTTGCTGTCTTTATTCAAACTTTTTGCCAATTCATATACTCTTAACTTTGCCAATTACTGCACCTCCAGATTTTCACTGCTATTAATGTGTTTTTCAATCGCCCTGGCAAGACCTGCATCCGTTACGGCAAGGGATGCACGAAATTCTTTCCCACAAGCGTTCCCTAAAGAATATTTATCCGAAAACACTTTCATCGTAACGTGATAATAGTTACACATGTTACGGAATTTTTTTTTGGTGTTATCGGAAGCGTCCTCCGCAACCAGAACAATGCCTGCCTTTCCCTCTTTGACTGCTTTTTCGGTAGAAAACTCTCCGGTTACGGTTTTTCCTGCCTTTGTTGCAATGCCAAGCATGGATAACGCTTTATTCTGCCTCAATGCCCATCAACTCCTTTTCCAGCTTTTCATAAATCTCCACATTGATTGACATTTTAAAGGAGCGTTCCAGCCCTTTGGATTTCACGGCCTTTTCAAAGCACCCTCTGTCAAAATGTAAATATGCCCCTCTTCCGTTTTCTTTTCCGGTGGAATCAAATTTGATTTCCCCCTCCTTCGTCCTAATGATTCTGAGCATATCTTTTTTTGCTATCATGTCACCACAACCGATACATTTCCGAAGCGGTGTTTTTTTTGCCATTTCTATCACTTCCTATCTTTTACGTCCATTCATCAATGCAACCTCCGGCACTCCTCCGAAGAGCTTTTGTTGGTTCTTTATTAAAATCTTACGCAAAATCAAACCAAACTATGCCTTTTCAGAGCTTTCACCTTCAAGGATGTTAAATCTTTTTTCCCGGACTACTAATTCTCTTCCTCTTCATCATATTCCGTATTCTCTCCGCCTGCGTATTCCGCATCCTCTTCATCGGCGTACTCATCATATTCATCTGAATATCCGTCCTCATCAGAATAACTGTCGGTATGTTCATCAGCATAGTCATCCCCATATCCGTCGGCATTTTCATCAGCATAATCATCCTCATACCCGTCGGCATAGCCGGAATCCTCTCCGTAGCCATCGCCATAGTCGTCATATTCATCGCCGCTATACTCATCGTATTCATCGGCATAGTCATCATATCCATAGGCTTCTCTTGCCTGGGATTCACTCTTAATATCAATTTTATATCCGGTAAGCCTTGCCGCTAATCTTGCGTTTTGACCTTCCTTACCGATAGCAAGGGACAACTGGTAATCCGGAACCACAACCCGGGCGCTCTTTTCTTCCTCGTCCACTTTTACCGACACGACCTTAGAGGGGCTTAACGCATTCTCAATGAAAATGGACGGGTCCTCGCTCCAGGTAATTATGTCAATCTTTTCGCCCCGTAAATCATCCACAATGTTATTTACCCGGGTACCGTTCATGCCCACACAGGCACCCACCGGGTCAACATTGGCATCATTCGACCATACTGCAATCTTGGAGCGGGAGCCTGCCTCGCGGGAAATGGACTTGATTTCTACCGTCCCGTCGGCGACCTCGGTTACCTCTTTTTCAAAGAGACGCTTTACTAACTCCGGATGGGTACGGGACACGATAACCTTCGGTCCCCTGTTTGTCTCCTTCACTTCAACAATATACAATTTAATCCGGTCTGTCGGTCTGTAATGCTCCGACTTCACCTGCTCATTTTCTTTTAACAGCGCATCCATCTTATCATCGAGGCTGATAGAAATATCTCTTCCAATATACCGCTGAACCACACCGGTAACCACATCCCTTTCCTTACAGTAAAAATGCTCGTACAGCGCTTTTTTCTCTTCCTCCTTAATTGTCTGAACAATTACGCTTCTCGCCTGCTGTGCTGCGATACGTCCAAAATTTTTCGGGGTAATCTCAATATTAACCACATCTCCCACAGCGTGCTTTGTACTAATCATCAGCGCCTTTTCCAGGGAAATCTCCGTTGCCTCATCCACAACCTCATCCACAACGGTTTTCGCTGCGTATACCTCAATGGCACCCGTCTCCCTGTCCATATTTACCGTAATATTATCACTTTTGCCAAAATCCTTCTTACAGGCATCCAACAGTGATTTTTCAATCGCTTCAATAATAACGTCTCTTGAAATTCCTTTCTCTTTCTCAATCTGCTCTAATGCAAGCATTAACTCTGACATTTTTCCGATTCCTCCTTTTATTTCTTTATGTTTTTATTCCGTCCTGTTAAAACTCAAGGGCAGGCCTTACCAGCGCCAGATTACTTCGTTCAATCACAAGCTCTGTGTCATCCTCCAATAAAAGGGTGACTGTTTTTTCCCCATATTCTTTTAACTCCGCCTCAAATTCCTTTTCTCCTCCGCTCTCCAGCGGTTTAAAAAGCTTAATTTCCAGCATTTTTCCCAGATTTCTTGCAAAATCCTTGTCCTTTTTTAACGGACGCAGAAGCCCCGGAGAGCTCACCTCTAAAATGTAGGGGTCTTTAAATTCCTTATCGTAAACATCTAACTTCGGACTCAGCGCCCGGCTTACCTCAACACAGTCGTCAATGGTAATTCCGCCCTCTTTATCCGCATAAACCCGAAGATAATAGTTGCTTCCTTCCTTTACATATTCTACATCCACCAGTTCAAAACCATACTCCTCAATAATGGGAAGCACCAGTTCTTCACAGGCTGATTCAATCTGTTTCTTAGTCATAAATGACCACCTTTCCCTATGAAATTGTATATTGCCTGACATGTAAAGAGAGTGGACTGTCTGCCCACTCTCTTACTAAATCAATATGTTACTATGCCAGAATACCACTACCTTCCAAAAAATGCAAGTATTTTTTTATTTCGACATTTCTTCCAATGTCGGATAGGAGGCAATCGCACCCTGCCGCAGGACGCTTTTTGCACAATACGCATTGGAAAATTCCAACATACGCACTAAAGACTCCTCCGGCAGTGCGTCCAAAGTCTTGATTTCCTGTAATTCTTCCACCAGATTAAACAGGAAAGAGCCGATAAACGCATCACCGGCGCCTGTGGTATCAACGGCTTTCACTTTCACCCCGTCCGCTCCGGCAGAGTTTTTTTTCGTATACGCCATGGCTCCTTTTTCCCCCTTGGTATAAAGAATCAGCGAAACATTTCCGGTAAACAGGCTCTTTACCGCCTTCTCCTCATCTGCCGTTCCGGTGATAAACTCCAATTCCTCGTCGGATACCTTTAACACGTGCGCATACGGAAGAAACTCCCATACCGCCTCCTTAAGCGCCTTCTCTGATTTCCACAGATTAAACCGCAGGTTCGGGTCAAAGCTGATTATGCAGCCCGCTTCTGCCGCATAGGCAACTGCCTGCTTATGCGCCTGCTTCATCGGAGTGTCCCCAAGTGAAACCGAACAAAAATGCAGAGCAGAAGCGCCGTCAAACCATTCCCGTTTAATCTGCTCCGGCTCTAACAGCATATCTGCACTGGGACTGCGGTAAAAAGAAAATTCCCGATTGCCGTCCTCCTTTAATGCCACAAATGCCAGCGCCGTATTCGCCTTATCCGTGCGGCTGACATAATCGTCATGTATATGGTATTGCCTGAAATTATCAATAATTTTATCGCCAAAAGGGTCTTTTCCCAACTGGGTAATCATATAAGATTCCCCGCCCAGCTTAGAATATGCCCCACATACATTTGCGGGTGCGCCTCCGACAATCGGTGAAAACGCCGGTACCTCCTTAATCGGACTGCCGCTTTTTGTCGGTATCATGTCAATCAGCGCTTCCCCTATTCCAATTAATTTTCCCATGCCAAACCTCCTCAAACCTTCGTTATATACGTCTATTATAAAAAAGTTTTCCGCCTGCTGCAATCTTTATTTTACGCAAAAAACCCTCTCTGTATATACAGAAAGGGTTCTTCCTTTATCATTCTATGCCTCGATGATTTCTTTTTTGTTGTAGCTTCCGCACTTCTTGCATACTCTGTGAGGAACCATTAACTCTCCACACTTAGAACATTTTACTAAGGTCGGAGCACTCATCTTCCAGTTTGCTCTTCTCTTATCTCTTCTTGCCTTTGAAGATTTATTCTTTGGACAAATCGCTCCCATTCTTCACACCTCCTTAAATTGATTGAAGATATCACTAAAAACTGCCATCCTTGGATTCGGAACCGTCTGGTCACAATCACATGTGCTCTTATTCAGATTGATTCCACATACCTTGCAAATTCCCTTGCAATCTTCCCGGCATAATACACTCATTGGAAGAACAGTATACAACTCATCCAAAACGAGCATGTCTATATCCAGAGTACAGTCTTCAATATAACTTATTTCCTCGTATTCCATTGTTTCATCTGCATATGCTTCCTGTTTTTTCACATTTATGGTTCTTGCGACATGTACATCCTCATCACAAACCACTTTTTCCAGACACCGGCTGCAGGAACGATGCACCGACACCGGAGCAGTAAACTCCACCTTCACGACATCCTTCTCTATATGCCTGACTGTCACCATAAATGACGCCTTACCGGAAATTTCAAGAAGCTCTCCCTGAAAAGTTATCTGCCGACCAGAAAATACCGCTTCCACAACAGTCTCCCTGCCGATTGCAGACAAAACATCATATAAGTTTATTCTCATTAAATTTATCTCCTAAACTCACACGTCGATTATTATACCTATTTTAAATAATCTTGTCAACAATATTTTTGCAAAATTTGAATCAACCGAATCTAAATCAACGCAACCGTTTCTCTGGCAATCGCCAGCTCTTCATTTGTAGGAATCACATACACATCCACTGCCGAATCCGCCGTAGAAATTTTCTGCTCCTCCCCACGGACTGCATTCGCCTGCTCGTCTATCGTAATTCCCAGATAGCCCAGATAATCGCAGATGGCTTTTCGCATTTTTATGTTATTTTCTCCGATTCCCGCCGTAAAGGCTATGGCATCCACCCCATTCATTGCCGCGGCATAAGAACCAATATATTGTGCAGCCCGGTAGGCAAACAAATCAAGCGCTGCCGAAGCCCTTGTATTCCCTTTGCTGCTGGCATCATCCAAATCACGGAAATCGCTGGATACCCCGGAAATGCCTTCCACGCCGGATTTTTTATTTAAGATGTTAATCACCTCATCCAGCGAGCAGTTAAGCTTTCCCGCTAAAAACTGTACAACCGCAGGGTCGAGGCTTCCGCTTCTGGTTCCCATAATCAGTCCGTCTAACGGAGTGAAACCCATACTGGTATCCACCGACTGACCGTTCCTTACCGCAGTAACGGAAGAACCGTTTCCCAGATGGCAGATAATTACCTTTGAATCCTGTCCCTCTTTCCCCAAAAGTGCAATCAGCCTTTTCGACACAAATCTGTGCGATGTTCCGTGAAACCCATATTTACGAATTTTATATTTCTCATAATATTCATAGGGCAAACCATATAAATAAGCTTTTTGCGGCATTGTCTGATGAAATGCGGTATCAAATACTGCCACCATCGGTACCTCGGGCATTAAAGCCCTGCAGGCAGAAATGCCAATCAGATTTGCCGGATTATGCAGCGGCGCCAAATCATTGCACTCTTCAATCGCCTGAATCACTTCATCGGTTATCACAACGGAACTGGCAAATTTCTCTCCACCATGGACAATGCGGTGTCCTACCGCATCAATGGCGGATAAATCCGGAATCACTCCGAAATCTTTGTCAATCAATGCCTCCAGAACATAGGAAACCGCACTTTTGTGCTCCGGCATTTCCACCTCTTTGATTACGGCTTCCCTGCCCTCCGGTTTATGGGTCAGCCTCCCGTCAATCCCTATCCGCTCACACAGACCCTTTGCAATTACTTTCTCCGTATCCGCATCTATCAGCTGATACTTTAAAGACGAGCTTCCGCAATTCACAACAAAAACATTCATTTTATATCCTCCATTCCTATATCCGGACAACCTGCAATCCGGACGGTTTTTCTATTCCGGCAAATCAGTCTCTCTGCACACTTCCGTCATCCACCTTAATCTGATGTCTGCCGTGCTCCTTCGCATAATACATGCACCAGTCTGCCCGCTTTAACAGCTCCTCCGGGTCTGTGCAGACCTCCGGATACGCCGTTAAACCGACACTGACGCTCATGGTAATATCGTATTCATTGTATCTGACAACCTGCGCACATATTTCCTCAAAGAGTTCCTCAATAATGGACTGGGCAAGCTCTAACTTCCGCTCGGGCAGCACTGCTACAAATTCTTCTCCCCCGTACCGGCAGACAAAGCCGTTGTATTTGTCGATACATTCTTCCGCAACTGAAGCAATCCGTTTAATTACCTCATCCCCGGCAAGATGCCCGTAGGTATCATTAACACTCTTAAATTTATCAATGTCAAACAAGGCTACACTCATACAGCCGTTTCCTTTTTGGATTCTTGACACTGCCGACCGGAACAATTCCATAAAATATGTCCGGTTATTTATTCCGGTGAGACCGTCCTTTCTCGCCATATTCTGCATTTCATTGTAAATCTTAGCGTTGCTGATTGCGATATCGTACTGGGCAATTATCGCATCATAAAAGGACATATTTTCGGAAAACAGCTGCTTTTGACTGTCTCCAATCATAAATAAACCGTACGTCTCCTCTCCCAGCCCCAGCACCTTAATATATACGGAATGAATGTTGACATCCCGCAAAAAAGGGAAATCCTCGGTCAGATTTTCATGGTAAACCTCTTCCTTCTTGCCCTTTGCCGTCATTTCCAGATAAATATCCTCCATACACTCTCTGATTTTTCCCTGAAGCTGCCCGATGTTGGTCTTAATGACGTAATTGGCATGCTTGTTAAGATAAGCACCTTTGATAATATATACCGCACAAAAGCCCAGCTTCTTTACCTGCATAATTGCATCCGTTATCTGGTTGGAAATCTTCGGCACCTCAAAAGAGGATGCAATAAAATGTAAAATCCCCGCCTGGGCAAGCATTTCCTCATTTGCTTCCTGAATCTTCTTATTGGCGTTCTGTAAATCAAGCTTCTGGATATTTAACTGGATATTGGTATTTTTCAGTTTATCCTGCATATGGAGAATATTTTCATTCTTCTCCATAATTTCGGTAAACTCATTGCGCTGGTTCAGAATTTTCTTTTCCTTTTCCGACATGTATTCCACTATGGAATATGCTTCCTGGGCTAAAACAAACAAAATCATCAGCAAATCCAAAAGCAGGAATATCCATTCCGATGTCGTATTAAAGGCAAGCTTGATGATAAGCACTGCAATTACCGGTCCTGCAACGCCGACAAAGTAGAAAATCGTTTTCTCTTTATCCACGACGCCCATACTCAGGAAAAAATCCACCATAAACATAATCAGCAGTGCAATCATCGTTAAGCCGGAATCATCGGCTCCTTCCATAAAAATAAACATTATCGTTGCACACATACACTGTATATAGCGGACTATTCTGACCACGGCAATGCTGTCAAAATAGTTTCTGGAAAAACAAATCTCCTCCAGTATTTCACAAAACCCAAGAAAGACCAGTACGGCAATCAGGTTCCTGAACAGAATATTCCCGCTCTCGAAATAGAGCAGAAGCCTCTGCAAAAAGAACACAAGATAAACCAGCCTGTGCATCACGATTCCCTTTTTTTGTACCCTTATTACTGATTTTACATCCATGCCCTATTCCTTCCAATAAATCTCGACAACCGCACCGTTATGTAAAGGACTGAAATGCTCTGCTTTGTTCCCGTCAATAGTCTGGATAAGCTTTGTTCCTTTAACATTTTTCAAATCGAAATCATATTTATCAAAAATATCTACAAACACATATTCCGCCTTACCCGTAAGGGTGATGCTTTCGTTATTCACTACTACATGTAACTCTGTCGGCTGTACCTCCTGCCGCTCCGCCGGCGTTTCCGCTTCTTCGTCTTCCTCCGGTACTTTTTCCTCCGTTACAAAATGCTCCGCTTTATAAATCTCCTCCTTGTCAATCCAGGCAACATTAAAATTCTCATATATTTTTGTATCCGCACCGGCTCTCGCCCCATTTACAAATACTTCATGAGGCGTCTCAATATCCATGAACTGCATAAGCTGACTCAAGGTATAGTAATTCAGCATTTCCACCTTATCCCCGTCGTTCAGCTCGTAAAATTCAGATTCGATGCGTCCGTTAACACTGGCATACTGCGGGCAGTTTATCTCTTTCTCATTTACCCGGAAGGTAATCAGGGAGGAAAGGTCTACCACCTCATTTAACACCGCACCGGCATCGGCGCCACAGGTAGATTCAATAATCTGCATCTGGTCTCCCGCCTTGACGGCATGATTCATGCCCGCTTCCTTTCCGTTTAATTTAATTACCGCCGGTTCTCCGGACGCTCCCCGGATAAATTTTTTCTTTCCGTTTAACGTATAGTGTAAGTCCAATCCCCGCTTCGGAAAAATGGAGTCGTTAGACAATCCGTAAGCAAGAGCCGCATCAAAAACAGTAAGCTTATTATTGTCGTAAAGCTTAACCCGTTCTCCATTTACCAGCAGATAGACAAACCGGTTTTTCTGCTCATAAAAGTTCAGGCAGATACCGATAGGGGTAACCAGCAAAGGGTCTTTCTTTATCCCCTCCGCAAAAATATTGACAAAACCTAAAACCTCTTCCCCTCTTAATGCGACCCGTTCCTCCGGCAGTCCCAGAAAACCGGCAAGCTTCTTAGTGAATCCGGGGATTTTACCTCCTCCGCCCACCACAAATGCCGCAGAAACCGGTTTGCCGCCGTTTAAATCAATAATCTGTTTCGCAATTTTATCGGTAATCTCTTCAATAATACCGTCTACCCGTTCATATACCTCCTGGGGGGTAATCTTATGACTGATTCCCATGATATCCTTATAGGTCAGGCTTTTCCGCTTAGGGGAAACGGTCTTAATCTTCTCCGCCGTAGCAAAATCCACCAGATAGTCCTTCACCAGACCTTCGGTTATCTCATCCCCCGCCTTTGGCAGCATTCCGTAGGCAACAATACTGCCATCCCTTGTAATGCAAATGTCTGAGGTACCTGCTCCCACATCAATCAGGGCAATGTTCAGCAACCGGTAATTTTCCGGAATCGCAACCTGAATTGCCGCAATGGGCTCCAACGTCATATTCGATACTTCAAGTCCCGCCATGGATACCGCCGCATATAACCCGTCCACTACCTCTTCCGGTAAAAAGGTTGCCAGCACATCGGCGCCGATATTATGCGCCCTGTGCCCCTCCAGATTACCGAGTTCAAAACCGTTAAGATAATATTTAATAACGGTATAGCCGACACAGAAAAATTTTACCTCCGAATCATTTTCCTCCAGCATCCTCTCGTGTGCCTTTTCTACCCCCAGCATTTCCAGGGAATGGATATACTCCTGGTTCACCACGGTATTCTCGGAAAATTCATAATAGCTGTTACCCACCGCCGTTTTCAGCACACGGCCTGCGGCAGCTATACAAACCTCTTTCAGTTTTCTTCCTGAAAGCTGTTTTTCCAGATTGTCCTTTACATAAGTAATTTCTTCTCCGACTTTATTGATATCATGAATCTGACCGTCCAGCATTGCACGGGTATCATGGTATTTTACACACTGCGCCACAATATTAAATTGTTTTCCTTCCCGGTATCCTACGGTGCCAACAATACTTCTTGTCCCTATATCCAGCCCAAACACTAACGGCTCAGGATATTTTGTCATTACTGCCATATTTTTCTCTCAATCCCAATTTTGATAGTTATTTTTATTTCACAGCTATTCTTATCTTAACACATTATATTGATTTAGACAATAATTCCTTTACCAGACCTGCCGTTTTTTCTGAATTTCCCCCATTGTCAATAATCACGTCACAATTCTCCTGATAATAGGTATCCGAAGACTGGTTTGCCATAATCTTCTCCCATTTCTCCCGGCTTCCGCCTCTTCCTTCGATAAGCCGTTTTATCCGTTCCTCCTTTTCCGTCCAGACATACCATAATTCATCACAAATTTCCCGGTATCCGTCCTCAATCAGAAGCGCCGCTTCAATCACATAAAGGCTGACCTTCCCTTCCTCTCTTTTTCCGGCAATGTCTGCGTTGATATATGCTTTTACCTCCGGGTGTACAATTCCGTTCAGCTTTTTAAGCGCATCCTCGTTTCGGAATACCGTTTCGCTCAAAATCTGCCTGTCGATTGTCTTATCTTCCCTTAACACCCGTTCTCCAAAGGCTTCGACTATACGCCTATGCAGATTCCCGCCGGGAAGCATCAGCTTATGCGCCAGCTTGTCTGCTTCTATAATATATGCACCGTGCTCCCTGTTTAATAACTTTAACAGGGTACTTTTTCCCGTACCGATTCCTCCCGTAATTCCAACTACTCTCATCCTGTACCTCATCACTTTGCTTCATACCAGGTATCGCCGACGCTGACTCCAACATTCAACGGAACCGCAAGCTTTGCTGCTCCCATCATTTCCTCTGTTAAAATCCGCTTTACCGTTTCCGTCTCCTCTTTATGCGTTTCAATCAGCAGCTCGTCATGAATCTGCAAAATCAGGGAAGAACGCAGCTTTTCCTTCTTTAATCTTCTGTGTACCCGAATCATCGCCAGCTTAATGATGTCCGCCGCCGTTCCCTGAATCGGGGAATTCATCGCAACACGCTCGCCAAAATTCCTCTGCATGAAATTAGAGGAGGACAACTCCGGTATCTGCCTTATTCTTCCGTACATCGTTTTTGTCATTCCCGTTTTTTTTGCCGTTTCAACGGTTTCATCAAGAAATTTTTTCACTCCCGGATAAGTGGCAAAATAGCTTTCGATATAGTCCGCCGCTTCCGCTTTGGAAATAGACAAATCCTCCGAAAGACCGAATGCGCTGATTCCGTATACAATTCCGAAATTCACCGCCTTGGCATTCCTCCGCATTAAATCGTCAACCTTATCCAGGGGCACGCCAAATACCTGGGAAGCGGTGAGGGCATGGATATCCTGATTTTCATGATAAGCCCGGATAAGCTTCTCATCGCCTGAAAAATGCGCCAGCACACGCAGTTCAATCTGCGAATAGTCCGCATCGACAAAAACGTAACCCTCCTTAGGAATAAATACCCGCCGGATGCTTCTTCCCAAATCCGTGCGCATCGGAATATTTTGCAGATTTGGCTCGGTAGAGCTGATTCGCCCGGTTGCCGTTACCGTCTGGTTAAAGGTTCCATGGATTCGCCCATCCTCACGGATAAACACGGAAAGACCGTCTGCATAAGTGGACTTTAATTTCGTCACCTGCCGGTAGTCCAGCACATCCGCCACCATCGGATAATCCCCCTTTAATTTGTTCAATACATCCACATTTGTGGAATATCCCGTCTTTGTTTTTTTCGCTCCCGGCAGTCCCAGCTTCTCAAACAAAATTTCTCCAAGCTGTTTTGGCGAGTTAATATTAAATTCCTGCCCTGCCGCTTTAAATATGGTCTTTTCCAGTTCTTCTATCCGGCTTCCCAGCATTTCTCCATACTGCCTCAGGGCTTCCTTTTCCACCCGGATTCCCTCTCTCTCCATATGCGCCAGCACATAAACGACAGGAAGCTCAATCTCTTCATACAGCGCCAGCATTTCCATATCCTCAAGCCGTTTTATCAATATGTCCTTCACCATTGCCGGAACACAGGTGGCATATGCCAAAAATGCCGATATCTTTTCCTCCTGGAGAGCGAAAACCATAAGCTTCCTTTTCTCCAAAAGCTCCTTTTTTGATGGTATGGTAAGGGTAAGATAATCTCTTGCCAAATCATCATATTCATAACTGTCGGTAATGGGATTTAACAGATATGCCGCCACCGAAGTATCAAACACTCTTCCGTCCTCCGAAAGGGGAAGAACCTTCAGCAGAGTCTTCAGCGAATTGGTAACAACCGTCATTTTCGGATTACTTCCATAGACCTCCATAAAACGGGAAACAATCAGTTCCTCCGTAATAAACAGTGAACAGACAATAATCTCTGCTTTTCCCTCTTCTCTTGTTATGCCAAGTCCTAAAAATTCATCGTCTTCAAAAAAAGCCTCCACACCAATCTGTCCGGCACTGCTTAATGCTGTAAAGTACTGCTCCATTTCCTCCAAATCAGAAATCAGTCCTGCTGAAAAAGCAACCGGCGCCGCATCCTCCGGCACTTCAAAATACTTGAGCAGGCTCTTAAGCTCCAGACGCTTCACATAGTCATAAGCCTCTTTGTTAAAAAAGTCCTTTATTTTCATTTCAGCAAACGTTTTGTCGATTGGCACGTCCAGCTTAATCTCTGCCAGCACCCGTGAAAGCACCGCCTGGTCATAATACGTTTTCAGATTTTCCATCGCTTTTTTCGGCTTAATTTCCTCCAGATGCTCATAGGCCGCCTGAATGCTGTGATAGGTGGAAATAATTTTCCCCGCCGTTTTTTCTCCAATTCCCGGCACCCCCGGAATATTGTCGGAAGCGTCTCCCATAAGCCCTTTCATATCAATAAATTCCTTTGGTGTCACCCCATAAAGATTTACCACGTCTTTATCATAGTAGTTTTCCACCACTGTCTGCCCGCCTTTCGTTTTGGGAATTTTAATCAGTACCCGCTTTGTGGCAAGCTGCAATAAATCACGGTCCCCGGAGAGCACGCACACAGCCATATCTGCTTCTTCCCCCATCCGGGAAAGTGTTCCGATAATATCGTCTGCTTCAAATCCGGGACATTCAATCACCGTTATCTCCATGGCGGAAAGCAGTTCCTTAATCACCGGCACCTGGCTTCTAAGCTCCTCCGGCATTCCTTTCCTTGTTCCTTTATATTCCGCATACATATTATGCCGAAAAGTTTTTTCGTGTACATCAAACGCCACGGCAATATGCGTCGGTTTTTCTTCTTCAATAATCTTAAACAGAATATTCACAAAGCCTAACACCGCATTCGTATGCTCTCCCCTGGAATTTGTCAAATCCGGCAGTCCGTAAAATGCTCTGTTCAATATACTGTGTCCGTCTACCAATAAAATTTTGTCCATCTTCCCATCCCCTCTGTCTACTGCCGCAGCATATTATGCTGTCTGATTCTTTTATAGAAACTGATTTCCGGTTCTTCCGCTTCTACATTGATATTTAATACAGGATTGTCCTCCTCCGGTCTGAACATATACTGCTCGAAGGTCCGGCTGAAATAGTATTGTCCCTGCGCTGCTTTTAACCTTGCCTGCTCCTCCTCGTGAAGCAGGTTTAAAAAATTTACATACCCGAAAAGAGCAAATCCGAAAAGCCCCACTATAATGATAACGATGGAAGAGCGAAAAAATCCCCTTTTCTTTTTATCATTCTTCAATTCCCGCTCCATACGATTATCAAGCTCCACGGTAAAATCCTTTGTCAGCGGAAGATTCCCGTCTAACTGCCGCATTCCCTCTATCATGGTATAGTAAATATTCAGTTCTTCCCTGCAGTCATTACAATTTCGCACATGCTTTAAAAAATCCAGCTTTTCTTCCTTTTCCAGACTGTAATCAATATAAGCAATAATCTTTGACTGTGCCTCTAAACAGGTCATCCTAAAACTCCTTTTCCAAAAACACCCGAAATGCCGACGGCAGGGCATAAACCGTTTCCAATTCTTCTTTTTCCGCCCAGGTAAGCATTTCCTGTCTTTTTCTGCATTCAATATAATATGCCGTCATTCTCCACTCCACATGACTGAAAATATGCGTGTAAGGAACTTCCTTTTCCAGGGCTACCGGTTCAAATCCCTGTTCCCCGATATAGCGGACGGCATCCTGCGCATCCAGCCTGCCTGCGGTATGATAAAACTCCCACATATTGGCAAGAAGCCCGTTTTCCCCTCTTTTTTGAATCCCGTACCGGCTGCCGTCATGGAGAATAAATACCGTCTTCTCCTCAATCCTTCTCTTCTGCTTAGCCCTGCGCACGGGGAGTTCCCGATAAGTATCATTGGCATAAGCCAGACATTGCCTCCCCAACGGACATTCTTCACATTTCGGTTCTCCCTTTGGGACGCAGATTACCGCCCCTAGCTCCATCAATGCCTGAGTAAGCTCACCGCAGTCCCCTGTCCCATATAACGGCAGCAGATTTTTCCTGACTGCCTGCTTCGTTTTTTGCTCGTCTATGTTATCCCTGCAATCGGAAATACGCATAATTACCCTTAATACATTTCCGTCCACTGCCGGCACAGGCAGTCCGAAGCAAATGGAGCAGATGGCGCCTGCCGTATATTCCCCGATTCCGGGAAGCCCCCGTACACGTTCATAATCAGACGGAAAAACGCCGTCAAATTCCTCCATAATGCAGATTGCCGCCTTTTGCAGATTTCTTGCCCGGTTGTAATAACCAAGTCCTTCCCACAATTTTAACAGTTTATCCTCGGATACCTCAGCCAACGCCTTTATATCCGGTAATTCATTTAAAAACCGGTCGTAATATCCCTTTACCGCCTCTACCCTGGTCTGCTGAAGCATAATCTCCGACACCCAGATAAAATATGGATTGGTCGTCTCCCTCCACTTTAACTCTCTGTGTCCCTTCCGATACCAGTCCAGCAGCGGCTGCTTTATCCCTGTCCAGTTAAATTCCATAATTTTACCCCTTGCTCTCCTGTCTCTTTAATACTATACCATTTCCTGATGTCTTTTACAAATGCACATTTCTGCTTTTTACACATTTTTATCCGCCAATTCTATTTACATCCCAAATCTTTCATAATAAAATGTATACCACAGTAACCGAACACGCCGATATTTTATTGATGTTCATCTATTAGCAGAGGTATAATATGGACATTGAATATTTCCGAACCATTTTACGTCAAAAACTTCAGGAGCAAAAACTAACGCTGAATGCTTTATCCTTAAAAGCGGACTTATCGGAGGATACTCTGCGCTCAATCATTTATGGAAAATCGCAGGATATCAAATTGTCAACCATGGTTAAAATTGCAGATGTGCTGCACTGCTCTTTAGATGAATTGGCAGGCTTTTCCCCCTATTCGGAAAAAGAGCTGGATATTATTCACCGGCTCCATCTTCTTCCCGACCGCTGTCTGCGCACAATAGAATTTATTTTAATGCTTGAGGAGGAAACCATACTTCAGCATTCTGCCAGAGGCGTGGATAAAATTCCTATTTATCTGCCCACCGGCAATATGAAAGACGGAATGTTTTATGACAGCAGCAATATTGAGCTTCTGGACATATCCGATTATCCCCTTCCTCTCCGCCGGATAACAGATTGGGGGATTAAAATCGTTTCCCGCCATTATGAACCCGTTTATTATCCCAACGATATCCTGCTTCTTTCCCAGAAGCGTTTTCCCGAATTTAATGATACGATACTCTATGTGGATTATTCTGGAAAACTGTACCTGCGAAAATATGCTAAAACCGGTCTGGAGCCGGTAAACGGTATCGGCGACCACATTCCCCAGTCTAAAATTTCAGAATACAAGGCGCTGGGAGTTGTTTTAAAAGTGGCAAAGGAATTTGACATTGAACAGTACCGGTAAAACGAAAAAGAGCCCAAACTCCTGAACTTACTTAGGTTTTAGGCTCTTTTGCTATCATACGGTTCATTTTGTTAATGTGCATTATTTTCAAAATATAGGGTTAGTATACCATCAGATAACAAAAAATCAAAGAATTTCTACAACTATCCCGGCATCCCTGAATACTTGCAGGAGTGTATCTGCATACTCTCCCAATTCCTTTTTCAGTGAATCAAAATAATATACCTTAATACATCTATACTTTTTTTGTTCTGTCATACAATCATGCAACGCATCCAGATTGTATCCATAATAATCGGGAAGCCCCAATTCTTTTTTTAAATAGTTATGTAATTCTATTTTGTCTTTTATATTTTCTAAATCCAGTTTTAATTCTTCCATGGTAATCCTCATTCATATAATGAAATAAATGTTGCATAATGGTCCGATGTATAGTAAATCAAACCATCATTTGAATATACCAATCTTTCAGCACCTCTTTTCAATGCACCTAAAGTATTGATATCACATTCATAATATGTTCTTCCGGCTTTCACCGGTAACGTTCTTTCATAATTTGAATAAACATCTCCTCCGATACATTTATACGGCGCATAGGAAAGGAGTGAACCGCCTTCCCATCCTAGCGACCTTGCCTGTTCTTTTGTAATAAAATTATCCGGTAGTTTCCCGTATGTTTTAATATACAATGCCACCTTTTCCTTACTGGTATATATTCCATTCTCTACAATCTCATCTGTCTCGCCCGAAAACACTTTGACTTTACAGGAATACGATTTTCCATCACATTTCGCCGTAATCACCGCTTCTCCAACTGACCGCGCATATACTCTTTCTCCGTCTGCATAGGCTATCCTGGTATCGCTGGAAAACCATGCAGTCTTTTTATTCGCATTCTTCAACGTTAAGACGGCACTTTCCCCATAGTTAATCACCATGCTTTCCGCACTGATTTCTATCCGGCTTTCCTCCGATTCATCAGGCAGCACATTTATTTTGCAGAAGTAAGATTTTCCATTGCATTTTGCTGTAATTACCGCATTTCCAACCGCCCTTGCATATACTCTTTTTCCGTCTGCATAAGCAATACTATTGTCACTTGAAAACCATCTAACTTTCTTTTTGGGAAACTTTAACATCAGCTCTGCGCTTGCTCCATTTTTCAAGGTAATTGACTTTGCACTAAGTGCAGTTTTTCTTACCGTAATTTTACACCGATATTCTTTTCCACCGGTCTTTGCCGTTATAATCGCCTTTCCGGCTTTTTTCGCTTTTACCTTTCCTTTCAACGATACAGTTGCCACAGTTTTTTTACTGGATTTCCATTTTACTTTTTTCCCCGCACTTTTTACCCTTAACTGTAAAGTGTCCCCAACCCATAACGTAGCAGATTTCCGGTTTAATTGTGCAGATGCTGCCTGTACTATATCCGTATCGGAAAAAATACTGTTTACTAAAATAAAAAAGGCAAAAAAATAAATTAAGGCATGAATAAAACTCTTCTTTTTCATCAACGACCAGCCTCCCGTCCAATATTAGCCATCCCTATAAACATGAAGCAAGCTAATTATCATTTACTTATATAAAAGATTATCATAAAGTTTTACGAAAGTAAAGGCTAACTTCCTGAAATATTTGACACAGTTATTTATTCAGATTATACTATAGTACATGTTTTACAGTAATATACTTAACCGGGCAGCCGGGGGACGTGCTCCCATCCGTTCCGAGCCTTACGGGAGGGGTGGTGCTTATGAGTACATATGAAGAATTTATGGTCATTTTAACAGTTTCACTGCTAATTGTCTCCATTCTGAATATGAAAAATAAAAAGTAGCCGTTCTGCTTCTGGTCGGAAATGAACAGCTACTTTTTGTAGATATTTTCCGCCGGAACGGGTGAGACACATTCACCTTCCGACTGCCTTGTTAAATATATTATAGCAAATTATGCTGAATTGTCAACCTGTGCGGCATCACACAAAAGGAGCAGAATTTTTGTTTTCATTTAATATCATATAAAATGAAAAAGAGCCCAAACCCTTGAATTTACTTAGGTTTTAGACTCTTTTGCTATCATACGGTTCATTTTGTTAATGCCGGCGATGGGACTTGAACCCATACGGCGTTGCCGCCAACAGATTTTGAGTCTGCCTCGTCTGCCAATTCCGACACGCCGGCATGTTGAAACCAACGAAAATGATTATATAATGACAACACATTTTTGTCAAGACTAATTTCATTTCTTTCGTCCGACTACGGCAAACCGCCCATCCTTTACATGATAGGCACAGGTAGACAACGTAACCAGCTTGTCTCCGTACTGCACCTCCACGCCCGTATCAATAATGGACATTCGTTTTATATTGTTTACAAAATCCATAAATTCTTCTTCCGTTCCTGCATTGACAAACTGATAATACTTAAAATCTGTGGAAGCCTCCGGCAGTATCTGCCCGTAAAACATTGCCACTACCTCATACTCTCCGTCGCCATAAATCGTATCAAAGGTAAAGCTCTTATGCCCCTCATAAAATTCCTTATCTCCATAATTTAAAATATCATGGAACATTTTTCCGGAGTTCATATTATGCCCATATACAATAATATTGTCTGTTGGATACTGCAGCTCACAATTTGCATCCACAAAAGGAAGCCCCGCAGCGGAATACTGCTGTTCAAAATCTCTGTGGATATAATATTCCCCAAGCTCTGTGTCATGGGGAGTATGCATAACCGGATAATCGACATCTGTATCTTCTATCTTCAGCCACCCGATAAAATCATGATTTTGCCGGTAAAGCTTTTCAAATTTTTTCTGCACCATTACGCCGTCCACCTCGACCGGTTCCTCGGCCGGGCTGCCGCTGATATCCTGCTCTGTCTTGATAATCTGCTGACGCAAATCCGCTACCTCACCCTCGCTTTTTCTGCTGGTATAATAATAATAAGCCAGATAACCGCCACAGCCAAGCGCAGTCACCATGCACAATATGATTAACAGGTTAATTATCTTTTTTTTCTTCACCTTTTTCCTTCTTTCTACATTTTCGTTAATATAGAAAAAAGCCAGAATCACTTCTGACTTCTTTCATTAGAAATACTTCTTTGAGCCCCATAAATTACTCTGTTTCAAATCCTGATATTCACCATAAGCCTGTTCCAATATCTGTTTCTCATTCGGAAACTTCAACAAATGATATGCCTCATGATACTTATAGTAACCGGAGTCCATAAAGTACTCTTCCCTTTGAGGTTTGCTGTAATAACTGTCAGCCATCATCAGATACCAATGCACATCTTTATTCACTATGTCGTATGCGGTATTAAACGTATAATTACTTTTGTTCACATACTTAATAATCTGGGCGCTTACTCCTGTCTCTTCCCTGACTTCCCTAAGCGCCGTCTCCTTGTACTCTTCGCCTTCCTCCACCGTACCCTTTGGCAGAACCCAGCCTTCGTACTTATTCTTATAGTTCTTATAAAGTAACAACACTTTACCTCTGAAGATTACCACACCACCACAGCTTACTGCTTCAATCATAGCTGTTCCTCCTAAATCTTGGTGTGTTGCCTAATTGATACAAGTATAGCAATATATAGAAAAAAACGCAAGGTAATTTTTCGGTAAATCTCCCTACACGCATATGACAAAAAAACCGGCTGTCCTTTTTACTGAATAGACTCCAGATTGTAATAAGCGTCCATAATTTTTCTCGCCACCGCCGTCGCTTTCACCCCATTGACATCCGACTCCTCCACAACAATGCTGACGGCGATTCCCGGACTGCTGACGCTGTTAAAGCCCACAAACCATGAATAATCATGCGCACCGTTATCGTATTCCGCAGTTCCAGTCTTTCCAGCCGCTTCATAAGGGGCTCCGGCAAAATAATCCGCAGCAGTTCCGTCGGTAACCACTTTCCGCAAATAACCAATCAATGTCTCCACTTCATCGGCAGATAACAGGGTATCATAGGAAGAGGGCGAAAATTTCTTTATTCTCGTCCCTTTGTAATTTTCAATGCTGTCAATAAAATACGGCTTCATCATCAACCCGCCATTGGCGATTGCAGAAATAATCATTGCATTATGCATCGGAGTAATCAAGGTATCCCCCTGTCCAAATGCAGTCTGTGGAATATAACCGCTGTTGGATTTTCCGTCCAGATAAAACCGGCTTGTTGCGCTGGCATCCGTATAGGGAAGGGATTTATTAAACAGAAAGGTTTCCAGCATATTTCTCCATTTATTCACATTAAGCTGTGTCCCAATATCCGCATACGCCTGGTTGCAGGAGTTGGCAAGGGCATCCGACAATCCCTCCTCGCCGTGAATCTTTCTCCCGAAGCAATGAACCGTGACACTGTTAAATATCTGTTCTTCTCTGGAACAGTTAAAATGATACTCTTCAAACTGCCGGGGATTCTGCCGCATAAAAGCAAGGGTTGTCAAAATCTTAAAGGTAGAACCCGGAGGATAAAGCCCCTGCGTTGCCCTGTTCAGCAAAACGGAGCTGGTCGAACCCTCACGGTTTGCCTCCTGCCACACCTCGTCGATACTGTTAGGGTTAAAATCCGGCTTGGATACCATCGCCAAAATCTTCCCCGTATCCGGCTCCATCACCACTACGGCTCCATTTGCCGAGCCCAACGCATCATAAGCCGTTTTTTGCAATTCATAATTCAGGGTAGACACTACCGTATCCCCCTCATTTTTCTCTTCCCGCAGAGTATTGACTGCCCTTTCGATAATATTGGCATGGCTTTCCAGCAGATAGTAATTTCCTACCAGCTCAATTCCCGCCTTTGTATATTCTGAATAGCCTGCCACATGGGCAAACAAGTTGTCATAGGGATAATACCGCTCATCGCCCTGATTTGTTGCTACCGTCTTGCCGTCTGCCGTCACGATATCTCCACGGATTACATTTGCCGCATAGCTGTCCAGCCTTGAATTTGCAGCGTTTGCGATAACCTCATCCTTCTCCGTAATCATAAAACGCAGGATATACGCCATCAGTCCAATCACAAAAAAGGCCACAATATAGGTGATTCCGATAACCGGACGGTTAAGCTTATCATTTATTTTATCAATTTTTTCCTCTCTCTCCAAAAACGCCTGCTGTTCCGGGGTCAGAAGCTTTTTACTCCCCTCGCCCTTCTTCCGTTTGTTTCTCTTATTCTGCGTTTTCTTCAATGCTTCTTCTTTCTTCTTCAATTTTCTTCGCCTCTTTATTTTCTATTGTACTGATTCCCTGCATAATGGAAAACATTACCAGAGAACTTAACACCGAGCTGCCTCCGTAGCTGACCAGCGGTATCGTAACACCGGTAGACGGAATAAATTTTGTCACTCCTCCAATGGATAAAAAGGTCTGGAACATATAGCAGATGGCAAAACCAAACGCCATTGTTTTATAAAAACGGTTTCTCACCTTTAACGCAATATTCACAAAACAGATAAACGTGCTAAAGCAGAGCAGTATCAGAAACAGGGCAAACAATACTCCCAGCTCCTCCGCAATGGCGGAAAAAATAAAATCGCTCTCGCTGACGGGAATCACCTCCGGCGAGCCCTTTGTCAGACCGGTACCGAAATATCCGCCGCTTCCGATGGCAAACAGGGACTGGGTAATCTGATATCCCGTTCCCCGAATGTCCGCCCAAGGGTCTTTCCATACATTTATCCGGACTAACACGTGGTTAAAGAGCCTGTCCTTAAACAGCAAAAACGCCAGCCCGGCCATAGCCGTTCCTCCGGCAATAAACGTAATCAGATAGCTGATTTTACCCGTCCCGACATATATCATGGAAATAAAAATCACAAAGAAAATCAATGCACCGCCTAAATCCTTCTCCAGCACCAGCACTCCCATGTGTACGCAGGCAAAACCGGTGGTAATCATCACCTGTTTGAAATCCCGGCTCTTCGACAGCATGCTCGCAATAAAAAATACAAATAAAATCTTCACAAACTCCGACGGCTGCAGGGTAATTCCCGCAATGGAAATCCAGTTAACCGAGCCGTACTGCTCCACACCGATGACAAAAACCGAGGCAAGACAGAGAATCCCCAGAATCCCATATGCAATTCCGTAATTGCGAAGATTCTTATACTTATCCATAATCATGGGAATCACGGAAACCAGCACCATGGAAACCGTTGCAATGATAAACTGCTTTCTCGCCTGGGAAATATCCAGCCTCGTCAGCATAATATAGCCGATAAGCAGAAGAAAACTCATATTATTGGTAATCATTCTTGAAGAGTATGGATAGATATAATGATAGATATACATATACAGCGTCGCCACAAATATCTGCAATCCATAAAAAACCACAATGGATTTTATCTCTTCCGTATTGGCAAGCGCAAACGTCAGATACGCAAGAAAATGAATGAGAAAGACATAAATAATCTGCTTATTCATTTTCTGCTCCTGTATACGCCTGTCCTTTTCTTTAAATACGGTAAAGCAGGACATCGTATAAAGCGCCATCATGATTAAAATAATGTACTTGGATACATTGATGATAATACTTGTCATTTATTCCACTCCACGGTTGTAATGTCCCCTGGTTTTTTCCCCCTCCCATGCCTTTTGGCAAAACAGGGCGTCAAACACCTCGGATATTTCTCTTTCTTCTTCAGTAATAAAATGTATTCTCCGGTTTCGGTTAAGTTTTTCCTCATTTTCAACCAAATCCATCAACACCGTCGGTATCCCATTATAAATGATATTATAACAATACCGGCAGTTACAGCGCACAAAAAAAGACTTATTCAGCCGGTCTTTCATGATAAACCCGGAATTATTCTGATTACATCCTCCGACAGCCGCCTGCATACACTGTGCGCTTACCATAAGCTGCTGATATCCGTAAACCTCTATCTCGCTTCCCCTGCCGAGATAGCCCAGCCGGTTAAGCTGTTTTCGATTTAATTCCACCGGAACCGTAATTTCCGCCCCCGGCTGGCTTCGCCGGATAAATTCCGCCGCATAGTCATTCATCGCATACAGGCTGTAATCCGTTACTATTGTACCACGATATTGAAAATGATTCAAATATGCCAGCTCGTCCAGATTACGCACCATAATTCCCGGAATTTCCTCCAGCGGTAATTCCTCCAGCTCTTTTAATACGCTGCTCCGCAAAACCGGCGGCAGAACTACAAAGCAGGACTTATCCTTTTCCAAAAGCTGTCGCAGCTCCTTAAGGGAGAAATACTGCATATCCAGATAAATGCGGGTAATCCGCTTTTCCCTTTTTACCCTGTGGTACTGTGCAAAGTCGGAAACCATGGCGCTTATCCTTTTCTCCTCCGGTGAACCGGACATGGCTCTTTCCGATTCCCTGCCCGCCTCATTCTGTTTTCTTTCAGGCAGTCTCCTTTTTCCGGAAGCTGCAGCCTCCTGCTCCAGCTTTTCCACCGCACTTCGCCGAAGCTCCTTTAATGCTTTTAACGGATAAAAGGCGTCACCGTCAATATGCATATCCAGTCTCTCCAGATTATATCGGGTATTCCCCATTTTTCCGACCTTGTCCAGAACCGTCTTTTCGGTAACCGGTCTGCCGGAAGCCTTCTGCACCACTTCCCCCGTTCGGGTAACGGAATATTCCCTGCCGCCCGCCCTCATTCCTAAAGTAAGCTTTGCCACACATCCGGTTCTTAATTCCATCGTCCCCCATAACGGAATTTTCCTGTCCGTCTCCGAATATTTCGCCAATTCATCCATCAGCGGTTTGTTCCACATCCTTCTGACCCGTTGATTTTCATAAAACCTTGCGTTTCCCGGTGTATTTAACGTAATGGTCTCTCCCTGTCTGCCATCCATATTACTGGTCAACGTCACCGATTCATGCCTCGCTTCCGGAACAAGGATATCTCCCCTGGATACATTCTCACACAGACTGACGGTAATCCGGTTTTTTCCTGTCCTGATTATTTCTCCGACAGAAACGCCCATGTTTCCGGGATTTTCCAGCGACATCATTTCCCCGCCATTCTTTTTACGGTAATACCCCTCCGTAAATCCTCCGCGGTTAAAAACCTCCGCCATTTCCCTTTTTCCCTTTTCTATAAGCTCCTCTGACAGCTCTTTCCGCTGCCATGCATCCAGCACCCGCCGATAAGCCCTCACGCAGACTGCCACGTACTCGGGACGTTTCATCCTGCCTTCAATCTTAAAAGAATCCACACCGGCGGCAATCAGCTCCGGTACAGACTCCAACCCGCATAAATCCTTTGGGCTAAGCAGATATGAACCCTTTGTCTTTATTATTTTCCCCGTCTCGTCCATGAGCCGGTACGGAAGCCGGCAGGTCTGGGCACAGCGTCCACGGTTACCGCTCCTCCCGCCCAGCATGGAACTCATCAGACACTGACCCGAATAGCAGTAACATAATGCCCCCTGAACAAAAACCTCTACCTCCGGCGAATTATTTTCTTCCTTCAACTGCCTGATTTCCGTCAGGGAAAGCTCTCTTGCCGGAACAATTCTTGTCACCCCGTATTCCTTAAGCAGCTTATACGCATAGGGAGTCGTAACGGTCATCTGGGTCGACGCATGAATCGGCAAATCGGGAAAATTTTCATGAATAAAAACCACTGCTCCTAAATCCTGTACAATTACCGCATCCACTCCCGCTTCATAAAAAGGCGCCAGATAAGCGTAAAGCTCTGCAATTTCCTCATTACGAAATAAGGTGTTAACGGTCAGATAAACCTTAACACCATATAAATGACAATATTGAATTGCATCAAGTAAAACCGGCTCGGAAAAATTATCTGCATAAGCTCTTGCTCCAAATCGGCTTCCTCCGAGATAAACCGCATCCGCACCGGCATGAACCGCCGCTTTCAACGCTTCCATGGAACCGGCGGGAGCTAAAATTTCAGGTATCATCATCTTCCCCTATTCCTGCCTTGTCTTTTCTGCCTCTAACTGAATAATTTTGCGCTGCAGAGCATTCACCTGCTCCTTGTACTCCTCTACCAGACGCATAGAGGATTCATATTTAATTTGCGTTTCAATCACCTCATGGCGAAGGTCGTAAATCTGTTTTTCCTTCTCATCATCCTTTGCCGCAAGCTTTCCGGTCTCGTTTTTTATCTTGAAATAATCATCGGCAATATTGATTGCCAGCAGAATATTCTGATATTCCGCCGTCAGTCTGCGAAAGCCCTCCGATGCCTTACATTCCGCAATCTTGCTGTTCATATAATTGGCAACCTCCTGCAGGTAATCCGTATTTTCATATCCGCTTAAATTATAAATCCGTCCATTGATTACCACTGCAATATCATTTTTATCTGCCATAGCCATTCTCCTTTATTTAAGTCTGTTTCCGGTATCCTTTATTTTCCGGTTCACGGACAGTTCACACCAAACCTCCCGTTTATTCTTTCGGAATCAGCCCAAAATGCCGGTAAGCCGTCTCCGTTGCCACTCTTCCCCGCGGTGTTCGGGAAATCAATCCATTCTGAATCAGATATGGTTCATAGACATCCTCTATGGTGCCGGCATCCTCACCAATCGCCGCCGCAAGGGTATCCAACCCTACAGGCTTTCCACTGAATTTTTCAATCATGGTCAGAATAATATTGCGGTCCACCTGGTCCAAGCCAAAGGAATCCACCTCCAGACGGTCTAACGCTTTCTTTGCTACCTCCTCGTCAATATGCCCGTCGAAAGAAACCTCCGCAAAATCCCTGACCCTTTTTAACAGCCGGTTTGCAAGCCGGGGCGTCCCTCTTGACCGTTTTGCAAGTTCAAAAGCTCCCCCCTCGTCAATTACCACATCCAGTACCTCTGCGGAGCGCAGTACTATTCTGGACAATTCCTCCTTGGAATAAAACTCCAGACGATTCACCACGCCGAATCTGTCCCTTAACGGCGCCGTCAGCATTCCTGCCCTGGTAGTCGCCCCAACCAGCGTAAAATGCGGCAAATCCAGGCGGATACTTCTTGCCGCCTGTCCCTTTCCAATCATGATATCAATGGCAAAATCCTCCATTGCCGGATATAGAACCTCTTCCACCTGCCGGTTCAGACGGTGGATTTCATCAATAAACAATACGTCATTCTCGTTCAGATTATTCAGAATTGCCGCCAGCTCCCCCGGCTTTTCCACTGCCGGTCCGGAAGTAATTTTCAAATGGCTTCCCATCTCGTTGGCAATAATGGATGCCAATGTCGTTTTCCCCAGCCCCGGCGGTCCGTAGAGCAAAACATGGTCTAAGGACTCCCCCCTGTTTTTTGCCGCCTCGATAAATATTTTTAAATTGTTTTTTGCCTTTTCCTGCCCGATATAATCCGATAGCATAGTCGGACGAAGATTATTCTCAATCTTAACATCCTCCGGAAGTATCTGGGTACTAATCATTCTGTCTGCCATATTACTCCATTACGTGATTATCTGCTTATTGCACCGCTTTTATTAAAACATCTTTTTCAGCGCCGCTTTTAATAAATCTCCCGATTCCATGGACTCCGCTCCCGGAATCTGTTTTACCGCCTTCAATGCTTCAAATTCGGAATACCCGAGGCTGACTAAAGCCAGCACCGTATCCTGTATACTGTCATTGTTTCCGGCTGCCTGTTCCCTGCCACTCTGACTGGCATCCGCTTCCGAAACAAACAAATCCTCTATTGCCAGCTTATCCTTAAGCTCCATAATTATACGGCCTGCTCCCTTGGCGCCAATCCCATTTGCCCGGGTAATCGCCTTCGTATCCCCTGCCATAATTGCCATGGCGAGATCCCTTACCGATAATACCGACAATACCGCAAGCGCCGCTTTAGGTCCGATTCCGTTAACGCCAAGCAAAAGTCTGAACGTATCTAATTCCTCTGTCGTCGGAAAACCAAACAGCGTCAGTTCATCCTCCCGCACATGCAGATGCGTATACATCATCATTTCCTGGTGCAGCCCGGTTATCCCGCCAAGCACCATCCCTGATGTATAAATGTGATAGCCGATTCCGTTATTCTCAACAAGTACGCTATCCGCAAGGATTCCCTCGACAGTACCCTTAATATATCCAATCATAATATTCTCCTTCGCTTTTTTGATTATAGCACATTCTGTCTTGTTATGCTATTATAGAATTATGTTTTTTGGCAGACGGGTATAGAAGCGGCAGTTTTTCTTCCCCTTGTCTTTGTTAACCTGTATGATTGAAAATACGGCACAAAAAACAGAAAGGATATCCCATGAAAACAATACAATATACCGAAGACAACTATTTTTTACCGGAATACTTTACCACCGTTTATCCCGATGCAAGCATACTTTTTTTTGATATTGAAACCACCGGATTCGTTGCAAAAAACACAACGCTCTATTTAATCGGAGTGCTTTGGCACGAGCAGGGGCATACAAAAATCCTGCAATGGTTCAACGAAGACGGCTGCAGTGAGGGTGAACTGCTGTCTGCCTTTGAAGCCTTCAGCCGGAGGTTTACCCATCTTGTCCATTTCAACGGTCTGGGATTTGACCTTCCCTATCTGAAACAAAAAGCCGATTTACTCCGTATTCCTTTTTCCGTGGATAAGGAACTTACCCAGATTGACATATTAAAAGAAATCCGCCCCTACAAAAAGTTGTTTTCCCTGGAAAATATGAAACAGGTAACCCTTGAGCGGTTCCTCGGCATTAAGCGGGATGACATCTGGTCAGGGGGCGACCTGATTAATCTCTATCAGCGGCATGTCGCATGTCCGGATGCCGACAAAGAACAGACCCTTCTTCTGCACAATCACGACGATTTACTGGGCATGCCGCAAATCAGCCGGATTCTTTGTTATAAAGCATTTTTTGAACAGGGCATCCCCACATCGGTTACGCTTGATAACCAGAATACGCATTTAGCCATCCATTTCCAAATGGACGCCTGTTTCCCACTCCCCAGGCGTATAGCCCTGACGGTAAACGGTATCTACCTTAATGCGGCAGCCTGCTCCGCCACATTACAGATTCCCATTTTTTACGACACGTTAAAGCATTATTTCCCCGATTATCAGAACTACTATTACCTGCCAAAGGAGGATATGGCAATCCATAAAAGCGTTGCTGCTTATGTGGAATCCGAAAATAAACAAAAAGCAAAAAAAAGCACCTGTTATATCAAAAAAACAGATGCTTTCATTCCCTGTCCCAATTCGGATTATCCGGAATATTTTTCTTCTGACAGCAAGAGCAAATCAAGATATCAGCTTCTTACGGACATCACCGACGGCGATGACACAGTAAAAATAAATTATATCCGGAATATCCTTGCCACCTTTATCTGAGCCGGTAAATCCTTATTTCCAATCCGTCATATCTTCTGATAAAAGAACGAGTCGGCGGAACCAAAACCGATTTCCTTTGCCCGGATAATCTGCTCCGTACTGCCTATAAATAAAATGCCGTCCTTAACCAGCGACTGATAAAACTTCTGGTACACCTCATCCTTTGCCTCTTCGGTAAAATAAATAACGACGTTCCGGCAGACAATCATATGCATAGCCCCCGGATATTTATCTTCCAGCAGATTATGCTTGCGAAATTCCACACACCGCCTAATTGACTCATTTATCTGATAACCGTTTCCGTCCTTTGTGAAATAATTCTTTAAGAACTCCCGCGGCAGCCGTTCCAGGCTTCTGTTGGAATAAAATCCTTTCTTTGCAAAAGCCAATACGTCCTCATCAATATCCGTCGCAAAAATGTGTATCTGGTCAAGGGGAAAATGCTTTGCTAAAATCATCGCAATCGTATATGGCTCATCGCCGGTAGAACAGGCAGCGCTCCAGATATTTAACCGCGTTCCAAATTTCCTTTTCAGATAAGGTATCATCTGCGCCTCAAATACCTCCCATTGCTTCGGGTTACGGTAAAATTCCGATACATTTATCGTCAGATAGCTGACAAATGCCCGAAGAAGCGTATCATCCTGTTTCATTGCCTGAAAATAATCATCAAACTTCTTGTACCCTTTACGATTCATCAGGGATTCAATCCGGCGTTTCATCTGCCGTTCCTTATAAAGGGATAAATTAATATTGGTAAGCTTATAAATATCCTGCTTAAAATTTTCATAATCATATGCCATAATCTAATCTCCGCAACGACTATCCCACCGACAGTTATTCTCTGGCGGTATAACAGTCCCATTTTTACAAAAAATTCCCCGCCTCAGTATCTGCTAAGACTAAGACGGGGAGCCTTCATTTTCATTACTCTTCAGCAGGAGCTTCCTCCTCTGCCGGAGCCTCTTCTGCTAAATCTTCTTCCACATCATCCGGAATCAGTACTTTCATACTTAAACTGATTTTCTTTTCATCCGGTTTAAAGTCAACAACCTTAACTTCAACCTCCTGTCCGACAGACAGAACACTGGACGGCTTCTCAATATGCTCTCTTGCAATCTGTGAAACATGAAGTAAAGCGTCCACTCCCGGCTCTAACTCAACGAATGCGCCAAAATCGGTCATTCTTGCCACCTTACCGGTAACAATATTCCCCACCGCATACTTTTCTGCCGCAGTAAGCCATGGATTGGTGTCCTCAAACTTAAGGCTTAACGCAATCTTTTCACCCTGAATATCCTTAATAATTGCCTTTACCTGGTCACCAACATTAAATAATTTTTTCGGATTATCAACCCTGCCCCATGACATCTCTGAAATATGAAGCAGACCGTCAGCTCCGCCCAAATCAATAAACGCACCGAAATCAGTTACATTTTTCACCTTACCCTCAACGGTATCGCCAACATTTATTCTGGCAAATAAAGCTTCCTTAGCGGCTTTCTTCTCCGCCTCAATAAGCATCTTACGGTTACCGATAATTCTTCTCTTTCTTGGGTTAAATTCCGTAATCTTAAACTCAATCTCCTGGTCCTTATATTTTGTCAAATCTTTTTCATAAATATCGGAAACCAGGCTTGCAGGGATAAATACTCTCGCTTCCTCAACGTTAACGCTTAACCCGCCGTCCAGCACCTGAGTAACCACGCCCTTTAATACCTCTTCGTTATTAAATGCTTCTTCCAGCCTCTCATTCGCCTTTTCTGCTGCCACACGCTTCACTGACAGTAAAACCTGACCGTCTCCGTCATTGGTCTTGATTACTTTTGCCTCGATGGTCTCCCCAATCTGTACCTTATCCTTTAATGAAACGGTCATATCGTTAGAATACTCATTCTTTGTAATAATACCGTCTGCTTTATAATTGATATTCAGGATAATTTCATCCTCTTTTACATCAATAACTGTCCCTTTCACTATCTTTCCTGCGCTAATCCTGCTTTCTTCTGCCAGACTAGCTTCAAACATTGTTCCAAAATCTTCCGCCATGCTACCATGAACCTCCTTAATAATTTGATTAGGGGTAGATGCCCCTGCTGTAATACCTACCCTACCAACGGATTCAAAAGCAGCCAAATCCAAATCAACGAGTGTCTGTATATAGTAAGTATTTCCACATTCTTTTTTGCTAATCTCAAATAGCTTTTGTGTATTAGAGCTGTTCTTTCCACCAATCACAATCATTGCATCGACCTGCTTAGCAATGGAAGCTGCTTCTTTCTGCCTTTCTTCTGTTGCATTGCAAATGGTGTTATAAACAGTTGTATTATAACCTCTTTCTTTGAAAATTTCAACTATTGAATTGAATTTCTTATGATTAAATGTTGTCTGTGACACCAGACTAAGCTGTTTTCCATCTGAAACAGACAACCCTTCAGCCTCTTCTACAGACTCTAATACTATCGGTTCCGTATTGCACCATCCCATAATTCCTTTTACTTCCGGGTGGTTTTTATTCCCGATAATCACTATTTGCTTTCCTTCCACACTATCTTTATCGACAATCTTGTGTATTTTCTTAACAAAGGGGCAGGTTGCATCCACAAGCTCCAGCGACTGTTCCCTAATCATATCGTATATCTTCCGCTCCACCCCATGGGAGCGGATAACCACTATGCCCTGTTCAAGCCCTGCAAGCTGCTGCTCATTTTCAATAATCCGGACCCCTTTTGTTTCTAAATCCCCTACTACCTCTTCATTATGGATAATCGGACCGTAGGTATAGACATTTCCTCTTTCTACCTGTTCATATACCGTATCCACAGCCCGTTTTACCCCAAAACAAAATCCTGCTGTTTTTGCCAGAATCACTTCCATATCCTTAACCTCAATTCCCCTTATTGCAGCTTTTGCTTCACTACCGACAAAATTTCGGCGACCACTTCGTCAATCCCCATATCGGAACTGTCTACCAAAACTGCATCCTCCGCCTGCTTAAGAGGCGCAATGGCACGGTTCATGTCCCGCTCGTCCCGCTCAATAATATCCGCCTCAATCCGGGCAAAATCCGGTGTTTCCCCTTTTTCCAGCAGTTCCTTATATCTGCGGTTTGCTCTTTCCGCTGATGAAGCCGTCAAATAAATTTTAACCTCCGCACCGGGAAGCACATTTGTTCCAATATCCCTCCCATCCATTACCACCGGATATGCTTTCGCCATATCCCTTTGTAAATCCAGCAGCGCCGCACGGACAGGAGGCTTCGCAGATGATTTTGAAGCCATATTTCCCGTCTCCTCTGTCCTTAAATATGCGGTAACATTCTCTCCGTTTAAATAAACCTGCTGAATATTATTTTCATATTGAATGTCAATCGTGATACTCTTACACGCCGCGCCAAGCGCCGCCTCGTCTTCAATATCTATCCGGTTCGTGACAAAATAATATGCCATCGCCCGGTATAATGCCCCGGTATCCACATAAATATAATTCAATTCCTGCGCTATCCTTTTTGCAATAGTGCTTTTTCCTGCACCCGCAGGTCCGTCAATCGCGATTGCTGCCATCTCTTATTCTCCTTTTTATTTTATCTTTTAGCATTTTTCAATTTAACGTAATCTGTCGAATATTTCATCTGAAAAATACCCTGCTTGCTCTGTTCCATTAACAGGATATTCCTGCCAGATATCCGGTAGACCAGGCAATCTGTAAATTATATCCCCCGGTCAGGGCATCTAAATCCAGCACTTCCCCGGCAAAATAAAGACCGCCTGTAAGCTTGGATTCCATTGTTCCGGGGTCAATCTCTTTCACCTGTACTCCGCCTTTTGTGACAATCGCCTCATCGAATCCCCGAAGTCCCGTAATGGTAAAGGGCAGTCTCTTAATAGTTTCCCCCAGCCTGCGGCGTTCTTCCTTTGTCAGCTCGTTCACCTTTTTCTCTCCGTCCAGTCCGCTTTTTTCAACAACCACCGGAATCAATGCATGTAAAAGCAATTTGTCCAGACTGTTTTTTAGCTGTTTATTCTGAAACAGTTTAAAATCCCTAAGTATCCTTTCATCCAGCTGCTTTTCATCCAGCGCCGGTTTCAAATCAATGGTAAGCTCAAGTTTTTGACCGAGATATTTATGCAGATAAGCGCTGGCTTTAATGATAATCGGTCCGCTTACGCCAAAATGGGTAAACAGCATTTCCCCAAAGTCAGAATATACCTTTTTTCCCTCCTCATAGATACAGGCGGATACATTTTTCAGCGAAATTCCCATCAAATCCTTACAGCATCCATCCTGTAATTCAAAAGGAACCAACGAGGGCAGAATATCCGAAACCGTATGTCCTGCACACCTTGCAAATGCATACCCGTCCGGACAGGCTCCGGTTCTCGGATAGGAAATTCCGCCGGTTGCTATAATTACGCTGTCCGCATAAAGCGTTCCCCACTTTACAAGCTCTACCCCCTTACAGATATTCTTTTCCAGAATTAAGGATTTTACCTTAGTATTGAGCATAATTTTTACTTTTTGCTTCTTCAGTTCCTTTTCCAATGCCCTGATAACATCCGAAGAGCGGTCGGATACCGGAAATACACGATTTCCCCGCTCTATTTTACAGGGAAGACCGATTTCTTCAAAAAAGTCTATTACCATCCGGTTGGAAAAGGAATAAAATGCACTGTATAAAAACTTCGGATTTGTTACCACATTGGCAAACAAATCCTCCGTTTCACAGGCATTGGTAAAGTTACATCTGCCTTTTCCCGTAATAAACAGCTTTTTTCCCAGTTTTTCATTCTGCTCCACCAATACTACTTCTTTTTTATTCCTTGCCGCAAAAACCGCCGCCATCATTCCGGCAGCGCCGCCGCCCACTATAATTACCTTTGACATTGTTTTCCCTTTTCAAAAAATTTATAGGGTCAGTATACCATAAGAAAACAAAAAATCAAAGAATTTCTACAATTATCCCGCATTTCTGAATACTTGCAGTTTTTTTGTTCCGTCACACAAAAATACACGAGCACAATCATCTGCAAAAGCAATGATTGTGCTCGTGTAAATGAAATAATTATCGAGAAAATCTTATACCGGATATACTCCGTTTTCCGTATCTGCAACTGTTGCGTCCACCTTCGTCTGCTGAGCTTCCCGATATTTAAAGAAGTCTGTCGCAACCTGCGGGAACAATGCGTAGGAAAGCACATCCTCATCCTGCTGCTTATACTGGGCACAGTCCTTCTCTAACTGTTCAAGCTGTGGCTTAATATCATCTGCCGGACGGTAGGTAATCGGCTCTTTCATCCCTAAGCTGTCCAGTGCTTTTTTCTGCACCTCTTTATTAACCGGTTTTGTCGTCTGACCGTATTTACCAACCAGCATATCCTTGGATTCCTTGGTCAGCATCTTATACCGTTCGCCCATAACTACATTTAATACCGCCTGTGTGCCTACAATCTGCGAAGACGGTGTAACCAGCGGAATCTCCCCGAAATCCTTACGGACACGCGGAATTTCCTCCAATACCTCGTCATACTTATCCTCGGCATTCATCTCCTTAAGCTGGGAAACCATGTTAGATAACATACCTCCCGGCACCTGATATAATAAGGTCTTGATATTTACACCCATTACCTTCGGACTAAGCAATCCGGACTCCAGCCACTCCTCTCGCATCGGACGGAAGTAATCGGCAATTTCAGCCAGCAGATTCTGGTCAAAGCCGGGGTCATATTCCGTTCCCTCAAATGCCTTCGCCATAACCTCCGTTGCCGGCTGGGAAGTCCCCATAGCAAGCGGCGACATTGCCGTATCAATCACATCACAGCCCGCCTCAACGGCTTTCATATAAGTCATTGCTGCCACACCGGATGTATAATGGGTATGCAGCTGAATCGGAAGCTTGGAACCGTCTTTTAACGCCTGTACCAGTTCTGTTGCCGCATTCGGCACCAAAAGTCCCGCCATATCCTTGATGCAGATGGAATCTGCACCCATATCTTCAATTCTCTTTGCAATATCTCTCCAGTATTCCAGCGTATACGCATCGCCCAATGTATAGGAAAGGGCAACCTGCGCATGTCCTTTCTCTTTATTAGCTGCCGTAACCGCCGTCTGCAAATTGCGGAGATCGTTCAGACAGTCAAAAATACGAATAATATCAATACCGTTTGCGATGGATTTCTGCACAAAATACTCCACTACATCATCTGCATATGGCGCATATCCTAAAATATTCTGCCCTCTGAACAGCATCTGCAATTTAGTATTTTTAAATCCATCCTTTAATTTTCTCAGTCTCTCCCACGGGTCTTCTTTTAAGAAGCGAAGGGATGCATCAAATGTCGCACCACCCCAGCACTCTACTGAATGATATCCAACCTTGTCCATCTTATCGACAATCGGAAGCATCTGTTCAGTAGTCATACGGGTAGCAATCAATGACTGATGCGCATCACGTAAAACTGTCTCGGTAATCTTTACCGGCTTTGCTTGATTTGCCATTTTTTAATCCTCCATAGTTTATTTAAAAATTACGCTGTTATTCTATACCACCATGGATTCCGATTAAGAATCCATACCGAAAACACTATCCTAGAATACTCCAAAGATTGCCATAAATGTACCTGCCGCAACCGCAGTACCGATAACTCCTGCCACATTTGGTCCCATTGCATGCATCAATAAGAAATTCGTAGGGTCCGCCTCTGCACCAACCTTCTGGGAAACACGGGCCGCCATCGGTACGGCGGATACTCCTGCAGAGCCAATCAAAGGATTTACTTTTCCCTTTGTCCACCAGCACATCAGCTTTCCGAACAATACTCCCGCACATGTTCCGATAATAAAGGCGATTAATCCCAAAACAACAATCAATAACGTATCAAAATTTAAGAATGACTGCGCAGTAGTCGTTGCCCCTACTGATGTTCCCAGCAAAATAACAACAATATACATCAGCGCATTTGATGCCGTCTCGGTCAACTGTTTTACCACGCCGGACTCCCTGAATAAATTACCGAGCATCAGCATACCGACAAGCGGCGCCGTGGTAGGAAGAACCAAAACAACAACGATACTAACCACAACCGGGAATAAAATTTTCTCAAGCTTAGATACCGGTCTTAACTGCTCCATCTTTATCTTACGCTCTTTTTCCGTGGTAAGCAGCTTCATAAACGGCGGCTGAATAACCGGTACCAGCGCCATATAGGAATAAGCCGCCACGGCAATCGGTCCCATTAAGGTTCCGCCCATTCCCAGCTTACCGGCTAAGAAAATAGATGTCGGACCGTCCGCACCGCCAATAATGGAAATGGCAGCTGCCGCCTTATCGCTAAAGCCAAATAAAATGGCAAAAAAGTATGCCGAATAAATACCGAACTGTGCCGCCGCACCCAAAAGAAAGCTTTTCGGATTTGCAATCAGCGGACCAAAATCCGTCATTGCACCGACACCCAGGAAAATCAGGGACGGTAAGATACTCCATTCATCCAACAAATAAAAATAGTGTAACAGTCCGCCATCGGCAATGATACCCGGAAACATATTCGCAAGTAACATACCGAAAGAAATCGGAACTAATAATAATGGTTCAAAACCAAATTTAATTGCCAGAACCAGAAATACACATGCAACGGCAATCATTACAAAGTTACCCCAGTAAAGATTGGCAAACGCTGTCTGTCCTGCCAGGTTCTGTAACGTAGTCCATACGTAATCCATCTGCACTGCCTCCTGTAAAAATATAATAGATTTCAGTCATCAATCAGTTTAACGAAGCAAGTGTATCGCCAGACTCTACGCTGTCGCCTACCGCAACATTAACTCCTGCAATAGTACCATCCTGAGGGGCAGTAATCTCATTCTCCATCTTCATCGCCTCAAGAATCATCACTACGTCACCCTTCTTCACTGCCTGTCCTGCATTTGCCTTAATTGCCAGAATCTTACCGGGCATCGGCGCTGCAATCTTTACTGCTCCCTCTGCACCGCCTGCTGCCGGTGCAGATGCAGGTGCCGCAGGTGCGGAAACCGGCGCTGCCTGTATGGGGGCTGCCGCCTGTACAGGAACTGCGGGTACTGTTCCTGCTCCCAACTCTTCCACTGCTACATCATACGCTGTACCATTTACTGTAATTCTATAATTCTTCATTCTGATATTCCTCCTCAATTATCTCTTTGCTTTTCTAATCGAACGAACTACTAACCTGTCACTGCCGCCGGAAGCGCTGTTTGCTGCGGTTACCGCTGCAGTGATTACTGCTACCAACTGTGTATCATCCATCGGATTTACCGGAATCGGAGCTGCCGGAACGGATACCACCTTATGCGGAACCGGTTCACTCTCTTCTTTCTTTTTATCTTTTCGGCGGCTAAATTTGTTACTCACCTTAACGATTGCTTTATCTAATTTCTCAAACTGTGCAATAATCAAGGAAATAAAAATTAATACAATGAATACGGTACCCATGCCCATTAAGGTATTTGCACCGGCTTTCGCCATTTTCTCTCCCATTGTATAATCCGGCGCTGCCGTAATCTCTTTGGGCTTGTAGGGCGCTGAGCTTCCTCCATAGGCATACGCCGTATCTTCTTCAAATACGATGCTTACCTCTGCATTTCGCTTTTCATAAGCCATATTTAAGGTGACCGTCACATCGGCTCCGTCTTCCTCCACCTTTGCGTCCACCTGGCTTAGAAAATCGGTCAGCTCCGCAAATCCCTCTTCGCTGGATGTATCAATATTCTGGAAATCAATCTGAATACTGCTGCCATTCTCTCTTGAAACATAACCGTTAAAATCTCCACATTCGTCCCTCAAGGTATCCATATTGCTAAGACCAGTCTGATAAACCTCGCCGCCTTCTGCCTGGATATATGCCCTGTCGGCTTCACCCATATACTGCAAATTATAGGTCAGCATAACACTGGAATAGATAATATCGGTTTCCGTATAACTAAATTCAACATGCTCCTGTCCGTCGCTACATGCCGTCAGAGAAAATATAACAGCGAGCATCGAAAATAATATAAATAGTTTTTTCAATCTCATCTGGTTATTCCCCTCTCTATACTGCACCATGCTTTTTCAGTGGCCGGTCTTCCCGCTTGGTATAAAGCATCTCATACGCTGCAATCAGACGCTTTCTGGTAGCTGCGCCGTCAATAATGTCATCTACATAGCCGCGCTTTGCCGCAGAAACCGCACTGGACATTTTTTCGGTGTACTCTGCCTTTGCTGCCGCCGCCTTTTCCTGGTCGCCGGCATAGATAATCTTAACTGCCTGCTCCGGATTCATTGTACCGATTTTTGCGGTGCTCCATGCGTACTCAATATCCGCACCCACAGACTTTGAATTCATTGCCAGATATGCGCTGCCTAATGCATCTCCCATGACAAGGTTTACTTTCGGAACCGTCGCATTTGCAAACGCATAGGTAAGCTTTGCCACTGCCTTTGCTATACCGGCTTCCTCTGCAACCGTAGCTTTATATCCTTTTACATTAGTCAGGGTTAATACCGGAATATTAAATGCATCTAAGAAATTAACAAATTCTGCGGCAATATAAGCGCCCTTAGTTGACAATACGTCGCCGCCGTCCTTAACCTGGTTTGCCACACATCCTACCGTTGTGCCGTTCAGCTTAATGAAACCGATTACCATATCCTTTGCATATTCTTTCTTCAATTCAATAAATACATTGTTGTCTGCAATATGGGTTAATACGGCTCTTGCATCCTCTGCCAGACCCTCCAGATTCGGAATTTCTCTATTTAAATCATCCATACCGTCTGCAAAATTGGCATCATCCTCATTATGGGACGGAAGCCATCCCACAATCTGCCGGATTCTTCCTAACAGAGTAAGGTCATCCTCTAAAACCTCATCAACCAATGCAGAATTACTCTGCTGGTATTCTGCCCCTGCAGTATCCAGCTTTTCCACATAGTTCTGCTCCAGTGCATTCGGGCTGTTCACAAATAATTTCGCCTTATCCTTTACCATAAACGTAATGTCTGATAATGCCGGAATAATCGTGCTTCCGCCGCCGCATACGCCAAAAACGCCTGTAATCTGCGGAATTACTCCCGATGCCATTGACTGCTTCAGATAAATACTGCCAAAGGCATTTAATGCATCCGTTGCCTCCTGTAATCTTAATCCTGCACAATCTACTAAACCGATTACCGGCGCACCCATTTTCAGCGCCATATCATAGATTTTTGCAATCTTTGCCGCATGCATTTCACCGACAGAACCGCCTAACACTGTAGCGTCCTGGCTGTATACATACACTAATCTTCCGTCGATTGTCCCGTAACCGGTTACGACACCATCTGCCGGTGTTTCGTGCTCCTGGGTGTTAAAGTCAGTATTTCTAGCCGTTACATAAGCACCAACTTCAACAAAACTTGAGTCATCAAGTAATGATGTAATTCTATCACTTGCTGACAGCATAAGTTTATTGCTCATTTTTAGCCCTCCGTTTGAATTTATTATAAGGCTTACCATGTAAGCCAAATTTTAGCCAATTATATTGTATTACTTTTATCTTATTATTTCAAGGAAAATTTCTAATCCCTGCCATCTGTATTATTTCCCGTTTTCGGCAAGAACACCCCTATTATGAATCAGATAATCCAGCAGGGAAATAATCGTAAGCAGCAACGCCGCATAAATCAGCACATCTTCTACTGCATGGATTATCCCCGCAGCCTCCGGAAATACACTTCCAAAATCTGCCAATAAAATACACAGCATCACCATTTGCTCCGCCGTCTTGATTTTCCCCCAGATTCCTGCGGCAATCACGATTCCGTTATCCGCCGCAACCAGCCGGAAGCCGCTGATAATAAACTCCCTTGCAATAATCACAATAACAATCCAGCAGGGAATCCGCCCCAGCTCCACAAAGGCAATCATTGCGGCAGAAACCAAAAGCTTATCTGCCAGCGGGTCCATAAATTTCCCGAAATTTGTTACGAGATTATACTTTCTTGCGATTTTTCCGTCCAGCATATCCGTTATTGACGCTGCTGCAAAAATCACAAGGGCAATCCAATTTCCATAGGGAACGGCATCCCATAACATCGCTACAAGAAAAAAGGGAATTAATATTGTTCTTAGTATTGTCAGCTTATTGGGTAAATTCATCGTTTATCTCTCCTATCAAATCATATTCGTTAAAATCCGTTATAGTCACCTCAAGAAAATCTCCGGACAGCCGTTCCTCCTCGGATGCAACGAAAATATATCCGTCTATTTCCGGCGCATCCATATAAGACCGGCACATATACATCTGCTCTTTGTATAAATATCCCTCAACGATTACCTTAAGGGATTTCCCCACCATAGTGGAATTTAAATCATAGGATATCTCCTGCTGAAGCGCCATAATCTCATTTCTTCTCGCTTCTTTTATCTCCTCGCTAATCTGGTTTTCCCATTCCGCCGCAGGAGTTCCCTCCTCCGGAGAATAAGGAAAAACGCCTAACCGGCTAAATTCCATCTCATCAATAAAAGAAAGCAGCGCCTGATGCTCCTCCTTTGTCTCCCCGGGAAATCCTGTAATCAGGGAAGTTCTAAGGACAATATCCGGAATCTCTTCCCGGATATGGCGTATCGTTCTGATTATCTCTTCTTTTGTCGTCCTTCTGCCCATCCGCCTTAATATCGTATTTTCGGAATGCTGAATCGGCATATCCAGATAATGGCATACCTTTGGATTATCCCGAATTTCCGCAATCAGCTCCTCGGTAATTTCCTCCGGATAACAGTAAAGCAGTCTAAGCCACTCCAGCCCCTCTATCTCCGACAGCCTGCGAAGAAGCTCCGGCAGCTTCTTTTCTCCGTAAATATCGGCGCCGTAAAGCGTCGTCTCCTGCGCCACTAAGCAAATTTCGGTAATGCCGTTAGAAACCAGATACTCTGCCTGCGCTGCCAAATCCTCCATCGGTACGCTTCGGTAATTTCCCCGTATCTTCGGAATAATGCAATAGGTACAGTGCTTATTGCATCCTTCCGCAATCTTCAGATAAGCCATATGGGTTCCCGATGTAATTACCCGCTTTTCATGGCTTGGTGTAAGATAACTGATATCTTCAAAATGTTCGTAGGCTTTTCCCGAAAGTACTTCCTGTACCGCTTCTACAATGGCTTCCGTACTTGAAGTGCCGAGAATGGCATCCACCTCCGGCAGCTCCGTCCGGATTTCTTCCCGGTAACGTTGCGCCAGGCATCCGGTAACTATCAACGCCTTTAATTTTCCGGTTTCCTTTAACCTTCCAAGCTCGATAATATTTTCAATACTTTCTTCTTTGGCATCATGGATGAAGCAGCAGGTATTGACTATCGCCACATCCGCTTCCTTTTCTTCATTGGTAATGCCATATCCCTTTTCCTGCAAAAGCTCCAGCATAACCTCACTGTCTACTAAATTTTTATCACAGCCAAGGGATACAAATAAAATCCGAATCATCTTTTGCCCTCAATCCATTTCTATTCCTGTAAATACACTGATTTATCTGTCAGTCAAACATCGTCGCCGCCTCTACGCAATTATTCATCAGCATGGCAATAGTCATGGGTCCGACGCCGCCCGGCACCGGGGTAATCGCAGATGCAACCGGTTCCACGCTTTCAAAGTCCACGTCCCCGCAAAGCTTGTTATTTTCATTTCTGTGGATTCCCACATCAATCACAACCGCCCCCTCCTTTACATAAGAGGCATCTATCATTTTCGGCTTTCCGATTGCCACAACTAAAATATCTGCACGTTTGCAGACATCCTTCAGATTTTTTGTTCTGGAATGGGTAACGGTTACCGTACCGTTTTCCCGAAGCAGGAGAAGCGCCATCGGTTTTCCCACAATGTTGCTTCTTCCGATAACAACGCATTCCTTTCCTTCTATTTCGATGCCGCTTCTCTTAAGCAGCTGGATGATTCCGGCAGGTGTGCAGGAAACAAAGCCTTTTTGTCCGATACTTAAGGCTCCCACGCTCTGCGGATGGAAACCGTCCACATCCTTTTTCGGAGAAATAGCTTTAATCACCGTATCCTCATCAATATGCTCAGGAACCGGAAGCTGCACTAAAATCCCGTGGATTTTCTCATCCTTATTGAGTTTATCAATCAAGGTAAGCAGCTCCTCCTGTGTCGTCTCCTCCGGCAGCTCATAGCTTTCCGAACGGATACCGATATATTCACAGGCTTTTTTCTTATTCCCTACATATACGGAGGAAGCCGGGTCATTTCCCACCTGAATTACTGCCATGCCGATTTCCTTTCCCTGTGCGTTTAACGCCGCTACCTTCTCTTTCAGTTCATCTTTAATCTGCCTGCTAATCACCTTTCCGTCAATTAAATCCGCCATCTTTATCCTCCTTATTAAAATAACCCGACAATCCGGTCGTTTACCACATCAATATTCTCTGCTGCGGGTACTTTCGGAAGCCCCGGCATCGTCATAATCGAACCGGTTATTGCCACCACAAATCCTGCCCCTGCATTGACATAAGCCTCCCTGACACTAATATCAAAATCCCCGGGTCTTCCCAGCTTTGTCTGGTCATCCGACAAAGAATACTGTGTTTTCGCCATACAAACGGGAAGACTGCCATAACCGAGAGCCGTAATCTTTTCTAACTGGCTCTTCGCTGCCGCCGTAAAGTTTACCCCGTTTGCACCGTAAATCCTTGTGGCAATGGTTTTAATTTTATCCTCCAAGGACATATCATCCTCATAAAGCATCCGAAAATCTGCTTTTTTCTTCTCCAATACCTCCAGGATTTTTTCTGCCAGCTCAAGACCGCCCACGCCGCCTTTTTCCCAAACTTTAGCAAGGGCAAAATCACATCCCTTTTCTTCCACAAATTTTTTTACAAAGGATAATTCCGCCTCTGAATCGGTAATAAACTGATTTAACGTAACGACAATCGGAACGCCATACTGCTGTAAATTTTCAATATGCTTTTCTAAATTTACAATTCCCCGCTTTAATGCCTCCACATCCTCGTTATTCAGCTCTTCCTTTGACACCCCGCCGTTATATTTCAGCGCACGGATTGTTGCTACCAGTACAATAGCATCCGGTGATATGCCCGCTTTCCGGCATTTGATATCCAAAAATTTTTCCGCACCCAAATCTGCGCCAAAGCCTGCCTCGGTTATCACGATATCCGAAAGCTTAAGCGCAAGCTTTGTGGCTCTCACCGAATTACAGCCATGGGCAATGTTCGCAAAGGGGCCGCCATGCACGAAAGCAGGGGTATGCTCCAATGTCTGAATAAGGTTTGGCTTAAGGGCATCCTTTAACAGGGCAGCCATGGCGCCAACCGCCTTTAACTCCTTCGCCGTCACCGGTTTTCCCTCCACAGTGTAGGCGACAACTATCCTGCCCAGCCTATCCTTTAAATCCTCCATATCATCTGCCAGACACAAAATCGCCATAATCTCGGAAGCTACGGAAATGACAAAATGGTCCTCTCGCACATATCCGTCCAGTTTATTTCCCAATCCAACAACAACATTGCGGAGTACACGGTCATTCATATCCAGACAGCGTTTCCAGACAATCTGTCTCGTATCGATCTTCAATTCATTTCCCTGCTGGATATGGTTATCCAGCATTGCCGCCAAAAGGTTGTTGGCAGAAGTAATTGCATGGAAATCACCGGTAAAATGCAGGTTTAAATCCTCCATCGGCACCACCTGCGCATATCCTCCGCCTGCAGCGCCTCCCTTTATTCCAAAACAGGGACCCAGCGAGGGCTCACGGAGCGCAATGGAAGCCTTTTTTCCCATTCTTCCCAATGCCTGTCCAAGACCTACCGTTACCGTAGTCTTTCCCTCACCTGCCGGAGTAGGATTGATAGCGGTAACCAGTACCAGCTTTCCTTCCCGGTTCTTTTCAATCCGCTTTGCCAGAGCATCCGAAAGCTTCGCTTTATATTTCCCGTAAAGCTCCAGCTCTTCCTCTTCAATGTCTAGCTTTGCCGCCACCTCCCTGATATGTACCATTTTCGCTTCCTGTGCAATTTCAATATCTGTCTTCATCCAAGCCTCCTAAAAATATTCGTCCACATACGCTTCAAACTGTTCTTCACTCATTAAGACCTGCCTCGGTTTGGTTCCCTCCTCCGGTCCTACTACACCTGCCTCGTAGAGCTGGTCCATAATTCTTGCCGCACGGTTAAATCCGATTTTAAACATCCTCTGCAGCATGCCAATGGATGCCTTATCCTTCTCAATAATAAACTTCCCTGCCTGTACAAAATATTCATCCCGGTCGTTTCCCGTCCCGCTTTCTTTTCCTGTATCCGTTCCTCCCAATCCTGCCGACGCAGTAATCTGGTTCGTCATTTCTTCGCTGTAGGCAGTCTCTCCGTTTTGCGCTTTCAGAAACTCCACAACACTTATCACTTCATCATCCGAAATATAGGCTCCCTGGACACGAAGGGGTTTCGGGTACATTGTCGGATAAAACAGCATATCCCCGTTTCCCAAAAGCTTTTCCGCCCCCACACTGTCAATAATTGTCCGGGAATCCACACCGGAGGAAACCGACAACGCAATTCTGGATGGCACATTTGCTTTAATCAGACCGGTAACCACATCCACCGAAGGTCGCTGCGTAGCAATTACCAGATGGATACCGGCAGCTCTGGCAAGCTGCGCCAGACGCACGATGGCCTCCTCCACCTCCGCCTTGGCAACCATCATCAAGTCTGCCAGCTCGTCCACAATAATGACAATCTGCGGCATTTTTTCCAGATTTTCTTCCGAAAGCTTTCCGGATTCCTCTACCTCTTTCACCCTTGCATTATATCCCTGGATATTTCTGACATTACACTCCGAAAACAGCTGATAACGCTTTGTCATTTCCGCCACCGCCCAGTTTAATGCACCTGCGGCTTTTTTCGGGTCCGTCACCACCGGAGTCAGCAGATGGGGGATTCCGTTATACACCTTTAATTCCACCTGCTTCGGGTCGACCAGAATCAATTTCACCTCATCCGGTCTTGCCTTATATAAAATACTCATAATCAGGGTATTGGTACATACCGATTTACCGGAGCCAGTAGCCCCTGCAATCAGTAAATGCGGCATTTTCGCAATATCCTCTACAATAACATTTCCTTCTATATCCTTTCCCACAGCAAAAGCAATCTTTGACGGATGTTTAATAAATTTCTCCGTATCAATCAGCTCCCGGAAACCGACGCCGCTTCTTACACTGTTGGGAATCTCGATGCCTACTGCGGATTTACCCGGAATCGGCGCCTCAATGCGGATGCTCTGGGCAGCAAGGTTCATCATAATGTCATCGGCTAACCCGGTTATTTTACTGACCTTAACCCCCTGCTCCGGAACCATTTCATAGCGGGTAACCGATGGTCCACAGCTATAATTGGTCATCGTAACATTTACCCCAAAGCTTTTTAATACCTCCTGAAGCTTAATGGCGTTCTGCCGGATTACCTCCTCCTTCGCCGCCGCCTGCGCTTTCCCCCTTCTCAACAGTCCAATCGGTGGAAAACGATACTCTGCATCGCTTTTTCCCACTTCCTTTGCCGAAACATTTTTCTGCTCCGGAACGGTTTTATCCTCCAGATTCATGGATTGCTTTTCTGTTTCCAGATTTGTTTCCTGCTTTTTCCCGGTAACCGGAGATTGTTCTTCCAGCACCTCCGGCACAATATTCTTTTTCCCTCTGGACCTGCGCTTTGTTTTCCCGGCATCCCGCTTTATGTCTTCTTTCGGTGTTTCCGTAATGGCGATATCCTCCATGCCCTCTCCTGGCAGCGGGAGCTCATATTCCATCGTAATCTCAATGACATCTTCATGCTGAGGTCTCTTTTCCTCCGCCGACGAAGGTAAAATTCCCTTATCGGCATCCGGCGGCAGAACAGAAATCCGGTCTAACACAGAGGGCGATTTCCTCTCGGTAAAAATCTCATCCCGTTTTTTGGAATAGTCCTCTTTGACAATGGCAGCAGACGCCGGCGCTTTCCTTCTGGCAGTCCGTTTAACGTTAACCTCCGCCTCTTCTTCAAATTCATCCGCCCGCATTTCGGCAGGCAGTGCCGCCAAATCCTTAATCAAATCAATCACGGAAATCTCCGCAAACAGCACAACGCACAAAATAATTGCCAGTGCAAGAATAATATAGGTTCCCGCCGTGCCCACCACGCTATCTAACAGGTATGCCACGGAGCCGCAGACAATTCCCCCGCCTTTATGCGCAAATCCGTTTTTAAACAGCTCCACAAACCGGTACTCTTCTATCCCGGCTGCCATCTGCCCTATCATGCCAAAACACAGCAAAACACCGGCGCCGAATATCACTTTATGTACCGCACGTTTTTTATATTCATTGATATGCAGGAAAAATGCGGCAAATGCAACGGCAGCCGGCATTATGTACTCGATAATGCCGAATACGCCAAAGAAAAAATCGCTTACCGTATTGATAAATCCGCACAGACCAAAATTACCCAGCTCAAGAATCAGCATCACCGCACAGATAATCCATACGGCAATTTCCGGAGCATAGGAAGCTTCCTCCACCTCCCGTGCCTTTGCTTTTCCACCTGCGGGAGATTTTTTTTTCGTTGATTTTGTATTCCGGGAATCCTTCCCTGTGTTTTTCTGATATGACGTTTTCCTGTTATTTTTACTGCCAGCCAAGCGGATGACCTCCCTCTGTATCTTTGTTTCCCGTCCCTCTCACATCCTTATCCCATCTGTTGATGCGTTATTTTTCGATAACGAGAAATTGTGTATTCTCTAAAAAATACCACAATATCTATATATTACTATTTTTTTTCCGATTTATCAAGCTATATAAACAGCAAAACGCATCACTTATTCCACCCACCTTGTCAATCAGTCCGGATTTGACTGCTTCCCCGCCTACCAGGACGCTTCCCACATCCTTTGCCAGCTCCGTTGTATTAAACATCAGCTCCTTCAATGCCTTCTCCTTAATTTGGGCATGGGTACAGGTAAAGGAAATAATTCTTTCCTGCATCTTGTCAATGTATTCGTAGTTGTGCTTCACCCCCAATACCGTTCCGTTCATATGGATTGGATGCACCACCATCGTTGCCGTGGGCACAATAAATGAACGGTCTCCGGATACGCTTAACGGGACACCAATGGAATGGCCTCCTCCCAGCACCAACGTCACTACCGGAATGGAAAGCGACGCCACCATCTCCGCAATAGCAAGTCCCGCTTCCACGTCGCCGCCCACTGTATTTAATAAAATCAGCAGACCGTCAATATTCTGATTTTCCTCCACCCGGGCAAGCTCCGGCAATACATGCTCATATTTAGTGGTTTTCGCTGTTGGTCCCAGACATTGATGACCCTCGATTTCCCCGATAATATTCAGCAAATGAATCTTATATCCGTATTGGTTTTCCGCCAAATCGCTCTGCCCAAATTCTTTGATTTCCTCCCGTTCCTCTTTTTCCTTTTCTGCCACATATAATTTTTTCTGCTCTTCCTGCTCCATTCTTCCGCCTCCTTATTTCAATAACCGGTTTATATACAAAAAGGAAGATGTCCCCATCTTCCTCTTTAGTATTGCATAATCCCGTTATTTTATTCTTAAAGAAACCGGCAGACCAGATATCCTGTTGCAATGCCGACCAAAATACCGCCTAATACCTGAACAGGCGTATGTCCCACATATTCCTTTAAAATAATTTTGGGCCATTCCTCTTTTCCCGCATGTTTTAAATGCTGTCTGATTTCCTCGTTCCGCAAAAACAGATTCAAAATAACCGCCTGTTTTCCCGTCTCCATCCGGACATTCATCGCATCATACATGACAATAATCGCCAGCGCCGTTGCCATCGGAAATTCAAAGCCGTCAATCCCCTTGCAATATGCCGTGGCATACATCAGCCCCACAACCGTAGCAGAGTGGGAGCTGGGCATACCGCCGCTCCCTATCAGCCGCTCCGGATTAAATTCCTTTGTCAGGACAGAATTGATTATCGTTTTTAAAATCTGCGCTATTCCCCATCCCAATATCGGCGCCATAAACATTTTATTATGCAACAGCGTGTATAGTATTTCCATATTTATCCTTCCCCGAAACGCATTGTCTATAATTCTACAACAATCTCGTTATTATCCGCCAATTCATCTGCCCGGATATAATTTCCCTCTGTTTCCCTGCCGTTTACCGTCATTTTCACGACACCGGACTCTTTACCGCCAGGATTCTTCACCGTAATATGCAGATGCTTTCCTCTGAAATCTTTATCAATCGTAAACTCTTTCCACTCGGAACAAATTGCCGGGTCAAGCCGGATTCCCTCGAAATCAGGTCTTAATCCGAGAATCCCCTCTACGCAGCCCACCATAACCGTAGATGCTGTTCCGGTAAGCCAGTGTACATGCGCACGGCCTTCAAAAGGCGAATCCGTACTTTCCGTAAACTGTCCGTGGCAGTATGGCTCCAGTTTCCGTATTTCGGCTTTATCATTCATGGATGCCGGTGAAGACTCCGTAAAGTATTCAAATGCCCTGTCGCCATGTCCCATCAACGCCTCTGCCAGAATAATCCATCCCTGCGGCTGTGAGAAAATACCGCCATTTTCCTTCGTTGCCGGATTAAACAGCAGCATAAGCGCCCCGTCAAATGCATGCTTCACATAGGCAGGCGCCATCAGCCTTACTCCGTACGGTGTATTCAGCTCCCTGTGCACGGACTCCAGTGCAAGCTCTGCCTGTGCGTTATCTGCCAGACCGGAAATCACGGACCATGACTGCGGATTTAACCACATATTCGCCTCCGGGTGATGCTTGGAGCCAATCAGCTCGCCATCCTCTTTATAACCCCGGATAAAACGGTCCTCTTCCCAGCAGGTCTTCTGAATAATATCACCCAGCTCCTTCTGTACCTTATCCAGATACGCAATATATTCCTCATCCTTTTTGCGCTTAGCAAATTTCCGGATTATGGTCATCGCATAATATAGCTGCATTGCCACAAAACTGGATTCTCCCTGCTTGCCAAGCCGCAGACAGTCATTCCAGTCCGCATGAAGCCCCGCCGGCATTCCGTGATTTCCCAAATGATTCATTGAAAAATCAATGGCGCGTTTTAAATGCTCATAAACCGTGCCTTCCCCGCCGTTGGCAAACAAAATCACCTCGTCCATAAATTCCACATTACCGGACTCGGCAATATATTTATATACCGTCGGGAACAGCCATAACGCATCGTCCGCACGGTAAGCGGGATGCCCGGTAGCCTTAACGTAGGAATCATCATCCGGTGTATCCTCATGTCCCGCATTATGCGTAAATTTAACCAGCGGCAGACCTCCGCCGTTATCCACCTGGGCAGACAGCATGAACCGGATTTTTTCCAATGCCATTTCCGGATTCAAATGAATGATACCCTGAATATCCTGAACCGTATCCCGATAACCGTATCCGTTCCGCAATCCACAATAAGTAAAGGACGCCGCTCTTGACCAGATAAAGGTCATAAAGCACTGGTAAGCATTCCATGTATTTATCATATTATTAAAGCTGTCGGACGGTGTTTTCACCTGCAAATGGGAAAGCTGACCGTGCCAGTAATCCCGAAGCTCGTTAAATTCCGCTTCTGTCGCAGCCTCCACATCCTGATAACCGGCAAGAATCTCTTCCGCCTTCTGTTCATTTTTCATTCCCAGTACAAAGGTAAGTACTTTACTTTCTCCGGGATTTAACTCAAGTTTCGTGTGAAGCGCACCACATCCGTTGGCATTATAATTCAACGTATTGTCACACTGTCCATTCTCCACCGCCACAGGATTCGCATAGGTATGATATCTGCCCAGAAAACTCTCCTTATCGCCGTTATAGGAAGCAATCTCCCCTCCTGCAAGACCAAAGAACCGGCAGGAATTCTGATTTCCGTCCACATCACTTTTAATATTCTCATTTATTGTCTGGTAAATTTTGTTTCCTTTAAAATAAGTTTTGGTAATAAACAGCGTATACTGGAGATTCACCTGGTCCTGCTCATAGTTGCAGTCATTGGTAAATTCGCAATAACCAAAAGCCGATAAGTTTCTCTTCTTATCTGAATTATTGGTCACCTTAAGCCGCCAGACCTCATGGGTCTTATTCAACGGAACATAATATAATACCTCGGACTTAACGCCTGCATACTCCGCTTTCATATCGGTATAGCCTGTACCGTGATGACATTCGCTTTGATAAACCTCCAAGGGCTTTCCCACCGGCTGCCATGAGGCTGACCAGTAATCACCGTTTTCATCATCTCTTAAATAGATATATCTTCCCGGCTGGTCAAACTGATTAAAGATATAACGGATAATCCTGCCGTGGGCACCGCTCTTTTCAAAGCTGTAACCTCCTGCATTATTGGAAATAATCGCACCATACTCCGGTGAACCCAGATAATTTGCCCATGGCGCCGGGGTGTCCGGACGTGTAATGACATATTCTTTTGCTGCCTCATCAAAATAACCGTACTGCATATTCGTCTCCTCTCTGTTTAGAAAAAGGGTCATCCGCATTAGTTTCCTTAACACAATGACCCTTTAATTCTTATTGCCCGTTCTTATGCTTCCTCTTGTGCATCCTTAAGGCTTAAGCTGATTTTACCCATACGGTCAATCTCCAATACCTTAACCTTAACCATGTCACCGATATTTACCACGTCCTCCACTTTGGCAACTCTTTCCTTTGAAAGCTTGGAAATATGGATTAATCCGTCCTTATTCGGTGAAAGCTCAACAAACGCACCGAAATTCATGATGCGGACCACTTTACCCTCATAAATTTTACCGACCTCAATCGGGTCAACAATGGAATGGATAATCTTTAATGCCTTATCGATACCCTCCTGTTCAATGCCGCATACGGCAACACTGCCGTCGTCATCAATATCAATCTTCACACCGGTTTCCTCAATAATGCCATTGATGGTCTTTCCTCTCTGACCGATAATTTCACCAATCTTTTCCGGGTCAACCTTTAACATGCAAATCTTAGGCGCCAATTCGCCAACCGTTTTTCTCGGCTCGGCAATCGCCTTGGACATTACCTCATCCATAATATATAATCTTGCTTCTCTGGTCCTTCTGATTGCCTCTTCCACAATCGGTCTGGTAAGTCCGTGAATCTTAATATCCATCTGGATTGCCGTAATACCGTCTTTTGTACCGGTTACCTTGAAATCCATATCACCAAAGAAATCTTCCAGCCCCTGGATATCGGTAAGGACAATATAATCATCATCGGCAGCGCCAGTTACCAGACCACAGGAAATACCTGCCACCATTTTCTTAATCGGTACGCCTGCCGCCATTAAGGACATACAGGATGCACAGGTGGACGCCATTGATGTTGAACCGTTTGACTCAAATGTCTCTGATACGGTACGGATTGCATAGGGGAACTCCTCAACAGAGGGAAGCACCGGAATGAGCGCCCGCTCTGCCAAAGCACCGTGACCAATCTCCCTTCGTCCCGGTCCTCTGGAGGGTTTCGTCTCTCCCACGGAATAAGACGGGAAATTATACTGATGCATATAACGCTTACTGGTTTCCAATAAATTCAGACCGTCAATTTTTTGTGCCTCAGAAAGGGGAGCCAGCGTTGTCACATTACAAATCTGGGTCTGGCCACGGGTAAACATAGCTGAACCATGAACTCTTGGAATAATGTCTACTTCGGAAGCCAGCGGCCGAATCTGGGTGATTGCCCGTCCGTCCGGTCTCTTATGGTCTACCAGAATCATTTTACGGACAGTTTTCTTCTGGTACTGGTAAATCGCTTCACCGAGAACTGCCAGCCACTCCTCGTTATCTGCAAATGCCTCCTCCAGCTTTTCGGTAATCTGGCGGATATTCTCTTCTCTTACCTGCTTTTCATCGGTAAAGACTGCCGTCTCCATCTCCTCCGGCGGCACAATCTCTTTAATTGCGGTGAACAATTCCTCCGGAACTGCACAGCTTGTATAAGAATGCTTCGGTTTTCCACACTCTGCCACAATCTTGTTGATGAACGCAATTACCTGCTGGTTAATCTCATGAGCAGCGTAAATCGCTTCAATCATCTTATCCTCCGGCACTTCATTTGCGCCAGCCTCAATCATGATAACCTTCTCGGCGGTGGAAGCCACCGTTAATTTCAAATCTGACACCGCATTTTGTGCTTCGTTGGGATTAAATACAAACTCGCCGTCAATCAAACCGACCTGTGTCGTTGCACAGGGTCCGTCAAACGGAATATCCGAAATTGCCGTCGCAATAGCGGAACCAAGCATAGCCGTCAGTTCCGGTGAACACTCCGGGTCCACGGACATAACCAGATTATTCAAGGTGACATCATTGCGGTAATCCTTCGGAAACAACGGTCTCATGGGACGGTCAATGACACGGGAAGTCAAAATCGCATTTTCACTTGCTTTTCCCTCTCTTTTATTAAATCCTCCCGGAATTTTGCCCACAGAGTATAATTTCTCCTCATACTCTACAGAAAGGGGGAAGAAATCAATTCCCTCTCTTGGTTTCTCGGATGCCGTCGCTGTAGATAAAACGACTGTATCTCCGTAATGCATAAATGCTGCTCCGTTTGCCTGCGCTGCAACCCGTCCGATATCTACACGTAAGGTTCTGCCGGCAAGCTCCATTTCATACTTCTTGTACATAATCTGTTCTCCTTAAACAATTATTCTTTTCCCGTTTACGGGTAATCTTGGGTAAGACACCGAAACAACTGACCTGCCCATATTATCTTATCGACAGCAAACCAATCATCAGCCTGCTTTTTCAAAGATAGCTATATTCACGTCAGAAGTCTCGGTTTTGCCTTATCACAATCCTATATAGTATACCATAATTAGAATCTTTTGAAAAGGGAAAAATATCCAGAAAAATACCGCCGGCATTCCCCTTTTATGCACTCTCCTCTGAATTTCTTTTAATCTCGGAAGCAACATCCATAATCTTTGCCGCTGTCGCCAAGTCATCTTTAAATAATGTCGTAATACTCCCCACGCTCCTGAAAGGCTCCTTGGTCAAAACCGCCTTATCTTCCAGATTCCCATTTGCAGCAATATAATCCTCGTATAAAATAATTTTTTCAAAAAAAGAAACTTATCTCTCCACCACCACTGTCAGCATTACCAAATCTTCATTTACGGTATTGGCAATACTGTGTTCAGACCCCTTTTTGCACACATGGCAGTCCCCCCGCTGTGAACAGTTCTTCCTCCCCATCACAGACTGCTTTGCCCGTACCTGAAATAATATAGTTAATGTCATCACTTGTAGTGTGCCTGTGCAGCCCAATGGAACCGCCTGCATGGATTTTACAGGGAATAATTTTTCCACCGGCATCCATAAACATCTTCGCAGACATTTCCCCTGTCCCGCCATTCATTCCGGGCATTGTTTTCTCCTGCTGCCTATTAAAGTTTATCAGCATAGTGTTTCCCTCCTCAAAATATGATTTACAAAAATCCCATATTTACGAAATTCTCTTACACTGCCCTCCAAAGCATGACCCCCTCCTTGCGTATATTCCTGTAAAATGGCAATATATCATTCCACTTTTCAAACTGCTCCTTTACAATATCCACTATTGATAATACACAGTCATGACTAAAATCAAATTCTGCACTCCAGTCAATGAGCAATCTCTTCTCATCATCTTTCATCTCAGAATACAAAATCAAGGCAATATCAATATCACTTTCCATACTTTGCTCTCCTCTTACCACAGAACCATATAGAATAATCTGATCTATATTTCCTTGAAATATTTCCAAAACCCCTCTTACAACATCATTTTCAATATCCTTTTCTATCAGTTCAGTTTTCCTCCTGCTCTCGAAGCGCATTTCTTAATTATATCCTTACTTTCCTTGCAGTTACTCTTCGTTTCAATTTTGCAACCATCCCAACAACCCCAAGTCACCCTTGTGTACGGAACAAATGTTTGTTATAATAGATATGGTGCTACCCTACTCGGTAGGCGGTTAGGCTTCTCCGGAGGACTGTGACCTCCGTTTACATAGAAATCCATTCATATGGAAATCTGAGTACAGGAGGATTTTACCAATGTTAACCATTGAAAGCCTTATTACAGTTATCAGCTTATGCATTAGCTGTTTCGGTCTTGGTTATACCATTGGTCGAAATAGCAATTCACATAAAAAATAACCGCCTTCAGCCTAAATAAGAGCGGTTATTTTTTACCAATATATCTGGGCTAACCGTCTATCGGTAGCACCTTCCTGTTTGTATAATAACATTCTGCTCTATTCCTGTCAAGGCTCCATATTCTATTATCACAATACATTTCTACCTTATTGGTTATATTCAACACGGCAGTTCTTCATCCCCACAAATCTGAATTGATGAGATTTTCTAAACACTCCAATTGCTATTTCCATACCCCTATAATATTTTTAGCCATATCATTTTTCCCTGCTTTCCTCTGACAGTTTTTCGGTTGTATATGTCGAATAACCCTCATAAAAATAACTGTTATCGATGCCTTTCATATAAACTTCCCTATCCTCTATTTTATCTGTCAATGCCTCTCTTAACAAACATTTTATTTCAATATCCTTAATCGGACTTCTCTCCATCGCCAGCAAATAATCATTTTTGTCAATCCTACTCCAGTCTACCACCATATTAAGCTCTTTCCTTAAAATCATATCTAACCAAATTCTTATGCTTCGACCATTTCCCTCACGGAACGGATGAGCAATATTCATCTCAACATATTTCTCGACAATTTCGTCAAACGTTGACTGGGGCATTTTCTCAATATTTTCAAGTGCAGCATGCAAATACATGACAGGTGCAAATCTAAAATTCCCCTTTGACAAATTAACTTCTCTTACCTTACCCGCAAAATCATAAATTTCTTCAAAGAGAAATTGGTGAATTTTTAATAAGCTCTCTAGCGTACCTGCTTTTAAGGTATACAGATAGCCATTTTCAAAAAGCAACATCGCCTTTTTCTTACTTATTTTTTCCTCTTCACGAGCAAGCTCTGCCGGATTCGTTATGTTAAGCCTATTCTCAAGAATCATGACCATCTTTCCTTTCTCCAAAATGCAGCTTCCTTCTCAGTTCATGCAGCCTTATTTCCACTTAAACTAACCACGTCATCACATATGATATCATATAGCGGGAAAAAAACAAAGTATATATTTCCTGAGAATAAAAATTCCGCCATGCAACCTTGATTCCGCTTCGCTCCATCTGCTCTGCATACCTTCCTGCTAAATTCGGCTCCGCCTCATTAAGCATACAGGTATCGGTCACGGGCTTCTCTTCCGCCATGCAACCTCGTTTCCGCTTCGCTTCATCTGCTCTGCATACCTTCCTGCTAAATTCGGCTCCGCCTCATTAAGCATACAG
>JAMPFJ010000003.1:106419-141650 GCA_023664535.1 Bacteroidales bacterium
ATCGGTCACGGGCTTCTCTTCCGCCATGCAACCTCGTTTCCGCTTCGCTTCATCTCGGTCACGGGCTTCGCCCTATATAAGAAAAAAGAAGAAGGACAGCCTGCATGCAAGCATGCGTCTGTCCTTCTTCTTTTTTCTTATGCATGGCTCATGCCAAACTGAAGATTATTTTCTGAGGCCGAGGCTCTCGATAAGTGTTCGATAACGATTGATATCTACCTTCTTTAAGTAAGCTAACATATTTCTTCTTTGTCCAACTAACTTAAGCAGTCCTCTCTTTGAATGATGGTCCTTCGGATGTGCCTTAAAATGGTCCTGCAAATCCAAAATTCTTGCAGTAAGCAATGCAATCTGAACCTCCGGAGAACCGGTATCATTTGCTCCACGACCATACTTTTCAATAATCTCTTTCTTTTGTTCTGATGTTACCATATTAACATCCTCCTTCATTTTAATAATCGCCGTCTGCAAAGAGAAAGGTCGGAGTTTCCTCAATCTGAGCAGCGGTTAACGTACTTTGGTATAATAGCACAGAAACAATTCTTTGTAAATATTTATTTTTTCCCCATTATCTGTTATGATTATAGACAAAACAAAAGCAATGCAGGCAAGGAGGATAAAATGGCAGGCTCAACATTAGGAACCATTTTTAAAATATCAACATGGGGGGAATCCCACGGAAAAGCTGTCGGCGTCATTATCGACGGCTGCCCCGCCGGACTTCATCTGTCCGAAAGCGACATTCAGCCGTTCTTAAACAGAAGAAAACCCGGTCAGTCCATCTATTCCACCCCGAGAAACGAAGACGACGCTGTGGAAATTCTTTCCGGTGTATTTGAGGGAAAAACGACCGGAACGCCCATTTCCATGATTGTCTACAACAAAACCCAGCAGTCAAAGGATTACCGTGAGATTGCCTCGTACTACCGTCCGGGACATGCAGACTATACCTTTGACGCAAAATACGGTTTTCGTGATTACCGGGGCGGCGGACGCTCCTCCGGACGCGAGACGACAGCCCGGGTTGCCGCCGGGGCCGTTGCCGTCAAAATCCTGAACCAGCTGGGCATTACGTTTACCACATACACCCGCTCCATCGGTCCGGTTACCATCGACTATTCCAAATTTGACGAAAAGGAAATCTTCAATAATAAAATCTATATGCCAGATGCCAATGCCGCCGAGCGTGCCGGTGAATACATTATCGAAATGACGAAGGCTCACGATTCCGTCGGCGGCTGTGTAGAAGCGGTAATCAAAGGTGTTCCTGCCGGACTTGGCGATACGGTATTTGAAAAGCTGGATGCCAATCTCGCCAAAGCGGTTATGTCCATCGGTGCAGTAAAATGTGTGGAAATCGGAGACGGCAAACAGGTTTCCCTCATGCTGGGTTCGGAGGATAACGATGGATTTTTCGTCAATGATAAAAACCAAATAGCCAAAACCAGCAATCATGCCGGCGGCATTTTAGGCGGCATGAGCGACGGCTCGGATATCCTTTTGCGGGCCTCCTTCAAGGCAACCCCTTCCATTCTGAAGAATCAGAGAACGGTGAATCAGCAAAATGAAGAAATCGAAATTTCCATTAAAGGAAGACACGACCCGGTAATTGTTCCCCGGGCTGTCGTCGTCGTGGAAGCGATGAGCGCATTAACCATTTTAGACGCTCTTCTGGTAAATATGTCCGCCACTATGGATGGAATCTGCGGATTTTACCACCGTTAAATTTTATTGCTATAATTTAAAAGGACTATTCTGATGAAGCCTGCTGCTCTGTCAGAATAGTCCTGTTTTTATTTTTTCTGTATAACCAGCGCTGCCCAGTACTGCCGTCCGGAATCATCCGTATAGCTTCCGATACTAAACCGGTCTGCTTCTTTTTGTAACAGCACGCTGGCATTGTTATCGGAAAGCCAGTTTGCCGCTACCGTTACTCCTTCCATTCTTCCGCCCCATGAAATGCATTCTCCGCTCCAATAGGCAGATACCGGATAATCCTTTTCGATAACCGTATTATAATCCGTTCCGTCCGGACGAATATGCGAATTGTTTCCGGCAATCTCCTTCGCCCGCAAAAAAGCGGCTTTCGACAGATTATTACGGAAATCAAACTGTAACGGTTTTTGCCCTTTTATCATTCTTCTGGCGTTAATATATTTTGCCGCCTTCTCCTCTTCTGTTCCGGTATACTGCAATACACCGTTTTCCGCAAAATAATAGGTCATATTGCCCAACACAATATTCGCCCCGGATATCCGTTTTCCGGTTCCGTCAAAATAATAAACATAATCGCCGATGGATTTCATCCCTGTCTGAACAACACCCTTTTTATTCAGATAATAGTAGGTATTTTGGTATTTCAACCAGCCGGTAATCATCACCCCTGTTTTGGAAAAGAAATATTTCTTTTTCTTTATTTTCTTAAACCCGGTAACCCTTACCCCGGATTTATCCAGATAATACCGCTTCCCCTTATAGGTAAGCCAGCCGGTTTTCCGATATCCCCGCTTGTCAAAATAATAATATTTATTATCAATCTTCGCCCATTTGTTTTTGTAGTATTTTGTCCCTGCTGCGTTCGTCGTATAACGGTATCCTTTCCAATCCTTTACCCATGCCGCCTTTGCGTCTGCCGCCGGATATACCGTTAACAGCATAAACAAAGCCAGAACAAAGATTGCTTTTCCGCATGTTTTTTTCTTTCTTTCATTACGCATATATCATTCTCCTTTTCCCTTAATTTCTAATAAAAATGATATCATAATAAATTATATTATCTTTTTCGTACATTCCGAGACCAAGCTCTTTTACTGTGGAATCGCCTAACGCCTCTATCAGATTATTATCCTTTTCCATATCCGAAATCAACCGTTCCACTGAATACTCTTCTATTCCGCCATAAGAAAATTCATAACCTCCGCCGCATTTGATACCCCGGTTTTTCAATAAGGTTTCCACCGGGGAGGCAGTACCTGTTTCCGACTGAAAACCCTGTACAAGCCCTGCCGCCCGGAGCATCGCACAAGCCTGTACCTTTGCATTGAGCGCTAAACCGCCGGCACCGTTCTCTTTCCTAAGCTGTTCCATATATTGATACACCGGATACATCGCCGTGGCATTTTCATCAATGCTTCCATCCTGGTTAAATACATATGTCGCACCCTCTATCTGCATAACCGCATCACTAACCCTTGTGCCATCCTCTTTTAAATAGTAGCGATAGCCGTCAAGCGTGATAAATCCCGTCTGCAAAGAGCCGTCTGTATCTGCATAATACCACTGTTCCCCGTATTTGAACCATCCGGTTAACATCTGCGCATTATCGTTAAAATAATACCGTTTTCCGTCATATTCAATAAAACCGGTTTGGATTTTTCCGGTTTCATCCGTAAGATAAAAATACCGTTTATTCTGAATTACGCCAACCTGAACAATGCCCTCTTTATCTGCATAATAATAAGCATTTGTATCGGAATCATAAAATTTCCCCGTTACCAGATAGCCGTCTCCGTTAAAATAATATAAGCTGCCGTCAATTTCCGCAAACCCGACGGTAAACTCCCCATCCTCATCTTCATATTTCATCCCCTCTTCTTCCTCCACCCAGGAAGCGCAGGTATACTGTCCGAAGACAATCAGACTGCACAGGGTTAACAGCAAAATAAACAGTATTGCCGGCTTTCGCCTACGGTTGTTCTTCTTCATCCTGCTTCCTCGTTTCTACTTTGTGAAAATCAATATCCCTATGACGTAATATTACTACGAATATCCCTAAAAGTAAAATACCTGCCGGAATACAAAAAATGGTAATGATTTTTATCCGCGAAAAGGCAGAATTTGGATAGAGCGCCGTCTGTGTGTCGACTCTTTTTCCCTGGATATAGATACTGCCTTCCTTTCCTGTCAATATATCTACCGCATTCAACAAAAATCTCCGGTTTGCACCGCCGGAATCCGTGTCCACTTCCTCATTAAAGAAAACATCGGACGTAATTAAAAACAGGCTTCCGCCATTTTCTCCCTCTGCACAGGAGGCAACGCTGAACGGACCGGCTATATCATTCTCGCTTTTAGCGGAAACATCCTCAAAGTTTTCCACCTTGGAAAATGCCTTTGCACTGGTTGTTAAAATATCCGTAGAATGAAAACCGTTTCCTTCACCGTCTCTCTCTATCCCTTTACTCGTCATAAAAAGCACCTGATTACTGCCGGAGGTAAGGGCTTCCGTAAATTTTGTATCCTGCAGCTTAGGAATGATGTAATAGGCGGTATCGTACGCATAACGGGCTTCCTCCTGCTCAATAACCACGCCGCTTACCACACTAAGCCCGTATTCTTTCAAAAATGCATACAGATTTTCCGGTTCCTCATTCAACGGGTCCAGAACCACCATCATTTTTCCCCCGGATTTCAAGTACTCGGATAATGCATCAATTTCATCTTTTGTATAATCCGTTGCCGGAGCAAAAAGCAGTACCAATTCACAATCGTCGGGAAAGACGGTATCCAGCGTTTTTATGCGTTCTGACAATTCCATTTCCTTAAACTGGTAATGATTCATTAAAAGCATATTTCGGAATTTGTTATTTAACACCGGCTCCCCATGCCCGGTTAACGTATAAATGTTTTTCGCATCCTCTGTATTGACACAGGCAATCGCACTGGTTAACTGGTTCTCGATTTCCAGCAGGCTCTGTGTGGAATATCTTGTTAACTGTATAGAGGAAATATAATCTTCCGAATCCAGATAAATTGTCTGCTCCCCGCATGCTACCAGAATGCTGGCTTCGTTGATGTAGGAAATATCGCTTAAATACATGGAGCAGAAAGTAGGATTTTCCCTGTAATTGATATAGTGTACAGCGATATTCGGGCTCATTTTTTCATATTCATTCAACAGTTCCCGATAAGTTGCATTTGCCCGGCTCCTCATGCCCAGATAATATATGTCGGTGGTCTTTGTGATATCCGACACCGTCTGTTTTGTCTCCTCCGACAGCGTGAGAAGCTGCTCCGCCGTAAAATCATAAACCCGGTTAACCTGTAATACTCCCCAGCCAAGCAATATTCCTGCCGCCAACGTAAAACCGGCATAAAATGCAGTCCGTTTAACCGTGTTCCTTCTTCCCGTTAATACTATCCAAGTCAACAGGAAAAACAGTACAGCTGTCAGAAGACAGTAGACAATATCCTCAAGCCTTACAATTCCGGAAACCATGTCATAATATTTATTATATACCGACAGGTCATGTAACAGATGATAAAAACCATCTGAATTAACCAGTCCTTCCACCACCCGTCCCAGTAAAATAACACCATAGACAGCATAGGTCAATATCGCCGCCAGAACGATATTCCCCGTCAGCGAAGAAATAAATGTACCGATGGATAATGCCACCAGGGTAACCAACCCTACAGCAAGGTATGCGCCCGCCAGAAAACGCAGGCTCATCTCGCCATGCATAGATATCCATAGGGGATATAAACCACTAATCCCGATTGGCAAAAGCACGAACACCGCTGTTGCCAGGTACTTTCCAAAGAGAATGGAAAAAGCAGATACTGGCGCAGTAAAAATCAACTGGTCTGTTCTGTCTCGCTTTTCCTGTGCAAACAGCCGCATTGTACAAAAGGGAACCACTAAGATTACGACAAGACAGGCATTGCTTAATACATAGTAGCCAAACTGCGTACTATAATTGGAAAGACAATATACCACGAATAAAATTCCAATCAACAGGAAAAACATTGCATAATAGAGGTAACCAAACAGCGAGGAAAAATAATGCTGTAATTCTTTTTTTACGATTGGAATCATTTTTCCTCCTCCTTATTATTCATCTCAATAAACACTTCCTCAAGCGTATTTTCTGCTTTCGTAATACTGTATACGGTCATTTTCCGGTTAACGAGATAACCTAACAGGCTATCCCGGATATCCCGCTTATTCTTTGTGCACACCAAAAAGTCGTAAACTCCGTCTTCTTTTTCTCCCAGGCTCTTCACCTGATAAATCCCGTCATATTTTTCTAATGCATGCTGGATATCCTCTTTGTTTCCCTTAACCGATAAACGGTATTCATTTTGTCCGTTTTTCTTCCTGATGCTGCGCGTTGAGTTATCCAAGACAAGTCTGCCATCTTTAATCATCAGAATATCATTACACAGTTCTTCTATCTCTGACAAAATATGCGAACTGATAATAATAATATGCTCCGCTTTCAACGACAGAATAAGCTCTCTCGTCTTCTTTGCCTCCACCGGATCCAAGCCCACCAGCGGTTCATCTAAAATGAGTACAGGAGGATTTCCCAAAAGCGCCTGGGCAAAGCCTACCCTCTGCTGATAACCCTTTGATAATTTTCGGATAAACCAAAGCTGCTGTTCCTCCAAATCCAGCAGGTCAAGCACACGGCTGACCTCCTGCTTTTTCTCCCGGATACCCTTGATACCGGCAGCAAACAGCAGATATTCCCTCACCCTCATTTCTTTATATAACGGCGGAATTTCCGGAAGATATCCAATATATTTCTTCGCCTTTAACGGCTCTTTTCGCATATTGGTCTGGTAGATAAAAATCTCTCCGCTGGTCGGCTGCAAATAACCGGTCAACAGATTCATTGTCGTAGATTTTCCCGCACCGTTTGCCCCTAACAGACCTACGGTCGTTCCCTCCTGTATATTAAAGGAAATATCCTTAAGCACTTCTTTTTTCCCATAAGACATGCCAAGCTTTTTCACTTCAATCATGGCTTCCTCCATCTGAAATAATATGTTTCATCAATCCCTGCTTTTTTCTATATAAAAATTTTCTATATAAAAAGGAGCTGCTGCCATGCAGCAACTCCTTTATTATACAATATTTATTGCTAAGTTACAAATGCTTACCCCTGTTTTCACAAAATCTTCATGAAACATTTGCCCGCGGATGGGCTTTCTCGTAAACCTCTTTCAGCTTTGTATTGGCATTGTTCTTGACATAAATCTGCGTTGTAGAAATATCCGAATGACCTAACATCTCCTGCACGGACTTCAAATCCGCACCATTATTCACCAGATGCATTGCAAAGGAATGTCGGATGGTATGCGGAGTAATATCTTTTTTAATCCCCGCCTTTGCCGAATAATATTTGATAATTTTCCAAAATCCCTGTCTGGTCATCGGCGAACCCTGGCAGTTCGTAAACAAGTATTCCTGCTCCTTTTTACACATTGCGTCCCTTGCATGATAGAGATAATTTTCCAGAGCATCCCTCGTCTCATTGGTAAAAGGAATCACCCTTTCCTTGTTTTCATCATAGCACTGTAAAAAATTCATGGATAAATTGATATCCTTTACCTTTAAATTTATCAATTCCGAAACTCTGATTCCGGTAGCGTACAAAAGCTCCAGCATCGCTTTATCCCGAATCTCTTTTGGAGATACTCCGTTCGGCTGCTCCAGCAACAGATTGATTTCTTCTATTGTCAAAATCACCGGCGCCTTCTTTTCAATCTTTGGCGGCTTCAGGGATTCACTGGGGTCTTCCTTAATCACTCCCTGTTTTAGCAAATACAAAAAAAATGCCTTGATTGAGGCGATATTTCTGGAAACTGTCGCCGTAGACAGCCCCTGCTTCTCAATCATCAGGATATAAGAATTCAAGTTCGTACCTGTAACCTCATCAATTTGATTGCAGCCCAAATCTGTTAAAAAATTGTTAAGCTTTATCAAATCTCTTTTGTATGATGAAATTGTATTTTTACTCGCCCGCTTTACTTCTGTCAGGTAAACCACGAACTCGTTAATCCTTTGTAACATCCCACAACCCCTTAAATAATGTTATTTATGACTCTATTATATAGTTTAATTTACATAAAATCAAACATTATTTTTTCCTCAAATCTTGAGAAACCCTTAATTTATGGGCTTTTCCACCAAATGAGGTATTAACATAATATATTTATACAAGATATTGGTAAAAATAATTTAAAAAAAATTTTTGAAATTTCATTTCCCAAACAACCGCCAAAAGAATGAAAATAAATATTACAAAAATTTTAAAGATTTTTTGTGCTTTATTAACATTTTCATATCCCCCGGAATAATTTTTCCCCTCATAATAAAACCAGTACCCTCCCAGAAATATAGAAAAAAAATAGAACAGATAATGGGGAAAAAAACAAAAGAAACTATATATCACTCCTCTAAGCCCAAACTTTATCAGCAAATCGGAGGTAATCATACCATAATAAATTCCCAAAAAGCCATTATAACAGAAGGCGACAATGGGATAGGACAACAAAAAGGAAAGGATAAAAAACAAAAGAATCTGTAATCCTCTCCGCTTCATCACATGCAGCAATAATTCGTCAACAGGCAGATTCAGCAATACGCTGATGTTATAATTTTCAATTCCCTGTTCCGGCGCTACCGCATCCAGAAAAGCTATTGCCATTAAAATGAATATACTGCCCAGCAGGTTTCCTAACAGCACCGGGAGAACCGTACAGTATTTGTTCTTCCGTAAATAGTATCGATTTTCCATATGCTTTGTCCCTCCTCCATCTCAAATTATATGAGGAGAGAGCAAAAAATATGTCTGACTTGGCGCACAAAAAATCCGAAACCCAAATGGGCTTCGGATTTATCATTCGCATCAAAGCATCATGCCATTATTTCGCATAATCCGTAACACGGGACTCCCGGATAATATTTACCTTAATCTGTCCAGGATACTCCAATTCCGCTTCAATCTGCTTGGAAATATCTCTGGCCAAAAGTACCATGTCAGCATCACTTACCTGCTCTGGAACTACCATAATACGAATCTCTCTACCTGCCTGAATAGCAAAAGTTTTATCAACACCTTTAAATGCATTAGCAATATCTTCTAATTGCTTCAATCTCGTGGTGTATGTCTCCAATGTCTCACGTCTTGCACCCGGACGGGCTGCAGAAATTGCGTCTGCTGCCTGAACGATACATGCAATTAATGATTCCGGCTCTACATCGCCATGATGCGCTTCCACCGCATTGATTACCAATGCCGATTCCTTATATTTTCTACATAAGTCCACACCAATTTGAATATGAGAGCCTTCTATTTCATGATCCACAGATTTACCAATATCATGTAAAAGACCTGCACGCTTAGCCATGCGAACATCCACACCAATCTCAGCAGCCAATAAACCACTTAATTGAGCCACCTCCATTGAATGCTTCAATACGTTCTGTCCAAAGCTTGTTCTGAATTTCATCTTACCAAGCAGACGGACAAGCTCCGGATGGATGCCCTGCACCCCAACCTCCAGGGTAGCATTCTCTCCTTCCTCACGTATCATCTGTTCAACTTCTTTCTGCGCTTTTTTCACCATTTCTTCAATTCTTGCCGGATGGATTCTTCCGTCCACAATCAATTTTTCAAGGGCAATCCTTGCCACTTCACGTCTTACCGGATCAAAGCTGGATAAAATAACCGCTTCCGGTGTATCATCAATAATCAAATCTACACCTGTCATTGTCTCCAGAGTACGGATATTCCGACCCTCCCGTCCGATAATCCTACCCTTCATCTCATCATTTGGTAATTGTACTAAAGAAATAGTAGTTTCGGCAACATGATCCACAGCACATTTTTGAATGGCTGTGACAACATATTCCTTCGCCTTTTTACCTGCTTCTTCTTTTGCTCTAGTCTCTAACTCTTTTACTAGAACTGCGGTTTCATGTTTTACTTCATCTTCAACAGTCTTTAACAAATACTCTTTTGCTTGTTCAGAGGTTAATCCAGAGATTCTCTCCAGTTCCTGCAGTCTTTTTGCTTCAAGCTCTCCTACTTTTGCTTTCTGCTTCTCCAAGGACTGTTCTCTAGCAGCAAGGTTCTCTTCCTTTTTCTCAATCGATTCCGTTTTCCGGTCCAGATTCTCTTCCCGAGAGAGAACTCGCGATTCCATTCTCTGCACCTCGTTACGGCGGTCTCTAATCTCTTTATCCAGATCACGCTTGGTCTTAATCGACTCTTCCTTTGCCTCTAGGAGAATTTCCTTTTTCTTAGCTTCAGCATTTTTTACAGCTTCATCTATAATCTCTCTCGCTCTGTCCTCTGCGCCGGAATTCTTTTTCTCTACCACATTCTTACGGTATGTAAGAGAAAGAACCCAGGAAACAATGACAGCTACGATTAAAATAATAGCAAAACCAATAAAATAGCCTGGTTCCACAGGAGCACCTCCTTATTTAATTATCGAAGCACTTAGCATAAGTGCAACAGTTAAATTCTATCTGTTTTTGTGCATTATGTCAAGTAAAACTAAAGAATTTGTCAAAAAATTTGTTATAGTTTCTCCCTCCGTCCGTAAACTTCCCGGCAAAACATACATCTGTCATAAGGCATCCACTTCCTTTAATGCCTCCTCAATCAGCGTACTTTGAAATCCCTTACCGTAAAAATACCGGAAAACTTTCTGCCGCACCGCCCAGTCCTGTAAATCCTTTCCCCGTACATACCGCCTAAATTGTTTTTCCAGGCAGGCACGTTCCGAATATGCGCCCGCCGCAAAGCAGGCTTCTACCTCTTCCTTCGCTATTCCCCTTTGCTGTAAATCATAAAAAATCTGCCTTTTGCTTTTCTTCTGGGAATAAGAAGCAATATACATCCGAACATACTCTGTATCATCCAGATAGTGATAGGTTTCCAGAAATTCCACAATCCAGTCAATTACAGGCTCCGGATACTCGTTATCCAGCAGCTTCTTCCACAGCATAAATACGGAAAGCGGTCTTTTTTCTAATAGATATAATGCCCGCTCCTTCCCCCTTTTATAAACCACTTCGGTCAAAATCAACTGAATCGTATCATCGGAAAGCGGTTTATTCTCTTCGACATGATACTGTTTTAATTCTTTTTTGTACAGGGAAAACAGAAAACCGTCTTCACCAAACACCCGGTAACGGTTATTCTTTCCCGTGTCAATTCCGGTTATCAGCATAGGCAGTTATTCCTCTTTTGAGGAATCCGCATTCTCTGCTTTTTCCTGTTCCTCAACCAAACCGGCACTGGCACGAACCTTTTGCTCTACTTCCTTTGCAATATCGGCATTGTCCTTCAGAAAAACCTTGGCATTCTCACGTCCCTGTCCAATCTTCTCTCCGTTATAGGAAAACCATGCTCCGGATTTCACAATAATGTTCTCCTTTACTGCTAAATCCAAAATATCCCCTTCTCTGGAAATCCCTTTGCCGAACATAATATCAAATTCCGCCTCTCTGAACGGAGGCGCCACTTTATTCTTCACGACTTTCACTCTTGTCCGGTTGCCGATAACCTCCCCGTTCTGTTTAAGCGTTTCAATCTTTCTGACATCCAGGCGCACGGAGGAGTAGAATTTTAACGCTCTTCCGCCTGTTGTTGTCTCCGGATTGCCAAACATTACCCCGACCTTTTCCCGAAGCTGATTGATAAAAATAACCACGCAGTTAGATTTACTGATTACTGCCGTTAATTTTCTCAATGCCTGGGACATTAAACGCGCCTGCAATCCCACATGGGCATCTCCCATCTCACCGTCAATCTCCGCCTTCGGCACTAATGCCGCAACGGAATCCACGATAATGACATCCACCGCTCCGGAACGGACCATAGTCTCCGTAATCTCTAATGCCTGTTCGCCGTTATCCGGCTGTGAAATATATAAATTATTGATATCCACACCAATATTCCCGGCATATACCGGGTCCAGCGCATGCTCTGCATCAATAAATCCCGCAATGCCGCCGTTCTTTTGTACCTCGGACACAATATGTAATGCCACCGTCGTCTTACCGCTTGATTCCGGACCGTATACCTCAATAATTCTCCCCTTTGGCACACCGCCGATTCCCAATGCTAAATCCAGGCTCAGTGAACCGGTAGGAATTGCTTCCACATTCATCGTTGCAGCCGTATCCCCCAGCTTCATCACCGCTCCTTTTCCAAACTGTTTTTCAATATTTGCAAGTGCCGCATCTAATGCTTTTAATTTGTCTTCATTCGCCATTCTTATAACCTCCATGAACATTTGTTCGTTTTCTTAATAGTAATATATTATTGTCTGCTTGTCAACAAAAAATCGAATGTATTTTCGATAAATAAGTATAACCTAAATGGGAAATCTAAAGAAAAAAAGAGAAAAAACAGGTTTAACTGCCCTTTGTCCATAAAATGATATTCTTACTATATCATTTTCCTCTGCGCTTGTAAACCCCGGATAATCCAAATTCCGGCAGGACAGACCTTCAACGAGCTGCATAACCACAGACTGCCGCAAAAAAGCCGCCACACCATGTCCATATTTGTCATGCCCGCATAGCATAAAACAGACCTTTCCTTTCATGCGGCAGCCTCTTATCAGCTATTTTCCATTTCAAAAACAACAATCTTTTTAACTTGTACTTATCTAACCAACGACGGGTTTTCTTTTTTCATTTCCATTTTCCGCTCATACATAGCGTCATCCGCCCGCTTATGGATTTGCTCTAACTTTTCATCCTTTTGATTCAGCGTATAACCCATGGCGATGCTCAGCGGAAAATTGTATTTTTTACTCTCCGCTTCACAGACCTGCTCCACCCTGCGGATATCCTCCTGTATCCGTGAACAGTTCTCCCCGGTATACAAAACGACAAACTCATCGCCGCCCGTCCGGTATACATCCTTTGCCCCGGACATTTCCTGCTGCATGATTTTTGCCGCCGTCGCAATCATCCGGTCGCCCACAGCATGTCCCAGCGTATCGTTTGTATGCTTCAGTCCGTTCAAATCGCACACAATCACACCGATTTTTAAATCCCTGTTCTCCTCCCGGCTCAGCTTCTCATCCAGCTCCTGGATATCCTCTTCAAAGCAGGTTCGGTTCTTAGCTCCGGTATTGACATCCACGTATGCCTTTTTGTGCAGAAGATTTGTGTAATTGTAGCTGTCCGTAACATCATTTAAAATGTACATATGCCCATAATGCTCTCCGCTTTTATCAATCTGCTGGTCATCCAATGTATAAACCCTTTCATCATGGAACAGATAATCCTTATTTTCAAGCAGCGTATTGATACGCGGTATATCCCTCTGCGTCGACACCGCCTTTTCTCCGGTTTCCGGAATCAGCGTTTTTGCCTGGCGGTTCAGATAAAGAATCATATCGCTGTTATTAAACACAACGATACCGTCCCTTAAATTATCAATCGCCTGCTCCTTTGCCAGCGTAATCGTATCAAACAGATGGTACCGGAACATCAGCACGGATTGCAGCAGCGTGGCAAACAAATACCCGAACAGCGTACAGTCATACCCTTTACATACCCCGCTGAAGAACAGCAGCAGCGAACCTGACGCCAAAACCATCATCAGTAAAATAATCCAAATCTGCATTTTCTCATTTTTGCTTTCAACGATACGGTACTTTTTAAAACATATGTAAACAATGACAATACAGTATAAAAATATGACCACGGTATAGAGATTATAGAAAAAGCCATGACCGAATACGATATGGGGAAACACACCGTCCTCCGTAAAGGAAATACTGTTATAAAACAGCTTGTGGTGCTCACAGGTGTGTACCATTACCGTTAGCGACGCCTGATAAAAAATAATCATTATTTCCAGCCATTTCGGCAGCTTTACATGACAATACTCCAACACAAACAAAAACATAAAGAGTACAATAAAGGGCTTGCCCAAATAAGAAATCTTAACTGCCGTCAGTGCGTCCTCAAGATTTGTTGCCTTCAACTCAAATAAATACCCTACAAAATTCAACAGCAGGGCTACTTCCATCATCGTTAATATATTCTGAACCTTGGATGCGCTTTGAAAATAGGTATAAATAAGTTCCACTGCCAGAATAGTAATACCGATGTACTGAAGCATTAAAAATACCTGATACATAAATCTCTTCCCTCATTTCCATTAACATAATTATCTATATGCTTATCTCATCTATAACCACATAGTATCATGCGTTCCCCTTAAAAGTCAACTATTCCCGTAAATGGCATTTACGTTCCAGAAGCATTTTCTTAATTCTTTCAGCTCCCTTTTTTGTGTCTGCAATAATTTCATCAGGTGTCATCTGAATATGCCTTAGCGAATTATATTCCCGAATCTTGCGAATATCATCTACATCAAACCTGTCACTAACTACTGGTTCATTCATCATCATCACCTTCTTCCAACAAAACAGAGGGCGGATAAATCAACAAATCCTTATACCCTTCAAGAGTCGTAATTACTCTTACACCTTTAGGTACATTTTTTACAAATCAGATTTTATTGACAACTTGCAAACTATTGTATATAATAATATTGAACCACTGAACCCGCAGATGCGATGTAGGTGGTGTTTTTTATTTCGGATATATTACAAGTCCATATTGGTTTGTTTCATTTGCTTTCAGGTTTAATCGACCTGAATTTTTTAATGTTACCAATACTCTTCTTACAAACGCATCATCAATCACATTCGCAACACGATTTGGTAGCACTTCATCTCTATATTCCACCTTAAAGTATAAATGAATAAAGAATGACACAAAATCACATATCTGTATAAAATATGATTCCGATGAATTCTTTTCCATGATATCTTCTACCATATTCGTAATCGGCTGATTCACAAAACCATATTTATCACGCAATTCCTTGCGCAATCCACGCATAAGATTAAAATTTTGTTGCCAACTCTCCGCAGGCATATATAAACTCGTTAAAACAAAATGATCAGATGAGGCCATTGTCACTCCATCATCCCCAGTTTTATCAAAATATGCTATGTAAGTTTTCACCTATTCTCCCCCTTTTATCTTTGCGCTTATATATTATCATATGAACGTGCATTTTTCCATAAAAATATGGCGAACCTCCATATGCCGTTAAAATTCTAATGCTATTTTTGCAAAAGTATAGTATAATCAAAAAAAATCGGAAACGGAGCAAGACATGAAGCATATTGGAATCATCGCCGAATACAATCCCTTTCATAACGGCCACGCCTATCAGATACAGGAAGCGAAAACGCTTTTTCCGGGAAAAAATGTACTGGTAATGATGAGCGGAGATTTTGTCCAGCGGGGAGAGCCTGCAATATTTAATAAATATCTGCGCACGCAGTGCGCTCTTTTTTCCGGTGCAGATATTGTATTTGAGCTTCCCTCCCTCTTTGCCTGTGCCAGTGCGGAGCATTTCGCTTCCGCCGCAGTACTGTCCCTCTCCGCCACCGGTATGGTAGACACCCTGTGCTTCGGCGCTGAATGTGATAACCTGCAGATACTTGAGGATATCGCCGACGTACTGCTCAACGAGCCTGCCGCTTATCAGACAATATTAAAGGAAAAACTGCGAAGCGGACTGTCCTTTCCTCAGGCACGCTCCATTGCCGTTTCTGCCTTTCTACAGGATAACCGTTTGGAGGACATCCTAAAGCAGCCAAATAACATCCTTGCCATTGAATATATCAAGGCAATCCGGAAACACCGGCTGGCAGTCACCCCCTGCCCGATTAAACGTCAGGGCTCCGGTTATCACGAGTTAACCTTGTCTGACACTTTCTCCTCGGCTTCCGCCCTGCGCCGGAAATTAGAAAACGGAGGATTTTCATTTCTTGAGAAATACGTTCCTGCACCGGCATTTCATCTTCTGAGCACATCCGATTATGCAAAGCCGCTGTTTTTCTTCGACTTTTATCCTTTGCTGCAATATGCCCTTTGGCAAAATTCCAAAGGCTTCCGGCAGTATTATGACGTACCCGATGCGCTCTCCGACAGGCTTATGCGCTACACGCAGTATCCGCCGAATGCCGAAAATCTGTTAAGCGGACTCTCCTGCCGGAATTACACCGATACCCGGATAAAGCGCGCCCTGTTAAATATTTTATTGCAGCGTGAGAAAAAGACCATGCTTCAGGCAAAGGAGCAGGGATATCTCTTTTATCTCCGGCTGCTGGGGTTCCGGCATCAAAGCACTCATCTTTTGAAAGAAATGAAAGCATGCTGTCCGGTTCCCATAATCAATAAAGTTGCTGACGCAAAGCATATCCTTTCTCCCGCCTGCCTTCCGTATTTTGAAAAGGAGCTACAAACCAGTTCCCTGTATAAACAGGTATTTACAGGAAAATATGGGATTTCCATGCCGTCAGAATATGAACAGACAGTCATAATCACCAATTCCTGACATAAGCTTTTATTAAGCGCAGCCAGGAGTGTTTCCGATGAAAAAATTTATTATCATGATTGCCGTTCTCTTTCTTCTGCTGATTTTTCATAACGAAACCATTGCCGGAACAAAAAGCGGGCTTCTTCTATGGTATCAGACATTAATTCCCTCTCTGCTGCCCTTTATTCTTGTGACAAATGCTCTGGCAGAAACCAATGCCTACCAGTCCGCAGCAAATACCTTCCGAAAATATTTTCCCAACAGCAGAATTTATGAATGGATTGCGATTTTCCTTGGGAATCTCTGCGGATATCCCATTGGCGGAAAAATCATCAATGATTTTGTCAAAAACCAGTATCTCACCCCCGGGCAGGCAGACCGCCTTCTGGCATTGTCCAGCCAGGCAAGCCCAATGTTTTTAGTGGGTTACGTCCATCTGCACATTATCGGCGGTAAAATTTCTCTGCCTGTTTTTTTACTGGGCATTTATCTTCCCGTCATTCTTGCTTATCCTTTCCTCACCGCAAAAAATGAGCCGAACCATACATCGGTAATCCAAAATGAGGGTGCCGGTTTCTGTCTTGTGGATACCTTTTTACACGCTACGCAAATTATGGTCATGATTGGCATATATGTCATTATCTTTTCCATCATTCTGGTTATTCTTCTGCCCTTCTGCCATTCCGGCCTGCTGCGGACAGGGCTTTCCTTTCTGGAAATCACAACGGGACTTAAGCTATTGGCTTCCCTGACCCTGTCGGAACCGCTTAAACTTTCCCTTCTCGCCATGCTTTCCGCTTTCGGCGGTTTATGCAGCGCCTTTCAGATTCTCGGCGTTTTAGACTACCCCGGAGCAAACATAAAAAAGTACCTGTTGGATAAAATCTGTTTATCCACAGGCACTTTTTTCATCATCTTATTTTATTTGCATTTTCTGTCCTAAAATTTCTTTTCCATGGAAAAATCGTCTAAAACCCCTACCGATTTTGTCGGCGAAGAACCTGCGGAATCCGCCTCATTTACCTCCGTATAACCCTCCGTCATCGGATATTCCTCTACCATTCCACGGCCTACTCTCGGACCTCTTTTTACCCTGCCTTCCACCGAAGCAGCTTCCCTTGCCTGCTCTCCGTTTGCCTTGTACACCGTCTTGTCCACTTTAGCTGCCGCTGCCGCCTCCACCGTCTTTGCTACCGTTTCCTGTGCGGTCTGCGGTGTGTGCAGAACAGGATTTCTTTTTTTGACAATTTTCTTCTTCACCTTTTTGGGCGCTTCTCCTGTGCTCTCCGCAGCTTCCTGGGTCGCCGCAGGTTTTTGTACCGGCGCCGTCGTACCGGAGGAAGGTTTTCCCGTATTTTCCGGCACATTCTTTACTGTATTCCCTGCCGGCTGCTGCGGAGCTTTTTTCTTTACCTCATCCGTAGCCGCCAAAGGGGTCTCACTGGGAACAACGCTCTCACCGCTCGTAATAAAATCCGGAATATTTACTACCGGCTTCGTCTCTTCCTTCTTTTCTTCCTTAACCCCCACTGCCTGCTTTACCTTTTGTACCACGCTGGTTTTTTCCTTTGTCGCTGCGGTTTCCTTCTTTACTGCGGCAGTCTTCATCTGGGGCGCACTGGTTACGCTGCTTGGGTCCCCGGTAAAATCAACAATCTGGTTCTGCACCTCATTGATATTCGCCGTAGCAATCAGATAATCGTTCTCAAGCGCCCCAATAAGGTTTTCATAATTTGTGCGCTCTGCCTCCATGGTCGCCTCCACATAATTGCGGATTCCCATCATAATGTCGTTGGTATACTGCATGGAACCCAGTCGGATTTCATTTGCCTCGGCGACTGCCTGTGCCAGAATATCATTCGCCTGAGCCCTTGCCATTTCCACCGTCTCATAAGCTCTCTGGTTTGCCAGCGCCATAACCTCCGTGTCGGAAACCAGCCGTTCTGCCTGCTCGGATGCCTGACTGAGGATACCGTCTGCATTTTTTCTCGCATCCATCAAAATTGCTTCTTTATTCCGCATAATTTTTTTACAGCGTTCAATTTCCGCCGGAATTTTCACTCTCAAATCCCCAAAAAGTTCATCAAATTCATCTCTCGGCACAACAACTTTATTCGATGATAACGCTGCCGGTTTACAGCTGTTCAAAAAATCTTCAATTTCATTCATTACATCGTCAATACTTTTTCTTCCCATTGTTCTTCCTCCATTTTCTCGTTTTTGTTAGTGGATAAAACGATTTCTTAGTCTTCTGGCGACAAACTCCGGTACAAAATCAGATACATCCGTACCGTAGCTTGCATATTCCCTGACAATACTGGAGCTCAAATAGGCATAGTCAATGCTGGTTGTCAGAAACACCGTATCAATCGTCTCTTTACTTACCTTGCGATTGCTCTGGGCAATCTGTAGCTCATAATCAAAATCCGTAATTGCCCTCAGACCTCTGACAATGACAGAAATGTTATTTTTCTTCATAAAATCAATCAGTAATCCGTCAAAACTAATCACAACAACATTATCAAATTCCGCTGCCGCCTGCTTCAGCATTTGAACACGCTCATCAGTGTTAAACAGAGGATTTTTTGCACTGTTATTCAGTACGCCCACAACGACTTCATCAAACATAGAGGAAGAACGCTTAATAATGTCTAAATGACCATAGGTTACCGGGTCGAAACTCCCCGGATATATTGCCTTACTCAATCTTTTGTCCTCATTTCCCTGATACTTTTTCTAAAAAAATATGCTTATTGGTCTTATATCGTTTTTCCTTTATCTGTCGAAATCCCGATAACGCTCCAAGCTCTGTTTCTAAATCCGCTTCAATAATCACCAGCGCTTTTTCTTTAAGGATGTGATAAAACGCAGCATTTGCCAAAACTTCTTTTTCCAGCCCTCTTCCATAGGGCGGGTCCATAAATACGACATCAAACTGTTCTTTTCCCTGCAATGCCGGCAATGCTGCCGCTACCGGACAATTCATTACCTCAGCCTGTGCCGCTAAACGGGTAAAGGCAAGATTTTCTCGGATAATATCCGCCGCTTTCCTGTTCTGCTCTACAAAACAGGCTTTTGCTGCCCCCCGGCTTAACGCCTCGATGCCGATTCCTCCGCTTCCGCTAAATAAATCCAGAAAGCAGGAGCCTTCTATCTCACCCCGAAGCAGATTAAACAGGGTTTCCTTAATTCTGTCCGTTGTCGGCCGGGTATCCATACCCTCCGGTGTTTTTAACTGCAGCCTTCTCGCTTTTCCCGCAATTACCCTCATTATATAACTCCTACTCTATTTTATTAGAAAACCTAGATTTGTCAACACTTTAATTATCATTACTTCTTAAATTGCTGAATAAACCATGCTCCGGTTTCGGAAAAATCCTCTTCCTGAAAATCATTTGTTTTCGCCACGGAAGGCTTTAGCAAAGAGGACTGTTCATCCTTATTGCTGAGATTCCATGCAAAAAAGCTTAAATGATATTCATCCATCAGCTCCACCCAGCGTTCCGCCTCATCGTAATTGATTTCGCCGTTGCCGGAGGCATCACAGATACTGCATTCACTGACAATCACCGGAAGACCGTTTTCTCTCGCCCGCTTAACCTTATTCCGAATCTCCTCTTTATGCGTGGCTGCATAAAAATGTACGGCATATAAAATATTTTCCTGTCCCGTAATTGGATTGTCCGACGCAACATCCACATCCTGCGACCAGTTCGGTGTTCCGACAATAATCAATGCGTTCCCGTCATTCTTCCGAATAATTGGTATAATCTCTTCACTGTAAGCCTTAACCGTATCCCACGTAGTGCCGCCATTCGGCTCGTTGCAGATTTCGTATATCACATTTTCGTTGTCTGCATATTTTTTGGACATCCGCTCAAAAAATTCTGCCGCCGCCCCTTTATTCGGCGTCGGGTCATTATCACTTAAAATATGCCAGTCAATAATTACATACAGCCCAAGCTCCCGGCAGGCATTAACGCCTTTATCGATTAACGCTTCCAGCTCTTCCCTGTTCCCACCGCTGCAATAGCCGTTATTATCTCCCGTATACATCGCCAGGCGGATGGCATTAACCCCATATCCGGCAAGGGAAGCAAAAGCCTCTTTATTTACATAATCGGGAAACCAGTTAATTCCATGGGTCGATACCCCCTTTAACCGGAATATTTTCCCGTTCTTATCCACAATATCCGTCCCCTTTACCGACAGTGCGCCATGAGCGGCAACCGGAGTCTTCCCGTTATCCTCCGCCGCAGCTTCCGCCGTTTCGGTTGTCGAATTTTCTTCTGTCGTCAAAGCTTCCTTATCGGAGACCGCACCGTCCAAAAGCGCATACTGCTTATCTCCAATCGTTAACAAAGCGTCCGTCAGCGTAAATGCCGTTTTTGTATCCAAAATAAAACCAAAGGTAATCTCTTCCCCTGCGGCAATCTCCTTATTATAATCAGCAGGGGTTATCTCTAACTCGGTTCCCTCCACTGTATATGTACCGCTCCAGCCGCTCTCTACTACCGCCCCTTCCGGAACGGCAGCAGTAATCCTCCAATCCCTGCCGGACTCTCCCGACTGGTTCCGGATTACCCCGTCAAACTGGGTGCATGTCATGCCGTTATTTTCCCAGCTGCTGTTTCCGGTAAGGGAAATAAAGAAATCCTCTTCTTTTTTCTCCGCTTCGGTATCTTCCGCCTGCACCGCCGCTTCCGTTGTTTCCGTCGTCTGTGCCTGCGTTGTCGCTGTTTCTTCGGATTTTTTCCCGCAGCCGGACATCAGACCCAGAATCATCAAAACAGCTAATCCAAATGAAATCGTCTTTTTTCTCATGAAAATTCCCCCTCGTTAATCCTAATCTAATTGCAGTATACAAAAATTTTCTATTTTTTTCAATTCTTGAAAAGACTTTCTAGTTTATTTTTTTCCTATCTTCAAATACTATTCTCACAACATATAACATGTTGTTTCATATAGACACCAAAAGAAAAAGGAGGCGCATAGAATGAGCAGCAAAACAAAGAAAGAAGCCAAAGGTGCTTTGGACAAATTCAAATACGAGGTCGCCAATGAAATCGGCGTTCCGTTAAAGGACGGTTATAACGGTGACCTGACCTCTTATCAGAACGGTTCTGTCGGCGGCTACATGGTGAAAAAAATGATAGAAGCCCAGGAACGCGAGATGAGCGGTAAGTAATACTTGCCGGAAAAGAGGCTGCACTACACAGACCTCTCAAGCAGACAGCGAAAATGTGCAAATATGCAAAAGCAGGAAATCCGCCTGCCGGTATGTTTGTGCATTTTCCTGTTATGCCTCCTTTAATTTTCCATAAACGTTATAACTGAAGCTTTGTTCCCTCTTCTCCGTTTATCAGAGACGCCAAAGGAAATTTTTCCTTTTCCAGAACGCTTACCGCTTCATCCGCCTGTTTAAGCTGGCATGCATTATTATAAATATCCCCTAAATGGAAGAGCATATCTCCACTCTGCCTTACGCCGAAGAAATCTCCCGGTCCCCGAAGCTTTAAATCTTCATTTGCAATAAAAAACCCGTCATTGGAGGTATTCAGTATATTCAGACGGTCAAGCGCCTCCTGCCGCTCTGATGCACAGAGCATGATACAATACGACTGGGCGTCTCCTCTTCCCACACGCCCCCTTAGCTGATGGAGCTGTGCCAGTCCGAACTTTTCCGCATTTTCTATCAGCATAACCGTTGCATTTGGGTTATTGATTCCCACCTCGATGACGGTAGTCGATACCAGAATATCAATCTTTTGCTCCGCAAATTCACGCATAACCTCATTTTTTTTCTCCGGAGCCATTTTCCCGTGCAGATAAGCCGTTCTTACGTTTTTCGGAAAAATCTCCAAAAGGCTTTCCTGGTATTCAATGACATTTTCCGCCTCCATATTCTCACCGGCTTCTACCATAGGGCAGATAATGTAAACCTGATGCCCCTGTTCAATCTGCTTTAACATAAATTGGTAGGCGGTCTGCCGGTACTGCAATCCCACCACACAATTTTTAATCGGTTTCCGAGACGCCGGCATGTCCTTAATTACCGAAATATCCAAATCACCGTACAGGATAATCGCCAGTGTCCGGGGAATCGGCGTTGCGCTCATCACCAGCACATGCGGCTCATTTCCCTTTTCGGAAAGCCGGGCGCGCTGCCGCACCCCGAAACGATGCTGCTCATCGGTAATCACCAGACCAAGATGGTTGTAGATAACCTTTTCCTGAATCAGTGCATGGGTACCGATTAAAATGTCAATCTCCCCGGCAGCCAGGGCTTCATATATCTTGCGTTTTTCCGCAATCTTTGTCGACCCGCAAAGCAGAGCCGTTCTTACCCCGAAGGGGGCTAAGTCTTTCGTTACCCCTTCATAGTGCTGGGCTGCCAATACTTCCGTAGGCGCCATAAATGCCGTCTGGAAACCGTTTTTCACCGCCGCCAGCAAAGCGATTTCCGCAACTGCTGTTTTTCCCGAGCCTACATCTCCCTGAACCAGACGGTTCATCACCAATCCGCCGGATAAATCTTTCTTAATCTCCTCCACCGCCTGAAGCTGCCCCTTGGTCAGGGAAAAGGGCAGGGATGCGATAAATTCCTCCGCTGCCCGCCAGTCCGTTACCAGAAAGTGGTTTTCCGCCTTTACCGTTTTTTCCCGCAGCAGGCGCATATGAACCAGAAACCAGAAAAATTCATCAAACACAAGGCGGTTTCTGCAATTAGTCAGATGCTCCATATTTTGCGGGAAATGGGTGCCATATACCGCTTCAGCCAGGGGCATCAGACAAAATCTTGTCCGAATCTGCTCCGGCACCATATCCTTTAACTGCTCGGTCAGCGGAAGTGCCGCTGCCACCGCCTTTTTCACCGTTTTATTGCTCAATCCCTCCGTCAGCGGATATACCGGCTGCAGCGAGGAAACCAGCTTTTCATACTGCTGCATGGTATAGTACTCCGGATGTTCCATGACCGGCTGATGATTTTTTATCAACAGGGTACCCACAAAAACAAAGGTCTGCCCAATGTGAAAAACCTGCTTTAAAAACGGGCAGTTATACCAGGTAAGCTTTATGCTTCCCGTACCATCCTTTACCGTACAGGTAACCAGCGTAAGGCTTCTGACCTTTTTAACGTCCACATAGGATTGAATGGAAGCCCTGACCGTTACCCGTCTGCCAATTTCAGCTTCCCGGATATCCACCGGCTCTTCATAGCTTAAATAATTTCTCGGGTAAAGCTTTAACAAATCTTCAATCGTAAATACATTTAATTTTTCAAATAAGGCGGCTGTTTTTGGTCCGATTCCTTTCAGGCAGTCCACCGGTTTTGTTAACTGCATACATCCTCCACGTAAAAAGAGATGGCGGAAACTGCCACACGAAAACTTTTTTCCTTTTCACACGGCAGTTCCGTCATCCCACCTATTCCACTGATAAAATATAGTAATAAATCGGCTGTCCGCCATAATTAAATTCAACATCACAGTCGCTATAGGTTTCTTCCACATAATCCGCAAATTCCTGCGCATCCTCTTCCGTCACCTCGGCGCCATAGTAGATGCTAATCAATTCCGCATCCTCATCCACCATTTTTGCCAGCAGCTCCTTTGTCGTCGCCATCAAATCCCCGGATACAGCCTGTATTCCCTCATCATCAATACCCATAATATCTCCCGCACTGATGGTTTTTCCGTCAATACTGGTATCCCTTACTGCATAAGTCACCTGCCCGGTTCTGACATTTCCCATTTCTTCCGTCATTGTGGAAAGATTTTCTTCCCCGGATTTGGAAGCGTCAAAACTGATTAATGCCGCAACTCCCTGAGGCGCTGTCTTGGACGGCACAACAATAATCTCCTTATCCTCCGTCAGCGACTGCGCCTGGTTGGCAGCCAGGATAATGTTCTTGTTATTCGGCAAAATATATATGGTTTTTGCATTGACCTGCTCAATGGCATTCAACATATCCTCCGTACTTGGATTCATCGTCTGCCCGCCTTCGATGAGATAATCCACGCCTAAATCCCGGAAAATATCATTCATTCCCTCACCTACGGAAACGGAAATAAAGCCATACTCCTTCTGTTTTTCCTGTTTCATGCCGACGGGTGCAGCCTTTGCCCGGGCACGCTCCTCTGCCTGCTCTGCCGCTACCTTTTCCGCTTCCATAATTACCTTTTCCCGATGCTCCTCGCGCATATTGTCCACCTTCATGCTGGTCAGGGAACCGTAAGTGAGTCCCCGCTCAAAAGCAAGTCCCGGATGGTTGGTATGCACATGCACCTTCACAATCTCCTCATCGGATACCACAACCAGCGAATCCCCAATGGATTCAAGATAGGATTTAAACTCCTCTTCAATCTGCTTATTATATTCATTCTCCAGCATAATGATAAATTCCGTACAATAACCATATTTGATATGAGAGGTATCTATCTCTTTCCGGTCAATGCCGACAGAATTGGTCAGCTTAAGCCCTGACGCATCCGGTGCCGGTTTTCCCTTTGCCGAATCGCTGTCATAACCATTTGAAAAATCATAGGTCACTTTTCCCGTTAACGCATCAAAAGCTCCCTCCAAAATCGTCATCAGACCTTCGCCACCGGAGTCCACAACCCCCGCTTCTTTAAGTACAGGAAGCATTTCCGGCGTCTGGTTTAATACTTCCCTGCCGTAAGCCAGCACCTCCGTGGCAAACTCCAATAAATCTTTATTTGTCTTACTAAGCTCAGCGGCTTTATCAGAAAGCCCCTTTGCCACGGTAAGAATGGTTCCCTCTTTTGGCTTCATTACCGCCTTATATGCCGTTGCCACCGCACGGTTAAATGCTATTGCCACATCAGCAATAACCACTTCATCCTTATTCTCTAATTCCTTACAAAATCCGCGGATAAGCTGGGATAAGATAACACCGGAGTTTCCTCTTGCCCCGCGCAGGGAACCGGTTGACATCGCTTTCGTTACATTGGCAAAGGTAGGCTCCTTAATGCCCGCCACCTCTTTTGCTGCAGCCGTAATGGTCAGAGTCATATTTGTTCCGGTGTCCCCGTCAGGAACCGGAAATACGTTCAATTCATTGATATAATCCTTTTTTTCTTCAATCCGTCTGGCGCCTGCCAGAAAACCGTACTGAAGACTCTTCGCGTTTACACTAACACTCCTGTTCATATGCCCTCCTAATCAATTACCCGCACGCCTTCAACAAAAACGTTAATATTCTCAACCTGCATACCGGTAAATTCTTCCACTTTATACCTGACTGTTGACATCAAATTTTCTGCCACAGTGGAAATACTGACTCCATAGGCCACAATAATATGAAAATCAATGGCAATGGCATTATTTTCCCCGACGGTAACATTTACGCCTTTAGAAACACTGTCTCCCCTTAAAAGCTTTACCAATCCGTCCTTCATATTTACCGTTGCCATTCCCACAATACCAAAGCATTCAATGGCAGAAAGTCCGGCATACTGGGCAATAACATCACTTTCAATGAGCACGTCCCCATTGGGCGTTTCCAATTCTATTTTCATGTAAATCCCTCCATATTTTCTATATTTTTCTTTCTAGCTTCCTATCATACCATTCATGAAACCTTTCCGCAAGTCCGGCAACCGCAAAAAAAGACATCTTTTTAAAATTTATGCTTGCATTCTTATACTACTTCTGTTAAAATTGACGTGTTGCAAACCGGAAGGTTAATAAATTCAAGGAGGTGCAGGTCATGGCAAAATGTTCAGTATGTGATAAAGGCGCTCATTTCGGAATTAAAGTGAGCCATTCTCATAGAAGATCAAACAAAATGTGGAAATCAAACATTAAGAAGGTTAAAGCAAATGTTAATGGTACACCAAAGAGAATTTATGTTTGTACTTCATGTTTGAGGTCTGGCAAGGTTGAGAGAGCATAATATTCAGTAAAAAGGGAACCTGTCCGGTTCTCTTTTTTTATGCAGTCCATCAGCATCTGCAAAAGAGAATATAGGCAATCACCAGAGATGCCACTACCACAAAAAAATTCCAGAAGCCTTCCAGGAGAAAATCAACAATCATCCCCACACTGAACCAGAAAAAAGCAAAACCCCACACCCGTTTCATATATCCTCCATACTGCTGATACACCACTATAAAACAGTATATGCAGGTTTTGCTTCTTTCGTGACTGTTTTCCCTTATTCTTTATCCAGAATATCAGCTACCGCACTGTCCACCTCCGGAGTTTCCTCCTGCTTATCTTCCTTACTCTGGAACCGGTCAATCAAATCCGGCACCATATCCAGTACCTTAGTAATCGTATCCTGATTTTTCACATTGACAAGACGGATTTGGTTATCCTTTATGACCAGTACGGCACTGGCTGTCATTTTCCCGCCTAAACCGCCTGCTCCGTTGTTTTTTTGTCCGTCTGCAAAGGCTCCTGCCGCTACGCCAAAGCTGACGTCCACTAGCGGTAAGATTATTGTATCGCCTACGGTGGTAGGGTCGCCGACTACCGTTTTTGTCGTCAAAAACTTATCCATCCCCTGAAATAAAGAACCTACTGTTGAATTAAAATCATTTGCCATCTGTTTTCCCTCCTATGCTTCTATTATAGTTTGCACTTTCTTTGTTACTTTTATAAGATTTTTATTAAATATCACCTTTAATGCCAGTTTTGCCGCCTTAAACAAGTAAACTTTACCGTTTCCACTAAGGTTTCCGTCCAGACATTTCTTTTCAAAATCCGGCCGGATAAGCAGAAACTCATCATAAAGCGGCATAATCAGGGATAAACCTCCGAGAATCTGTCCCGTAGCCGCCGGGTCCTCCATTCCGAAATGGATGTATCCCTCCAGTTCATCCGGCCGGATAATGCGGAAAAGCTCCTTCAGATACCGCTGCACATCCTGTTTTGCCAACGAAAACCGTTTTGAATGGTACACCTTTGTCAATGCATCCTTTTTATTCAACAGCTCCCTGCATTTCCGGACGGTCTGCTTCCATTTTGCTTTTACTGCCGTTATTTTTTTGCGAAGCTTATTCCCTGCCCTGGTCTTCTCGTTTTTGTTTTTTTCCGCCGTTTCATTCTCTCTTTTTTCCGCCTGCCCGGAAAAATCGGGAGGAGGATATTTCTCATCAAAATCATCCGGTAATACCTCCATCGGAGAGTTTACCGTAGAATTGCCTTTCTCTTCTTTATCTGCTTCCGGATAATCCTCATTTGAAGCAAAAAATTTCCTGCCCAGCCAGGAAAGCTTTTTTCCCGTATTGGTCATGACTATACCGCCAAAAAGCTTTATCTCATAACGAAGCTTATTCTCCTTTACCGAAGCCTGCACCTTGAGCAGTACCGGCAGCCAGGTAACCTGCGCCTCGGCATCCAGACGACCGTCATATCTGCCGGAAAACCGATAGCGGACAGGGATAAACAGCAATTCGCACAATATGAAAATAATCAACAGCAACAGGACTATGACGACAATCCCTATCACTTTCAACACGGATAATATCATTGCTTCTCCTCAAAAAACTGCTTTACCGGAATCTCTCCTTTTTTCACTCCGATGTCCATAATGATTTGCTCAACCAGCAAAAAGGCTTCCTCCCTGGTTTTTGCCAGACCCACCACGATAAGCTCTTCATCCATCTGCTGGTAAACCCGCTGCAAAAGCTCCGGATACCAGTAAACCTCTAATATTCCCTGTCTCCCCAAAGGCAGCGTTACCAAAAACAGGTTAAGCTTCGGGGATTTCTTTTGTATTTTTCTGCTTATGGAAGCAAGCCTTCGTTTTGAAATACCATTTCTATATAATTTTTCATGAAAACGGATATCCATTCCAACACCTGCCTCTGCCTGTCAACGAACGTATGCTACTCCTCTTGCATTAACTCATCCAATAGCTTTGCACACGCCATCAGCTCACTCTCGTTTCCGCAATGATTGAGGCTGTACTCAATATAATCCTTAATCTCCTCCTGGGAATTAAACAGCACCGGCATCTGGGAAAACAGCGCCGCCATTACCGCACGGTTAATTTCCTTAGGATTTTCCTCAAAAGCCGCCGTTAACGCCGCCGTCAGCATTCTGAGCTTTTCCGCAATATACTTACCGTCTGCGGCATCGCTCTCCTCCTGCTTGTCCAAATCAATAAACAGACTGTTTGACGAAAGCTTGGAAATCAGCTCCAGCGAATGAAACAGCTTATCGGACATCATCCAGGAAATGGTATCCTCATGCTCCCTCATTATGTCAAAAAGCACGCTCTCAAATTTAAGCATATCCTCGCCCAGTTCTTCCTGTAATCCCTCTATGTTCATAAACCCATCATCTACAAACTCCGGAATTTTGCTCTCTGAAATAAAGGCATCATGGATTCCCCTTAGCATCGAAATGCAGGCTGCCACTCCTTCTTCCTCATCCTTTTGATAAGGACAGGCAAGCAGTACCGCATATAAATCATTAATCAGCTCCATAGCAAGCAGATAATTGCTGACCAATTCCGTCAGCATAGCCGTTGTAAAGGAAAACTGCTCCATGATTCCCTGATAGGCTTCCAAATCCAACTGCTTATAATCTGTCTCCTTTAACAGCTTAATCACCCGGTATATCTCCGGATAATCCTCCTCGTACCCTTTGGGAAGCGTCAGCAATGCCGTGGATTCCAGCATACTGACAAAATCATCCACCGCAGACTTATCCGAACCGTTATAGATATTCAGTGTATCGGATAAATACTCAAAAAATCTGTTTTTTGTCATTCTGACAGGAAGCTGTCCGGTTACCATCTGAATCTTACTGTTGATAACCATTTTGTCATTGTCCGCAAACAGATATTGAAACACCTTCGCTGCCAGCTGGCTTTCCTCCACCGGATACTGCTCTTTCGTAATCCCATATTCCACACGGTTTAACACATACTCATAAATTTGCAGTGCATCCGTATACGCAGTCAGTACCGTCATTTTTCCGGTCATCTCTTCACGGATTTTATTTACCGCCAAAACAGCTTCCTGGCAATCCTCCTGCAATTCTTCCGAAAGAACCGTCTTAAATATCAGGGTATGTATCTCGTCCATAACCTCCACAAGGAAATCATCCCCTGCCGCCTGTCCGCCTTCCTCCCATACCTCTTTCATCGTATAATAATTTAATACAAGACGAATCAGATTATACGCATATGCCGTATGGACATAGGCACTGCCATATGCGGGAAGATTCCTTTCCAAATCCTGGTGCTTAACGATATCCTTTATCACTTTCTTATCTTCTCTTTTCATATCACTTATCCTTTTCTATGATTTCTTGTGCACATGGGTAAATAAATGATTGTTGCAATATTCATAATTTCCCTTGCACCTGGAGCAGTATCTGAACTCCAGATTCGGATTATCCTCTTCCGTCTGTCCGCAAATAGCACATTTATGTCTGGTCAACACCTGGGTCTTCTGAACCTCTCTTTTGTAGGACTTCTTCCGTTTTTTCTGCGCAGGGCTCATTCTGTTTTTTCCCTTCATCAGAAAATAAAATACAATAAAGTTAAATACCGACATAATCACCGTTACCATTCCCGCATAATATCCAATCTGCCCATATTGCAGCACCGTCACAGCAAGGATAGCAATATAAAGGTAACCAAGCCATTTTACTTTTATCGGAATAATGAAATATAAAAGCACCTGCATATGCGGAAACATAAACGCATACGCTAAAAACATACTCATGCAAAGATAATAGGTCGAGGTATTGGAATAATAAGCAAAAAGAGATGCCATCTCTGCCTGTCCCATCAGCTTCAATGCCAGATAGGTGAGCATAACCCCCAAGTCAGTAAAGACAATACCGGATACGATATACAGCGTATAGCGGAAATCTCCCCAGGTATTCTCTAAGGTTCTGCCAATAGAAAAATAAAACATCAGCGTAATCACGAGCCATAAGCTGACCCCTCCCGGCGGCATGACAATCCATGTAACCAACCGGTAAACCTGCCCCCGCATTACCATTTCCGGATTTAAATTGATAAACTGTAATGCTTCCGGCATCGCTATTTCAAGGATATAGCCAAACGCAAAGCCTATAATTAAAATCACTGTCAGATTGGGAATCCCAAATTTACCATACTTTCGCTCTAACTTTGTCAAAAAATCCATACCATATCATCCTTTTATTTATATTTGCAGGTGCGCATCCGCACACCTGCATTCCCTTGTAATTCCTTCCACTAATCCTCGGAATCCGTCTCCCCCTCATTAAATTCCTCTTCCGTATAGCCGCTGTCTCCCTGTCTTCCCACCGGCACCCGCAAAATCAAACCCTCCGGCAGCTCAATCTCCATCAGCGTAGGATTCCATCTTGCCAGCGTTTCAAATTCCATTCCAAACGCTTTCAGCACATCCTCCAGGGTATCTCCCTCATTTACAACATAGGTTTTTTCCGGCCGTTCCGCCGTGGTGGGTATACAAACTTCATCCCCTACCTGTAAATTATACACATTTACATAAGGATTCAATCTCATAATATCAAATAATCTGACATCATATTTTTTTGCCAGCTTATAAAGCGTATCTCCTGATTCAATAACATGTACATAACCTCTGCACCGAACCGGTCTTCTTCTGTCATCTCCAACATTGTCAAATTGCTGCATATCCATAGAAGGTATCCTAACACACTTTTTATTATTGTATTCGCTTTCGAATGAAATGTTGCCGGATATTGGTTATTTGTCGGCAGCTTCCTCCTCCGAGGTATTTTCCTGCTTCTGCGCATTTACTGCAATACGGTAAGCATCCCCTTCAAACTCATCTTCATAATACTCACTGTAGCAGATAAAATATTCTTCTTTATCCGGTACGGTAAAGAGAATCCATTTCGTTATACTGTCTCCACGCTTTAGCGTAAAAATATTTTCCATAAACTGTTCCTGCTGTAAATCACTCTTTCCGTATCCGGTAATGATATCGGTAGAAGTATTGCCCTCATAATCCAGTGTAAAATCCGTAATGCTCATCGGCAAATCCTTTTCATAGGTATTGGTGATTTTCAGCTCCACCACCAGATAAGTATTTCCTTTATCCGCCTGATATAAACCGTCGTCAAACTGATAAATATCGTGCTTTTGGGCGCTCTCCACGGCAACGTCAAAAAAAGCCGTATGCACAACCTCTCCTTCCTTTCCTTGAATCAGACCGCCGTAGCTTCTGCCATCCTCGGCTTTCATGGAGCCATTTGCATTCTTTCCGCCGCTGCAGCCGGCCAGCATTATTCCCACCATAAATAATACGCAAATGGCAATCTTCCCTTTAACATACTGTCTATTCATTCCGCAATCTCCATAATCCATTTCACAATAACGGTTTCATTCTTTTAAATATTGAATCATTCCGGGTCCCAGCTTTGTTGTCGGTCTTGCCAGAAATCCATGTTTTTCATAAAATTCTTCCCTGCCCTTTGCACACATCAGGCACAGCATCATCTGACAGCCTTCCTCCCTGAGACCTTCCACATAATTTACCAGCGCCGACAGCACCAGGGAACCGACTCCCCTGTGCTGGTAATCAGGAACGACAATCAAATCCTGTACGTAGCAGATGACGGCACCGTCGCCGACAATCCGTCCCATACCCACAAGCTTTTCCCCCTCATAGGCTCCCAGAACAAAAAGACTGCAATCAAGCGCCTTTTCTGCCTGAGACTCAGAAAGCCTCACCCAGCCTACCTCTTTTCTTATTGCAAGATACTCATCCACCTGTAATTGATTTTCTTTTATGACAATCATCCTATAATCTGACTGCTACATCTTTCTTTTGCAGATATTGTTTCAACTCTGCAATCTCCAGTTCCTTATAATGAAATAAAGATGCTGCTAAAGCTGCATCAGCTTTCCCCTTTGTTAATGCCTCATAAAAATGCTCCTTTGTTCCCGCCCCTCCGGAGGCAATCACCGGAATCGAAACATTTTCACTAATCGTTTTGGTTAACTCGATATCATAACCTGCTTTTGTCCCGTCGCAGTCCATACTGGTAAGCAATATTTCACCTGCGCCCATTTTTTCGGCTTTCATTGCCCATTCCACCGCATCGAGACCGACATCAATCCTGCCGCCGTTTTTAAAGACGTTCCAGCCTGAACCGCCAGACCGCCTTTTCGCATCAATAGCAACGACTACACACTGACTTCCGAATTTATCGGCGGCTTCACTAATCAGAGCCGGATTATTGACTGCGGCAGAATTGACGGATACCTTGTCCGCACCTTCCCGCAAAATTGCCTTAAAATCCTCCACCGTGCGAATCCCCCCGCCAACAGTAAAGGGAATAAACACCGTTTCCGCCACATGCCTTACCATGTCAATCACAATATTTCTGGCATCCGACGACGCCGTTATATCCAGAAATACCAGTTCATCTGCGCCCGCTTTGTCATATGCCTTCGCCACCTCTACCGGGTCGCCTGCATCCTTCAAATTGACAAAATTAACTCCTTTTACCACTCTTCCCCCCGTCACATCCAGACACGGGATAATTCTTTTTGTATGCATGTCAACAGCCCTCCTTTATCGGAGAAGGCAAATCCAAAAAGTTCTGCAATATTTTTAATCCCACATTACCGCTTTTTTCCGGATGGAACTGACAGGCGAAAAGGTTATCCTTTTCTATACTGGCATGAATAACCGTTGAATAGTATGTGACTGCCTTTACCTCTTCCTCGTTAACTGCCTTCAAATAATAGGAATGCACAAAATACACATACGGATTCCCTTCTATTCCCTTAAACAGCGAAGCTTCCGGCTTGATATCAAGGGAATTCCACCCCATATGCGGTATCTTTAGCCCGGGCTTTTGGGGAATCCGGTTGATTGTCCCCTGAAGCAGACCGAGTCCCGGCACACCGGGCGACTCGTCGCTCCCCTCATATAATAACTGTAAACCGAGACAGATTCCCATAAACGGAATCCTTTTATCCATCACGTCATAAATCACCTTATCCAACCGGTATGCTTTAAGCTTTGCCATAGCATCACCAAAGCTTCCGACCCCCGGTAATATTACTCCTTCACTCGCCATTATTTCATCCCGGTCTCTTGTTATTTTTGCTTCCTGCCCAAGATAAGCCACCGCTTTTTCCACGCTTTTAATATTTCCCGCATCATAATCCAATATCGCTATCATGCCTTCACTTCCCATCTTATGCCCTTCTACTCGGAAACCGTTTCACCGTCCTGAATCTGTTCTTCCGCCTGCGGATTATTACCGGTATTATCATTTTCTTCCTCTGTCCCGCTGACAGTAGCAGCGTACCCCGAAATCTGTCTTGCATATTCCGCATCCTCTAAGGCATTTATCGCCAATGCCTGTTCAATGCTTATGCCGTAATTATTCTGTAATATACTTCTAATCCGGTCAAAGGAGTACTCTATATCTGCGCCTACCCCTAACTCCTGTGCCTCTTTCTGATATTCGTAATATTTTGACACACCACGGAGCAGGGAATCCAATGCCTTTTCCTGAAATCCCAGCTGGATATTATTTTCATACGCCTCATAAAGACGCTCCACATACATCACTGTATAAATCCGGTCCCTTAATTCCTCCTCCGGCTCCTTAATCTCTACACCGACAATCTCATCATAAGCGCTCCGGTACTTTTGATTGCCGAAATAGTCTTCCGCCCGCCCAACTGCCTGCGCATAATTGAACTGATTCAACAGCAGGTAAAAAAGAAATGTTCCTCCCAGAAAAACGGAGAAAATAAATGCTACTGCCGGTTTATTGAGTTTCTTCTCCGGCTCGGCATTAGCCAGCGCTTCCTGCTTTTTCTTTTCCTTTTTCTCGGCTCTTACTTTTTGCTTTTCCTCATTCGCCTTTTTCTTCTCGCCGTCCTTTTGCTCTTTCTTCTCCTGTTTTTGCTCTTTTTTCTCCTGCTTCTTTGCCGCCTTTGCCGCTTTCTTTTCTTCAATGGCCTTCAATTCTTCCTCGGTCAGTTCATCTTCTTCATCGGGGTCCCCAAATAAAATCTGCATGAATCCCCGTTTCTTTGCAGGCGCAATATCATCCTGTTCTTTTATTTCTTCCGCGCCGTCTAAAATGCTTGCTCCCGGCTCAGCAGACATTTCCATTTCCTCAACATCACTTTCAGACGAACCCTCCATATCCAGCATAGACAACAGAGAATCTAAATCCTCTTCATCCGCGCTGGATAAAGAATCCTCCTGCGGAGCTGCCGGAGCCGGCTGCGGCGCCTCTTCCAAACCGCTAAAGTCCTCTGCCGGAGCCGGTATATCAAAAGACTGCTCTGCTTCCTGCATAGCCCCCGCATTTAAATCAACGGCAGAATCCTCCGCCGCCATGCCAGAGTTATCTTCTTCCGACAATAAGCCGTTCAGAAAAGAATCCGTATTAAATGCCTCTCCGCTCTCTGCCTCCGGATTCGGGACATTTTCCTCCTGGAAATCTCCAATCTGCAAATCACTCTCAAAATCCTTTAGCACATCGCCGATATCGCTGTCTCCTATATCATCTAAATTCGTTATTTCCAGATTATCAAAATCAATATCGGAAAAATCCAAATCCCCGATATCCAAATCCGCCAGATTATCTAACCTGTCCAGCTCCTCCATTTGCGCTTCCGAAAAATGCATATCTCTGTCGTCAGAAAGCCCGTTTACTTCCTGCTCCAAATTCAAATTAAAGACATCCTCCTGCGACAGTGTATTTTCCTGCTGTCTCCTCTCTTTGTCTCTTTGCATCTGGTTATCCAAATCATCCTCAAGGTTATGATCAATCTCCTTATCCAAAGAGATTTCATTCAAAAGACTATCAAGATAATTTTCATCCATAAAAGCACCTCTTTATCTACAAAATTATTAAACAAACATTGTTATTGTAACATACCTTTTTCAATTTAACAAGAAACATAGGCAATCTGTTTCAAAATTTGTAATGTTTCCTTTCCCAATCAGATTAAGGGCTTGCTTTTTCATCATTTTTATTATATAGTATAAGTGTTAATATATGACAGGAGCTTCCTGTATAATTCAAGTATAGGGAATTCCAAGAAAGAGGGTTGAGAAA
>JAMPFJ010000040.1 GCA_023664535.1 Bacteroidales bacterium
TGAGGCGTAGCGGTGGCTACGTCGATTGACGACAACGCAGCAGATGAACAATCAGGCAAGTCAAACTGCCAATTACTTAATATTCGCTGTACTAGGTTCTCTTTACCTCTCGGATTGCCAGAGCGACAGTTATCATCGCCACACCCGCCGCCAGCAGATACAGCTTGTCGCCCTCTTTTCCCATTAAAAAGCTGAACAGATTGAAATGCCCTAGCATTTTTTTGGAGCCTCCCAGAGAGAGAATATAATACAGAAACGGCATCATGTATGCCAGCGCAACATTGTCAATCACGCTGTAAAACAACAGCCCCAGTCCGCCCTGAAACAGGCAGGTGGCAAATACGGCAAAAAAGCAGACGCCAAACCGAAATTCACACTTCCCATATTTTAACACCGCAAGAAAGAGAAACAGCAGGATTGCCAATGCCAGTACCGCTTCAAGCAGACGGATAATCCGTATACCGGTAATAGGCACTTTTTTTGAAGCAATCAAATCCCGGATATTCTTATTGGTATCTGGAAGAAACAGCGGCACCAGCAAAATCATTCCCAGAAAGCTTAAATAACGCTCCATAATCGCCGCCACCTGCACCTCCTCCAGATTCCGCATCCCCATAAGCAGCGGGGAACATAAGCAAAAAATTACAGCAATGAGGGCATGTATCCGCAGATTATGCTTCCAGCTTATTTTTCCGATTTTTAAGTACTGTTCCCACACTGACAAATTCCCCCTTTCGCTTTTTGCTGTATATCCAGATGGTCAACAACAGTAACACCAGGGCGGCAGCAGTATAGATCAGCCGGTTTCGCATTAACTGCCCGCAAATCTGTTCATAGACGTCCCGGGAGCCCACCGTGTTAAACCGGGGCACCAGGTTCCAGCCCACAGAACCCACCAGGTCATAACCGGAGATGAAAATGCTGATAAACCACCAAGCACCCTGTATTAAAATCGCAATGGCGCTGTCCGTAAGCTCAGTAAAGAAAAACCCTACTGAAAGACTGACCAAAATTATTGGCAGCAGCCAAAACCCGATATGCTTTACAAATGCCAGCGCATCATACTCCGCCTGAATGCTTCCGGCATAATATACCGCCTGAATCAGCGTGGAGCAGCTCAATAAAATAACCGGAACCACAACAACAATGACGGCTGCAAAATAACGGCTTGCAACAACGGCAAAGGATGTTGCGCGGTGCATGTAAATCACCTGCTCCGCCTGTGCTTTTTTATCCCTCAGCCCTCTGGTAACAGCTAAGAATACCGGCAGGATGGCGAGCATAATTCCCTGGTAATCACAGAACAGTCTGGCATATGCATTGGTCACCTTATCCTCTTTGATGAAGCTGTCGTATTCAGCCAGCGCCTGCTCATAGGTTGCCGGCTCTTCGGCTCTTTGAATGTTTCCTTCATTATAATTGCTTCCCCCGCCCAGCAGCTCATCTATTTTTTTCATTTCTGCCAAAAATTCCTGCCAGGAAAGCCCTTCCTTTACCGTAACCGCCACATCCGGCTCTTCATTTCCCATTATCGCTTCATTATTATTCTCCTTTTCTTCAATAATCCGCTCCCACTCTTCATCCCTTTGCACAAGCGCCTCCTCAATTTCATCCATGCGCATTCCGGTAATAGCGCTCAGCCCTTCTTCTATCCCTTTCTGCTCTGTTTCATCCAAATGCACCTGTTTATAAAAACCGATAGGATAGGTAATATATACTCCTCTTTCATACTCCGCAAGCAGACCCTGCAACGCCGTTTCCATCATCACTTCTTTATTCTCTGTTTTGACCCATCCATAATCCTCCTGTCCCGGCTCCGGTTTATTGATTGTCTCAAACTCCCCCATCTGGGTCAGAAAATCAAGCACCAGGCAGGCGAGAAAAATATAATAGGTTATGCTCTTAAGATGCTGCAGGCACTCCTTTTTCAACAGCGTTAAAAACATGAAGCGTCCCCCCTTTCCTGATACATCAGGTACATATAAGCATCCTCCACATTCACTTCACAGGGAGCTGCTGCCGCAAAAAGCTCCTGCTCCGGGCTGCGCAGCAAAAAGCGGACCGTTACATGATTTCCCTGGGTAAGCATTCCGGTTACCAGATACTCCTGCTTCACCTTTTCCAATTCCATGCGGGAGATATCTGCCGTGAAAATATTTCCCTCGGCACGGGCCAGAAGCTCCGATACCGTTCCTTTAAAAATAATTTCTCCTGCATCCATAACCGCAATGTTTTCGCAGGTCGCCTCAATATCCCCGACAATATGCGTGGACAAAATAACAATCCGTTCTTCCGCAATCTCGCAGAGCAGGTTGCGGAACCTCACCCGCTCCTCCGGGTCAAGCCCCGCAGTCGGCTCATCTACAATCAACACCTTCGGGTCATGTAAAATTGCCTGTGCAATTCCCAGTCTCCCGCGCATCCCGCCGGACATTGCTTTTACCTTCGTCCGATAATTATTCTGCAAATTTACTCTCTCTAACAGCTTCGGAATCCGCTCCTTTCTCTCCGTCTTTTTCAGTCCCGACAGCGCCCCAAGATAATCCATTGCCTCATATACCGTCATATTTCCGTACATGGAAAAATCCTGCGGCAGATATCCGGTCATCTGCCGGATTTTTCCCGCCTGTTTGACCGGCACTCCGCAGATATCAATTTCTCCGCTGCTTGCCGGAAGCAGGGTTGCCACCACCTTCATTAAGGTTGTTTTTCCTGCGCCGTTTCTCCCCAGCAGCCCAAACATCCCTTTGGGAATCGTCAGGCTGACATTCTTCAATGCCTGCTTGGAACCATAATACTTATTTACATCCTCTAACCAAATTTCCGTTTCCATGCCTGCTCCTTTCCTATTACCTATTATCTTTGTCTATAAGGAAAGAATACAACACATTTCTCTATATTTTCTCTATAAACAAATAATAATTACTTCACCGCAAATTCTGCGCAGACAATCGCCCCACCCTCTATGCTATTGGAAAAGCTGATTTTCCCCCCGTGTTTTTTACAGAGAATCTTACTGATGGTCAAGCCCAGTCCAAAATGGGTATCCCTGTCCGCCTCTTTACCGTCAACATCCGCCCCGCTGGTATCCCTTTTTTCGGTTTTGTCGGAATAATACGGGCTGTCCGCCCGGTAGAGCTCCTCACTGGTCATTCCCCTTCCGTCATCCCTGACATAGAGAAACAGCCGGTCCTCCTGCTGCTCCGCCAGAATTTCAATCTTCCGCTTTCCATACCGCATGGCATTGGACAACAGGTTTCCCAGCACCTCCATAAGAACATTATTATCATAATAAAGCCTGCCGCCCGAAAGCTTCGCAGATACGGAAATCGACAGCCCGTTTTTCCCCTCCAGGCCTTCCGCCATATTCCGGATTTCCCGTTCCAGCTCCTCTCCGGTATGCTGTTTCCTTTCCACCTCCAGTGCCTCGACGCTATGGACGCCTTTCATGGTTTCCGAAAAATCACTCATGCGCACAGTCTGTCCCCTAATCGAGGACAATATTGCCAGAAGCTTTTTCCCGTCCACCTTTCCTTTCGGATAATATTCCATCAGCATATCCACATAACCGGTAATCACCGTCAGCGGTGTGCGCAAATCATGGGCAAACGCCGCATTGATTGTCCGCTGTTCCTCCATCAGCTCCCACATAATCTTCTGATTATTCACCACCGACTGCCGCATGCTGTCCATCACCCGGCAGATATCTCCCATTTCGTCGGCGCTGCCGTACCAGCAGGAAAAGCTTAAATCATTTTGCATAATGGCTTCCATTTCTTTCCTTAACAAAAACATTGGCTCCGCCAGTTTATTCCGATAGTACAGTACGGAAACCAAAAGGATGGCGGCAACCGAATATACTGGAATGCACAGTACCTCTATTCCGCTTAAAACCGCCCACATCCTTCTGTCCCGTTTATCCAGTGACCGTACATTCCTCCCTATAATCACGGTTCTGCTATGGTCGTCCTCTATCACGAACTCCCCTTCTCCAATATACCGGTAACCGACATTGACCCCATTTACCTCCCGCATCACATTCTTCAAGCTGCTACATACCGTAACGGTCACCGCCACTGCCAAAAATGTCAGCAGGACTGCCATAACCAGATAACTTACCAGAGCTTTCCGCAAGGAAGCATTGCTTAGCTTATTCCGCCACTTTTCTATTGCTTCATCTATCCAATCCATCGATATCCCACTCCCCAGACCGTCTCTATCATCATTTCCTCCGTATATTTTTTCAGCTTCTGCCTTATCCTCCGGATATGCTCCGTAATAATGCTGCTCTCCCCATCCTTATCAAATCCCCAAAGCCGCTCGTATATCATTTCCTTGGTAAACACCTGATTTTTATGGCGGCTTAAAAACTCTACAATCTCGTATTCCGTTTTGGTCAGCGGAACCTCCTCTTTCCCGAACAACACCTGTCTGGCGGAATAGGATATGGCAAACACACCTGCAAAGCCCACGCCCTCTGTGCGCAGCTGTCTTTTCTGCCTCCGCAGATGCGCGCTTACCCGTTCCGTTAATTCCGTCATACTGAAGGGCTTTTCAATATAATCGTCTCCCCCCACACGAAATCCGTTTACTTTATCCTCGTCATCAATCCTTGCACTCAGAAAAAGTATCGGGCAGCTTACATATTCCCTTATTCTTTTACACACTTCATAGCCGTCAAGCTCCGGCATGTTCACATCCAGTAAAATCATATCCACTCCCGCACGGACATCAGCGTCTGCATCCCCCGCCCGCTGTTCACTGGCCTTATACATCAGGGACGACACCTTATCCAGCGCTTCGTATCCGTTCCCTGCCGTATAAACCATATACCCCTCCAGTTGGAATATCTGCTTTAGCATCTCACGGATTTCCGCTTCGTCATCTACAATTAAAATCGTTTCCTGCATAGGATTCCTCCTCAAACGCCAAACGCTTTCCCCGGTATGGCTGGATTTTATCATTTTCCTTTTTATCATAATCCATAAAACTCTATATTTTCCCTACAAGTCCAAAGAACTGCTCCATTTATCCGTTAACAGGCAAAGCCAGCCAACCATAAGCGGCACCACAAACAAAATCCCCGCCGCATAAAGTATATTTCCCGCCTCTATCCGCTTTATGCAGATTAGTGCGGACACGCATTGTAAAATCATTCCCACAGCTGTCAGCTTCCAGACAAAATTAAATACATATTTTATCCGTACAAGATTATACTGCCGTTTACTCACCGGAAGATATTTTAGTTTATCCCATGTTCTGCTCTTTTCCTGCTGCGGCATTACCGCATCCGTCGTATTGATATACGGGCGGAGAATCCCATAGGAAATCCACATGGCAAAAAACATTCCGTAAAGCCAGATACCTTCGCCGTCACTGCCGATTTCCTGTACCGGTATCGCCATGAAAATTAACAGCAGAAACGAAAACATACCGGGTAAAACCCATGCCACCTGTCCGGTATAGGAAAACAGCTCCTTATCAAATTCCCTAATCCTTTTTCTTTGCTCCCGCTCATTTCCTGTCATCGCATCATCCCTCCTATACCGGCAGGTTTTCTCTAAAAGAGATAAATCTGCCTTTTTCTAAAACGCCAACATAATCCAGCTGTTTCTCGATTTCCTCCTCGATATGCGTGGATAAAATCACGGAGCAGTTTTCTTCCTTAATCAAATCACGGAGCAGCCGGTAAACATCAATCCGGAACACTGCATCCATTCCCGCCGTCGCCTCATCCAGCAAAAGCAGCTTCGGAACATGCGCCACCGCAAATGCCAGTTGGAATTTCATCCGCTGTCCCCGGGACATTTTCCCGACGGTCTTGTTTTTCCCTATGCCCAACCGCTCCGCTGTGCATTCAAATAAATCCATATCAAACTGCGAATAAAACCTGCCTAACATTTTTGCATTCTGCCCCGCCGTCCGCATCTCCATAAACTCATTCTTTTCGGAGACAAATCCAATACGGTCTAACGCCTGTAAATGGTCCTCATGGATTTCCTTTCCCTCTAACAGCAATTCTCCCGCATACCTTTTCCTGCCGTCCATGATGTAGTCAAAAAATGTGGTTTTTCCTGCGCCGTTTTTTCCCACAATCCCCATAATGTAGCCTCCCGGCAGTTCAAAGTCCACCTCTTCCAGCCTGAATGCTTTCCTTCCGTAACCGCTGCCTGCCAATCCGCTCACCTTCCTGGCAGAAAATAAACTATCCTTCATCCTAATAATCCCTCCAGCATATCCCTAATTTCATCATCCGACAAACCTGCCTGTTTAGCCATCTCAATTACTTCGCTAAACTGTTTTTCCAGCCAGATAAGCTGTTTCTCATGCAGATAATCCGTATTGTATTCACAGACATAAAACCCTTTATTGGCAACAGACCGAATCAGTCCTTCTTTTTCCAGTTCCTCATAAGCCCGTTTCGTGGTAATAACGCTTACTCCTATTTCGGCTGCCAGCCCTCTTATGGACGGCAGCGCCTCATTTGCCGCCAGGCTTCCCGACACAATCGCATTTTTCATCTGGTTCACAATTTGTTCGTAAATGGCATATGTACCATGCGGTTCTATAATTATCTGCACTATCTCACCTCCGTTTTTATTACCGTCTCATAATCGGCAAAATTGCGCCGAATTGTCTTCCATCTTTTTCCCGCTGCCACCGTTACCGGAAGCAGAATACAGACCATCACCGCCAGAACCACAAAAAACTCCGTCCGGCTTACGGCATCAAGGCAAATCAAAAACATGGCCGGTCCTTCCATATAGCAGGATACCACAATAACCGGGGCAAAATCCTTAAGCCCTCCATAGGCGGCTCTGTTTTCCATTTTATTTACACTGTCGTCATTCAGTATTCCCAAAAGGAAAGCAATAGAAAATATACTTATCATCTGCAATACAAACGCATAGAAAGAAACGGATTGAAAAACCATTGCCAGAGCATCACACAGGATGCCGAAAAGAATCGGAACCGCCAGCTTTACGTGCAGCATTTTTTGTATATACTCCTCCCGCTGCGCATCGGACCAGGGAATAAGATACATCATAAAAGGAAGGGATACCCTGTGTCCCGCACCGCTGATTAGCGCAAAAAGAACGGGAAGCCCTACAAGCCAGTTTTTCTCTGTCCCCTCCAGACGGAAACCGCTGACACCTATGCCTATGCCGACACAGGAAATAAATATCGCTATGCCGTCTCCATGTATGCCCCGGAAAAAACCGGAAAAATAATCTTTAATGACCTGCCGGTACCGGCAATTATTTACCCTCATTTTCTCTCCCTCCCTGTCTGCTCCAGCCCTTTGCCATATAGTACATTAACTCTTCAACGGACGGCTCCCATACCTTTAGCCTTGAATCAAAAGGCTTTTTTGAATTATGCACAAGGGCTTTACTGCCAAACTGCCCGTGTTCCATATGAATCACCCTGTCCGTCAACAGCCTGATTTTATATTCCTCGCCCGCCACCATCCGGTAGTTTTCACGAATACGCTCAATATCCCCAAACAGCATCTGTTTTCCCCCTTTCAGGTACAGCAGATAATCGGCTATTTTCTCGATATCCGAGGTAAGATGTGTCGAAAGGATTACCATGTTCTCTCCGTCGGCAACATATTCCCGCAGCACGGTAAAAAAAATCTCCCTGAACTCTTTATCAAAATTTGCCGCCGGCTCATCCAACAGCAGCAGCTTCGGCCGGTGGGAAAGAGCAAATGCCGTCATAAATTTAAGCTTTTCCCCTCGGGAAAGCTGACCGTATTTTTTCCGGATATCCAGTCCGAACCGGAACGCATAATCTCCTAATGCCTTTTCGTCATAGGCGGAATAAAACCGTCCATAACGCCGGGCATTCCCGATAAGCGTTTCCCGTCCGTCAAACACATCACCGTGAAGAGCGGCTCCTATTTCCTGTTTTACGGCTTCTTCCTCTTCATCATATTCCACTCCGTTAAGCCACAGCCTGCCTTCATCCTTATGCAGCAGACCCGAAATAAGATGAATCAGCGTGGTCTTCCCAGCGCCGTTTTCCCCCACAAGTCCCATAATATAGCCGCCGGGCAATTCCACGGAAATCTCTTCCATCGAAAATGCGTTGAATTGCTTCGATACGTTTTCCAGTTTTAACATCATTTTCCTCCCTGCATACTGTGTACATAATCTGTATATATTTATATATACACTTTATATACAAATATGTCAACCCTGTTCTTTGATTCATTTACTCCTTTGTCTTTAATGCGATTAGCGAACCCGCATGATTACAGTACTGGAGCTTTTTCCTGCAAGCTAAAGCATTTCTTGCATTTTCCTCTATTTTATATATAATAGTAGCGAAAACAAAAATGGTTTATTGCATTTTGCAATACCCAGCTTACCTTACAGCAGGAGGTCTTTATGGATACAATAGATTTACATGTACACTCATGTGCTTCCGACGGTTCACTGACGTCGGAGGAAGTCGTAGAAGCGGCTAAGCATGCCGGGCTTTCCGCTTTCGCCCTTACCGACCATGACACGGCGGAGGGCATCGGGCGGGCGCTTTCACACGCCGAAAGGATTGGCGGCATCCGGGTTATTCCCGGCATTGAGCTTTCCTGCTATTACCGGAACCGGGAAATCCATATTGTCGGTCTTTTTATTGAACACGAAAACAACGTCTTTTTGGAGGAGCTGGAAAAATTAAAGACAGCACGGGAAAACCGCAATGAAAAAATGGTTCAACGCTTCGTGGATGCGGGTATTCCCCTTACCATAGAAGAGTTAAAGCACGGCAATCCCAACAGCGTGATTACGAGAGCGCATTTCGCCAGAGTTCTGGTGGAAAAGGGAATCTGCAAAAGCAAGCAGGAGGCATTTGACCGCTATCTGGGCATAGACTGTCCCTTTTATCTCGCCAAGCCCAGGGTAACCACAGAGCATGTACTCCGCCTGATTAACCTGGCAGGCGGCACGGCTGTCCTTGCCCATCCCTATTCCTATAAATTAACAAAAAACGAAGTGGAGGATTTACTGGATTTCCTCATCCCGCTGGGGCTTGCCGGGCTGGAATGCTATTACTCCACCTACGACGACGGACAGATTCAGGAACTGCGCAGCATTGCCATGCACAAAAAGCTGCTGGTATCCGGCGGCTCGGATTTCCACGGGGCAGTCAAGCCGGATATCTCCATCGGCACCGGCAGAGGAAACCTGTGCGTTCCCGCCAGGCTGTTAACGGCAATAGAGGAATACCGCCGGACGCAGTCAGGACTACCGGCTTAGCCGGTAGTCCTGACTTGCAAAAACTTTACAGCCCCAAATTTATTTTTGACGAACCATTTTATATATACCCGAAACAAATGAAAAACAACCTAATAAGCCGATTACAATTCGCCATGTTACACTATGGACTTCTGCTATTATTGATGGACAAAATGCGGCAAAAAGCAGAATAATCAATCCTACAATGCCTAATATGATATTAGATTTCATTATAATATCTCCTTCCTACAAACCTTCATTTCTCAGACAACGGAGAAATAATTGTTATTTTGCCGGTAAAGTAACTGTAAATCTGCTTCCTGTGCCAAGCTCGCTTTTCGCTGCGATACTGCCATCACACAGTTCTACAATCCGTTTAGCTATGGATAAGCCGAGACCTAATCCCTGTCCTGAATGTGAAACATCGCCCTGATAGTAGGGATCGAACAGATGGGAAAGCGTTTCTTTACTCATGCCTTCGCCTGTATCTGCAATCTGAACAATAATGCTGCCGCCCTGCAAGGCAACTTCCGCTGTAATCTCACCGCCTGTAGGTGTAAATTTTACGGCATTGCCGAGAAGGTTAAGCCAAAGGTGCTGCATCAGTTCTTTATTGCCAACGAATATAGCGGGCGGAAACTCTCCGCTAAACTCAATTTTTTTATCCAGCCACGATTTGGAAAGGATAATGGCGCATTGCCTAATTTGCTCGCTGACATCATACGGCTGGGTGTCAGTCACAATCTGCTGAGAGGACAGCTTGGACAGCAGAATTGTATTGTTTGCCAGATTGGAGAGCCTTGCTGATTCCTCCACAATGATTTGCAGGTATTCCCGACGCTGCTCGTCGGGAAGCTCCTTTTCAAGAAGCAGCGAAGCAAAACCGTTGATAGAAGCGATCGGCGTTTTGAACTCATGGGAATAACTGTTGATAAAATCGTTCCGCAAAATCTCTATGCCAGAAAGCTCGGCACACATTTTGTTGAAATCCTCATACACAGGCGTCATCTGATCGCCCTTTTTGCTCTCTATGCGGGTGTCGTAATTTCCGCCTGCAACACTGCTGATGCCTTCCGAAAGTGTATTGATTTCCCGAAGTCTCCAGCGGTATATAATGGTGTTCATCGGCACGACAATGAGGATGAAAATCACCAGCGTACCAAGCGTTTCATACCCAACAGCCTCGTATGTGTCCGCCATATGGAAAAAGTCTTTCACAAACCATGCCATAAACAGATAAGACGCTACGGCGGTAATCAGAATGACAAATGTTTGAATCAGCATTTGCGGTAAAAGTTTCCGGGTAATTTTAGAAATTTTCCACCTGTTCAGACTTGTCACTCCTTCCGTATGTCCGCTTTATAGCCGAGCCCTTTGATGGTGATAATGCTGAACTCGGTAATATTTTTCAGCTTGTTCCGTATTCTGCTGACATGGGTTTTCACCGTTTCCTCGCCGCTTTCCGCATTTCTCCCCCAAATGCTATCAAGAAGCTGTTCTTTTGAAAATATACGGTCGGGATAAGAGAGCAGCTTGAAAAGCAGGTCAAATTCCTTTTTCGGGAACTCAACGTATTCGTCACAGGTGTAGACCGCATACTTTTCGGAATCTACTGTTACGCCGCCGATTTCGATTTTCTTGCTCCGTGCGATATTCGATCGGCGCAGAAGTGCGGCAACTCTCCATAAAAGTTCATCGCTGCTGAACGGTTTTGTCATATAGTCGTCCGTACCGAGAGAAAATCCATGCTCTTTATCGTCCAGCGACTCCTTCGCCGTCAGCAATAAGAACGGCGTTGTATATCCTTCATCACGAACGGTTTTCAAAAGCTCGTAGCCGTCCATGCGCGGCATCATAATATCCGCCACAATCATGTCTACGCCGCCTTTATGAAGTGCTTCCATTGCCTCCACGCCGTCACAGGCAGTAATTACCGTATATAAATCGCCAAGCCTTGCAGCCGTCAGCAACCGCATATTGCGCTCATCCTCCACAACCAGTATCGTTGCCATTTTCTCATCTCCCTTTTTTCTATTCTATCATATTTTCTTGTCTTTCGTATGAAAAACTGAATCTTTTCCGAGAATTTCGCTGTTATTCTACGGTTTTCAGCGATTCTGCCATGTGTATCTTTTTCAGCTTTATCCTCATGACAACCTGCACAAGCAAAGCAAAGACAATCGTAATCGCAATACTGAACAGATAGCTGTACCACATAATCCGGCTGTCAAAGCAGATACCATCCGGCTTAATCTGTTCCATCACAAAGGCATGGAGGAAACGACCGAACAGAAGCCCTAACAGCGTACCAGCGGCAATCAGCATATTGACCTCACGGAATATATAAGCCGAGGACTCATTGTTAAAAAAGCCAAGCACTTTAATGGTGGCGATTTCCCGTATCCGTTCCCCAATATTGATGTTGATTAGATTAAACAGCACGATAAATGCCAAAATTCCGGCGCAAAGGATAATCATCACAACCACTAGATTCAGACTGGAAAAAGAGGTTTCAATCGTTTCCTGCATATCCCTGTTCAGCGACACATAACTGACATCGACATCGCCTTGCAGTTCGGCAAGGTCGATGTCAGTATCGGCACCAAATTTGACATAGGCGGCGTTCGCAGGCGCTTCTCCGCAGAGTTTCTCCATCGTACCCTTTGAGACGAACAGATAATTGCCGATGTAGTTATCAAATACACCCACTACGCTAACCGTGACCTGACGGAGAGAAGCGTCGGTCAGCGTTACCGTATTGCCGGCATTGATTCCAAGTGCCTCTGCAACACCTCGGCACAGGATAATCTCGCCGTCTTTGGGATAAGCGACAGGCTTATCTTTATCGTGCAGGTTCATATACTCTGCAATGCTGCCGTCTGATACCGCTGTAATATTTACGTTCTTTGTTCCGTCGTCTGCTGTAATATCCACATTGCAAACCGATAAGAACAAAGCCGATTCCATGCTCTCATGTCGGTTTATAAAATTCTCCTGCTGTGCTTTATCAAGCGAATCAGAAAAAGTAATTTCCGCATCATAAAGGTTGATTTCTCCGTACTGGTAGTCCGTCACATTCTGAATAGAATCCCGAATGCCAAAGCCTGTCAGCAGCAAAGCCGTACAGCCACTAATACCGAGAATCATTAGGAAAAATCGCTGCTTATACCGAATGACATTGCGAAGCGATACCTTGTGCAAAAAGCTGACCTTACGCCACAGTCTGAAACGCTCCACCAATATTCTTTTTCCGTTTTTCGGTGTTTTCGGACGCAGAATCGTTGCCGGAACATCCCTCAGCGCATTGCGGCAGCAAAGAACCGTGACTCCTGCTGTACACAGCATAGCGATTGCTAAAGACAGTATATACATCAGCGGTGAGAAGGAGTAAAGCAACATATCGGCAAAATTGTAAACCGTTGTGTAAGCGCCCCAAAACACCATCGGGATAAAAGCCGTTCCGACAAAGAAACCTGCAATGCTGCCGATCAGCCCTGCGGAGGTAGCATAGAAAAGATACTTACCGCAGATTTTCCCCTTGCCGTAGCCCATGGCTTTGAGTACACCAATCTGCGTCCGTTGTTCCTCAATCATTCTTGTCATGGTAGTTACGCAGACCAAGGCAGCGACAAGGAAAAAAAACACTGGGAATACGACAGAAATGTTTTCAATAATAGTAGAATCCTGCTCAAAGGAGGCATATCCGGCATTGTCCGCCCGTGTCAGCGTATAGACGGATGGCGGCTCGATGGCGTCTACTTCCGCCTGCGCCTCGGCAAGCTCATCATAATGTGCGGAAATCTCGTTTTCCGCCTGGGCAAAGGAAGCGTCAATTTCGGAAAGCGTTTGCGCATAGTATGGATTTTCCTGCGTGGCAGGCTGCCCCATAGCGGTTAGCTGCTTTGCCGCCTCCTCAATAGCTGTGTTCTTTTGGGCAGTCAGCTCCTCAGAAGCGCTGTCAAGCTCCGCCTTTGCTTCATCTACTTCGTCCTGAGCATCGGAGACAATTTGATTGTACCGAAGCTGCGCCGCCGTTTCTGCAAGCGAAGTGACTGCTTCTTTTTCGTCTGAAATCAGTGTTTTATATTCGTCGCTGTATGCCGCCCCACAGTCGGAGAGGGAAACATAAAGTTCCGTGTAATAGTCCGCCGTAAAGCAGGCCTTGTCTACAAAAACAAACGCTGCAATTTTTCCGTCGCCAAGTGACGTCGTTCCACGGTCGGCGCTGATATACAAAGGCGTGGTGACTCTGCCGACAACCGTAAAGGAAGATGTATTGAAAGCAGATACCACTTCCTCGCTGTTTGCGTCCGAAAAAGCAAGGGATTTTCCGATAATATTTTCATCAAAATAATCCGCATCTACAACACACTCATTTTCTTTTTCGGGTATTCTGCCCGATACAAGATAAGGGATATTGATACTGTCCGTGATGGAATGAATACGCACAGGCGTGTCATTTCCATTTAAGGAGATGAGAGCATCTTCATACAGCGCTCCCTCTGCCTGAGAAATGTGTTCCCCGGCAGAGAACACCGCAGTGCTGTCTTTTGAAAAACCGACGGAGGATAGGAAACGAAAATCATAAAAATTCTGCGTTTCAAAATATTCTCCTGCTGTTTCGGTCAGCGCAGGGCGGCAGGCACGCAGTCCCGCAAAGAAACCGACTCCGAGTGCGATAATCACGAGAATAGCAAGATAACGGGTCAAGCTGTTTTTGATTTCCCGAACGGTAGATTTAAAAAATGCGCCCATCATATCACCACTCAATCTGCTCAATCGGCTTAGGTGTAGGGTTAGTTGAAATTGACTCTATCGCTCCGCTTTTGACCCGGATAACACGATCTGCCATATCACATAATGCGGAGTTGTGTGTAACGATTACCACGGTCATTCCCGTTTTGCGGCAGGTGTCCTGTAATAATTTCAGGATTGCCTTTCCCGTATTGTAATCCAGCGCTCCTGTCGGCTCGTCGCATAGGAGCAGCTTTGGCTTCTTGGCAAGTGCACGGGCAATCGCTACACGCTGTTGCTCACCGCCGGAAAGCTGTGCAGGGAAATTGTCCTTTCTGTCCCCCAAACCGACTTCTGCAATCACTTCCGCCGGGTCTGCATGTTCCTTGCAGATTTGTACAGCAAGCTCCACATTTTCCAGCGCCGTCAAATTGGGAATCAAGTTGTAGAACTGAAAAACAAAGCCGATCTCATAACGGCGATAGGCGGTAAGCTGCTTTTCCTTGTAGGCGGAGATATCCTGCCCGTCCAGCCAGACCTTTCCCTCGGACATGGTATCCATCCCGCCGAGGATATTCAAAATCGTTGTTTTTCCGGCACCCGATGCGCCGACAATCACGCAGATTTCCCCTTGCTTTATAGAGAAGCCGGCGTCTTTCAGTGCATGAATTTCCACCTCTCCGACTTTATATGTTTTTCCGACTTTTTCAAAAGTGATAAATTCCGGCATAAACTTACCTCCCATATTGCCAATGAAGTGAGACTTCTAATCTTCGCATTCATTGTATACGCTCGGTGTATCTGCTTCGTAAAGAAAAGATATCGTTTTGTTTACCGTGAGTTTACTGTACTATATCTTACAAACAGGTTTTAGGGCATCCCTAAAAAGCCAGGGAAATTATCGGCAGTAAAGCAAAAGATTCGCATACGCTAGATTCATCTCCACATAATACTGCTCCTGTTCATAAATTGCCTTTGCAAGGGAAACCTCCTGCTGTTTCAGCTCCAGCGTTGATATCTCGCCTGCATCATATAAATGTTTTGCCGAGTCTGTCTGCATGGTGAGATACTCTGTCTCTATCTTTTTTGCCTCCAGATAAGCAAGCGCATTTTGATAATTTGTCACATAGCCCGCCATCGTCATGTGATTCTTTGCCGGATACTGCCCGATATAATACTCGCTGCTCTTAACGTCTTTTGTCTCTTTAATCGGATAATCAGCGTAATCAAGACCGTTTTCTTTTAAAAACAGACCATAATAATTTCGCTGGTTTTCTGCTGCCGCAAGCTGCGCCTCTACGGATGCCCGCTTCGCCTCATAAGCTTTTACCTCTGCCGGCGTTATCTCTCCCATATCATATCTCTTTCTTCCAATCTCCTCTTCCAGACTGGCATATTCAAGGCAGGACTGTAAATAAATCATTTCACACTCATTCTGATAACTGTTCAGATAATATATCAACCCCTGATAATATAAATCCTCCGTCTCCTCCTGTATGATAATTTCTTCCTGCTGGTTCCCGCTGTTTTCCTGTTCTTCCGTAATATAGGGTTCCAATGCCTCTACATCATTTTCCCCCTCCTCTATTTCACTTGCCCTGATAAAAAGCCGTCCCATCACCAATGTACAGACCATCACGGTACACAATATTCCGACTGCCGCCGTCACTATCTTCATCTTTTTCATCCGTTCACTCCTTATCCCCGCCAATCTTTTGTCGCTCATCCCAAAATCAACAATCTATCTCTCCTTTAATCCTCTATCCAGCGCATCCGTCAACGGCTCTAAGAAAAAGTCGATAATCCGCCGTTTATCTGTTTTAATTTCCACCGTGCATTCCATCCCCTGGGAAACCGTCCAGTCTTTTCCGCTGTCCTTTTCCAATAAAATTTCCACCTTATATATCTTCTGCGCCTGTTCCGTCTCCGTCGCATCCGGACTGATATAGGTAACTACACCATGAAGCTTCCCATATTTCTGATAATCGTAGGTATCCACCTTAACGTCTACATCCTGCCCGAGCGCCACATACCCGATATCCCGGTTATTTACCTCCGCTTTCACAATCATGGTTGTTGAATCCGGAATAATTTCCGCAACCACCTGTGCCGCCGTCACCACCGAACCCGCTTTATCAACCGCCAAGGACTTTACCACTCCGTCATATAAAGCGACTATATCCATATTTTCAAATTGGTTATATTGCTCGGCAATCTGGAGGTCATATTTTTTCAGTTCCTCCAGACACTGCTGCCTCATCTCATAAAGCTTTTCTTTCCGCTGGCTTTTCGCCGTCTCTAAATTCTTCACCGCCGATTCATAGTTCTTCTTTCGGTCTTCCAGCGTTCCCTTCTGATTTTCCGATTCATTTTTACTTTCGGCAATCTGATAATCTATATTTTTTTCATCTGATTTCTGTGTCAGGGCTTCATTCTTAATCTCTATCTCTTTAATGGCAATCTGCTTTTTTAAGTTCTCCACTTCATTTGCCTTTTCTTCCCATTCTGCCTTGGATTTTGCCCCTGCCTCATATAATTCTTGATATTTTGCCGCTTCTGCAGCGGTATATTCATAATTACCTTTCAACAGCTCCAGTTCAATTTCCAATGTACTTTTTAACCGGTTCGATTTATCCTGAAGCTTCTTTTGTTCATTTAAATAGTCCGCTTTATCCTGATTGCTGCCTAAATTCCGGTCAGCCAGCTCATATTGATTTTTTGCAGTCTGTGCCGCCAGCTCATACTCTTCTATCGAAAGCTCATCCACCTCATTCATCGCAATCATGGTTTCGATTACCTCCTGCTGCTGTACAGGATAATCCTCATTTTGATATTCTGTAATATCTTCTCCTGCCAGAAGCTTTCCCAGCAGCTCTATCTGCAGCTCTAACAGACCGATTTCCCCTTCACTATACGCAATATTTTTTTGTTCAATCTCCTTTTCTATACAGTACAGCACATCTCCCCGGTGAACAGCATCTCCTTCCTTTACCTTCACCGTCCGGACAATCCCCGTTTCCGCCGCCTGAACCTCCTGTATTCCCTCATCCGCCGCAATCTGCCCCCTGGCTGACGCTACTTCATCCAATTTTCCTATACATGCCCATAACACAAAAACGAAAAGCAGTGCGAACACAAGCCAGATAATGATATTGCCAAGAGGCGCAGTTGGACGTTCTACAATCTCCAATGCTTCCGGCAGAAACTCAGTCCGCAGTTTATCTATTTTTTTCTGATTCCTCTTACTCATTTGCATCTCCTACCTGTTCATCTGCTGTTGCCGCAGCAAATGATAATATATCCCCTTTTTTTCTATCAGGCTCTGTATCGTTCCGTATTCTGCAATGTTTCCTCTTTCCACCACCATAACTGCATCAGCATCTTTAAGGGTAGACAACCGATGGGCTATGATTATCACCGTCCTGTTTTGACAAATCTGCTTCAGATTATTCTGAATAATGCTCTCAGATTCATAATCAAGGGCGGAGGTCGCCTCGTCAAAAATCAAAATCCTCGGATTGGTAAGCAACGCTCTGGCTATCGCAATCCGCTGCTTCTGCCCTCCCGACAGCCCTGTCCCCCGTTCTCCAATCATTGTGTCATAGCCCTCGCTCAATTCCAGAATAAAATCATGCGCTCCGGCAATCTTTGCCACACGAATAATTTCTTCCATGGAAGCCGCAGGATTTTGCAGGGCAATGTTCTCCCGGACACTTGCATTAAAAAGAAAGCTTTCCTGTAACACCACGCCAATCTGCTTTCTAAGCCAGACCGGGTCCGCTAAAGCAAGGTCTGTTCCGTCTATCATAATCCTGCCGGTTTCGGGTATATATAACCGCTGTATCAGCTTGGAAATCGTACTCTTTCCGGAACCGCTTCTTCCCACCACACCGATTACCCGGTTCGGCGGAATGGAAAAGCTCATATTTTTAATTACCTCTGAACCGTCCGGACGATAGCGGAAACTTACCTTATCAAATACGATATTTCCCATAACATCCGGAAGCCTTGTCTGTGCTCCCTGCATGGAGGGTTCCGGTTTGGAGTTAAAAATATCCCCCAGCCGTTTAATTGATAATGCGGTCTGTTGGAAATCCTGCCACATCTGCACCAGGCGCATAACCGGCTGACTGACCCTGCCGGACAACATGCGAAACGCCACCATTTGCCCTACGGTCATTTCTCCCGCAATGACAAGCTTTGCACCAAAGTAGAGAATGGCAATATCAAAGCATTTCTGCACAAGCTGCGCCAATGTTCCCGCCGTATTTCCCAGTATAGCCGTACGGAAATTTGCCGTGGTGTAATCCGCCAGCAGCCCTTCCCATTTCTGCTCAATCACCGGTTCTACCGCAAAGGATTTTATAGTCTGTACACCGTTTACCGTCTCAACCAGATAAGACTGCTGGTCAGCCCCCGCCTTGAATTTATCATCCAGCCGTTCCCTCAATATCGGAGTAATTACAGCGGTAATCCCCACAAGAAGCGGCAGCGATAGCAGCGTGATATTGGTGAGGCGGACACTGTAAAAATACATAATGATGACGTACACGATAATGAACAGGGTATCCAACAGTGTATTTAACGGTACACCGGTCAGAAACCTCCGGATATTTTCCAATTCCTTTACCCTTGCGATGGTGTCGCCCACCCGCCTCGTCTCAAAATACCGCAAAGGAAGGCTAAACAAATGCTTAAACAAACGGCAGCTTAAGATTACGTCAACCTTACTCGTCGTATGGGCAAACACATAATTCCTTGCAACAGATAACGCACTTTCAAAAACAGTAATGAATATTAAGCCCACAGCCAATACATCCAATGTCGTCAGACTGTTATGGGCAAGAACCTTATCAATAACCGACTGGGTAATCATCGGAGAAAAGATTCCCAGCACCTGTGCAACAAAAGCGGCTAACAATACTTCCAATAACGGTGTTTTATACTTTAAAATGGTCGGGATAAACCATTTAATTCCAAATTTCAATTCCCTGTCCCGAAATTTTCTTGGGATAAATAATAAGCACTCTCCGCTATACACCTCCCTAAAGCTTTCCGCATCCAATACCCTTGGACTTTTCTCTTTGCAAAACACAAGCAGATACTTCTCCTTTTGGACTTTTAATAAAATGGCAAATTCTTCGTTCTGAAGCCGGATGATTGCCGGCAATGTTACTTTTCCCACCTGTTCATCACTAAGGCTGACCTGTCTCGCTTTCAGTTTAAGTTCTTTTGCTATACGCAGTAAATCCTTTTCCTCTGCCAACCTGCCCTGTAAATTGTAATTATGCTTTATCTTTTTTTCATCCGCAGGTATCCCATAATAGGCGGCTATCATGACCAGACAGCCAAGCCCTGTATCCTGTTCCCTATTTTGCTCTTCACTCATTTTATCCTCTAATCCTAAATCGCTTCTTTTGTCCACCACTGGTTCACTATATCGTTTGCCTGCTCGTTT
>JAMPFJ010000041.1 GCA_023664535.1 Bacteroidales bacterium
CTAAAAACGGTTTGCAAAACTTCGGATTTCTCATAATCACACTAAACATGAAATCGTCCTTAATCTGCAGTTCCTCAAAAGCTTTCTCCATAATGATGCTCCTTATTTTTCTTTATCACTATTATAATATGTGGCTGTGCGGTTGACAAGGACTGATTTTTGCCAGTTCATATCATTAAATCAATGCTTCGACACTTTTCTCTCATCGATTTACGGTTTATTCCCAAAAGCCAAGAAATAGCTGCTGCGCATATCTCTTTTACTCTTTAATCATTCTTAACTCACTCCTTTTCTACATTTCCATGTCAAATTCCGGCTCCTGCAGTTCCGCTGCTTCTAATGCCTCTTCAACTGCTGTCTCATAAATGTTTTCTCTTGTCTGACATTCCGTATTCGCTAAGGAAATATCGTTCTCCGGTCTTTCTCCTGTGCTTCTTTGCAGGTCGTCATGCATACATGCCTCCAGATACTCCTTTTGTACATAGTCAAGTGCTTGTCTATCCTGTTTCACCGCCTCCATGCATATCTCTGGCATCTGCTCTTTTACATATCGGAGCGCATCTGCATTCTGCCTCACCGCTTCCATGCATATTTCCGCCGTCTGCTCCTCTACATATTGAAGTGCCCATCCATTCTGCTTTACCGCTTCTATACATATCTCTGGTGTCTGCTCTTTTACATAGTGAAATGCATCTACATCCTGCCTCACCGCTTCTATACATATCTCCGGCGTCTGCTCTTTCACATGGTGAAGTGCATTTCCATCCTGCCTCACCGCTTCCATACATATTTCCGGCGTCTGCTCTTTTACATACCGAAGTGCCAAGCCATTCTGTTTCACTGCTTCCATACATATCTCCGGTATCTGCTCTTTTACATAGCGAAGTGCATCTCCATCCCCCTTTACCGCTTCCATGCATATTTCCGGCGTCTGCTCTTTTACATATTCAAGCGCATTTCTATTCCGTTTCACCGCCTCCATACATATCTCTGGCGTCTGTTCCTTTACATATTCAAGTGTCAAGCCATCCTGTCTCACCGCTTCCATACATATCTCCGGGGTCTGCTCTTCTACATAGCGAAGTGCCAGGCGCTCCTGCCTTACCGCCTCCATACATATCTCCAAGGTTTGTTCCTTTACATATTGAAGTGCAAATCCATCCCTCTTCACTGCTTCCATACATATCTTTGGCGTCTGCTCCCTCACATATCCAAGCAGATATCCATCCTGTTTCACTGCTTCTATACATATCTCTGGCGTCTGCTCTTTTACATACCGAAGTGCATTTCCATTCTGCTTCACCGCTTCCATACATATCTCCGGCGTCTGCTCCTCTACATATTGAAGCGCCCATCCATTCTGCTTCACCGCCTCCATGCATATTTCCGGGGTCTGCTCTTTTACATACCGAAGTGGATTTTCGTTCTGCCTTACCTCCTGCATCCACTTTAAGATTTTATCCTTTTCTTCCATCCTAACTCACTCCTTTTCTCCATTTTTGTTATCCCGGCATCCCTTTTCGTACATTATCCTTCTTTTATAATCTGCGTTTGTACTGAATCTTCCGATTAGCAATCCTCCTGCAAACAAAAATAACACCCATTTCCGGATGTTATTTTTACTTTTTCTACATTTTTCATAAAATATCTGCCCTATTCTATGCAATTACTCTATCATTATAGTTGGCAACCAAATTTAAATTATGGAGGTTAAACTTATGAGAATTAGTAAATTAAAAATGTACCCTTGCTTTGAAAACAGGGATTATTACCTGGAACTCGGTGAACATATCTCTTTTTATCGCCGGCAGGCACGCTTAACACAGCTCCAGCTGGCAGAAAAAATTCAGGTGAGCCGCTCTTACCTGAGCCGGATTGAAAGCAGCAACATAGTACAGACATTTTCTTTGGAGCTGCTGTTTAATATCAGCAGAGCATTGAATGTCCCACTTAAATGCTTCTTTGAACCGTTTCCGGACCCGGCCGCCGAAAAAGAAAACGCCATATAAAATTTAAATAGAAATCCCTGGGACTTTGGTTGCCGGTTCCGGGGAACACACCTATTTTCATTAATTTACGTCTTATTCTCAAAAGTAAAAAATAGCTGCTGCACATATCTTTTACTCTTTTTGTTTCTTATTTTCCTGCCGTTTATCCGTTTCGTTCTTCCAGTCTTGTATCCGCTTTACAATCTCCTGCACGGAATACTTCGCTGTAAGGCTGGCAAAATCTGTTTTCTCTCCAAATATTGCCTGGAATGTAACCCCGTCATGATAATGTTCATGATAAAACATAACTAACTCATCGGCTGTCATTGTGGTATCCTCCATTTGTCATTCTCTCCTTTTTACATTTTTACAAATTGATATGAGCGGCAGCTATTCTTTGTATAATTAACTATATACACTTTTCGTCCTAATGGAAGACTCTTTAATTAAAAGTTCACATTTTGCCATTCCAACTTAACAGGCAAAACCGTTATAGTCACCGCAAAACCTTTCGCATATCCGCAACCAGTTCATCCAGGTTATTATTTGCGGTTAAATCATAATATTTATAATTGCTTAACCCTGCCTGTATCTTGTCTACATCTACCTCATCCAATTTTATCAGATACCATTTCCTTTCTGTCAGAAACAAAGAGCTCAGAAAATTCTGGAGCTCCGCTTTTGCCATTAACGACTGACTGTAATTTTCACTTAGGAAAAAAACTGCAAAATCACATTCCTTAATACCCTCAAGCATTCGCTTTGCAATCACTTCCCCTATTTCTATATCATACATATCTATCCAGCAGTTCATACCGGCAAGCTGCAGTTTTTCGTATACATCCATTACAACATCCCTGTCTTTATGGGAATACGATATAAATACTCTGCTTTTTTTGTATTCCTGAAAATATCCTTTACTATCCATGCTCTTCCTGTCTGCATATAAATACAGGAGGGACATCATCTCCTCTATCTCTTTCCGGCTTGCCTTAGCCGGAATCTCCGCCATATTCCAACGTCTATTTCCGATTTCACTCAATATTTCTTTCAGCCCTTTATCCTGCCTGCAGCTTAAATCATTTTCACTAATCAGTTTCTGAATCTGTTCCATATTTTCATTGGTTTCAACGAGCAGACCCGATTCCATCACATATGGATTATTATTAACTGCCAAAATAAGCAGTCCGTCTTCATCAACCAGTGTATTTATTTGTGCAATGAAATCTATGTATTCTCCCCTGTCTGCATACGGTATTTCAATTAAACATTCACTTCGCATATCTACTCTCCTGAAAAATATAATTTTTCTCATATTGTAGCATAACGAATAATCCAGTTCAAACTTATTCTGTATTTGATAATCCTGGCAGAATATTTCTGCAAACAGGGGTAAAATCTTAGGATTTCCAGTATGGTTATTCCGAAATACAGCATCAAAGCTGATTACTTCTACAACTATATGCTTCAAGGACATAACTTTTCTCCTCTTTATTTAATCTTACCGACGGACACGCCGGCATGAAGCTTCCCGGCTTAAATTTAACAATGGGCAAACCGCCTCATGTCTCTATCTTCTGCACATTGGTATATTCTCCATATACCTTAATTCCCTCTTCGTTAAACTTAAATGCCCTTACCCTTACATAATAGGTCTTTCCGGCATCCAGGTTTTCTACCGCCTTAGCCGCCGCTTCCACCTCTACCACTACGGTTGTCTTCTGGTCGAAGCTTTCGTCCGTGGAATAACTCACCTCGTAACCATCCGCTCCCTCCACCTCAAGCACGGATATCCGGATTTCCGGGTTGATGTTCAACTCTTCATCCACCAGCTCCTTCCCCTGCTCTGCTTCTCCGGGGTTAGGGAAAAGAAAACTCCGCACTCCCTGCAAGGCGGACAATGCTCCTGCCGCTAAAGCAAACAAAACCAGAACAGACAATAAAACCTTATCCGCCTTTTTCCTCTCCGTCTTTTTTTCCGGACAAAAACTCTGTTCTTCCGTATCCACCGGCTCTGTTTCCTCTTCTGTCTCCCAATCATCCATTGCCAAGTCTTCTTTAACTTCCACCTGCAGGAGCTCTTCCTCTTCTGCAGGGACATCCGGTATATTCCCTTCTTTTTCCTCCGGTATTTCCTCCGGATATAACTTTTCTGCCGCCGCTTTATGTATTTCCGCTTTCCCCGCCTTATGCGGGTGCTTCCGGATTGCCCTGACGATAAAAGACATCCTGGAACGCTGTACCGGCGTAAGGTATTCCCCCAACGCTTCCTGATATAATTCATCTGTGCCGCCAAACATATCTCCGTTCCATGCAAGCCTGCCAGTCTTTTCTGTATTCTTTAAATATTCCCGGCACACTCTCCCGTAGTCCTCTTCATCCGTAAAATTAAGCCAAAGCCGGGCATCCTTATCCCCCACATAGCGGAATACCGTTAAGGCATCTGCCATCCTGTACGGCTTTCCGTCCGTAATCACAATTTTCACCTTACATTGGTTAAACAAGGTAAGCTTTGTCCCACTGTATTTTCCAAGGTCCAGAACGGCAAACCGCTTCTCCGGGTCAACGGACTGGCGCCAGTAATCAACACCATCTTTCCGGTAATGCTCGTCTTCTATCTTTTCCATTCCATAGAAGGATGCCATGGCTGCCAGGTCCCCGGATTCATTTGCTTCCACATAGCACACTGTCTTATCCTGCCCTGCAATGTAGTTTGCCAGCCCGACTGCCGTATGGGTTGCCCCGGCTCCGCTGTTTGCCGACATTACCCCAATCCAGATTCCGTCATATACCTCTTCTGCCGGTATCTTCTCTCCCTGTAACAGGTATTCCAGACAGCTGGTCAGCCTGTCCTGGTATTTATATAAAAATATAGCTTTCTCTCCATAAATTACATTTTTTTGTTCACCCTCACCGTCTGTCAGTTCCTCTTCCAGCAGGATAACCTGCGTATTCCACATCACCTGTACCTGCTCGATAACCTCCTCCAGCTCTGCCGCTGTTTCTTTCAGTGCGCTCCGGTCTATAACCAGATACCGGAGGTTGGTAATCACCTGCAGCTTATCGGTCAGAAAATCCGTCAGGTACTGACCGTCCATGGACACTGCCAGCAGCTCCCATTCATGCTCCTTTGCAGGCACATCCAGCATTCCCCTGTTCTCTTCATCTGCTATATAGATAATCATTTTTTCATCACCTCCTAATTAAAAGACGCTCGCACGAAGGAAAGAAATGAACCTCCGTGCGGTGTCCTCCTTGCTTAATCAATATTTTCCCATTCATTCTTTGCCCTGTACGGATAATATTTCTGGCTCTTGGCAAACCTTATCTCCAGGTTAATAATATCCAGCGGCGAGAGGTTCAGCTCCCCTTTAATTTGCAGCATTGCCACAGTGGATGTACCCATAAAGGGCAGAAACAGTAAAAGGGTAACATTACGAATCCCCGCCAGATAAAGCAGCGCATCCATAATCAAAAAAACAAATGCCGATACAATCGTCGGAATCAGTTCATCTTTGCCGAACCCCTGAAAATATTCCTTCTTCAGTTTAAGCCCGGCAGGCATAAACAATTCCCTGTTTTCTATCTCCTCCTTTTGCTCCAAACCACATCCTCCTTCCGTCAGCTTATAAAAAACATTTTCCCTATTTCGTATAATATCCTTTAATGAGCGCCCCCAGCGAAACTGCCGTCTCAATCAGAATCAATGCCATCAGCACATTCCTTATCTTCCGGTTTCTCTGGGCGGTCTCTTCCTCATGCATGGTGCTTAATACCAGATAAACGATTTTCGCACCGGCGCCGGCAGCTGCCAATATCTGGACTGCCATAATCAGTTCTACAATTTCATCCATTTTTTACTCCTATGCTTTCTTAAATGACCGCAGAATGCTGAAAGAATACAGCGCCTGCTGAAGCTTTCCTCCTCCGCCCTGGCTGGTCATGATAAACTCGGATAACCATGCCGGCGCTTTTAATGCCATCGCCAATAAGGCAAATGCCCATAGCCAGGATACTTTTAACAGCGCCGCCATACTGAGTTTAAAGCTCATTACCTGGATGACCACCGCAAACAGAATCTGAAAAAACTTTTTCATATACGGATTGAACACTCCTTTATCCGAATCCAGCAGACCGGCTGCTGCAAAGGCAATTCCCATCCGCAGATACACCAGCTGAACCGCATTTAAAATAAATTTAATTGACAAAAAAATCCCCAAGCAGCCATATACGCCAAGCAGAACCTCATTCAACAGTGACGATGCCGGAAAGATAATTGCTGCCCATGCATTGGCATAATCCAGCGGCTTCAGCTTTGCTTTTGCCAGGATGTCTGAGGCAACCGTATTTCCTATTCCCAGCATTTTGTTAAACAGCAGTCCGAATGCCAGGGAAACAAAAATTGCTTTTCCCAGATTGATGACATAAACCATGGCATCAGCATCCTCGTTCCCGTCTGCGCCAAGCATGTAAGTATCAAACAGCTTCCAGGCAAACTTCAGCAAAAGCAGCCAGAAAGCATACTGGAATATCACCTTCGTTATCGGTTCAATATTTACCCCGACCTGATTTTCAAAAACCGTCTCACAGCTGAAAACCGTATTAAAATCGATTACAACCATAAAATAATCTATGATTGCATTATTCAGGAATAAATCAGAAAGTAGTCTTCTTAATATTTCTGTTGCCATAAGCGCCTCCTAACTGAAGGATATTCCATAATAAGAACCGATTACATTGAATAACGTCATAATAGTTTCCGCAATAATCACACTGATAATGGTGGTCTTCTGCCGCTTGCTCAGCCTGCTCTCTTCATTTTCATCACCCATCTTTTTCTGTATCTCCCAGAATACCCAGAGCACCAGGGCGGCAAGCCCCACAATTACCTGCAGGGCAGTAAGGGCATCCTTCAGCAGTTTCTTGGTTCCGGTGACGTATATACTTTGTCCGATTCCCGTTCCCTTAGCATATACACTGCCTCCACAGCATAAACTAAGCCCGATACCGATACATACATTCAAAAACAACAGTTTTGCCTTCAGCCAAAACACTTTTAATTCTTTTTTCATTTCCTTCCATTCCTTTCATTTTACATCTGGTCATTTTGCTGCTCCAGCAGCGCCTGCTGGATTTCCTTTTCTTTTTCCTTTGCCTCCTTTTCTTTCTGCTTCATCTTTGCGGTATCAATAATGACATTCCATATTCCCCACAGCTCTATCTGCTGGGATACGGCATGCCTTACCCTCTGCTCCCTGCGTGCTACCCGGAGCTTCCGGTTATGTTCCTGGTCTCCCATGCCGAACAGTTCATTAAAATACCACCGGCTCATATCCGGTGCGTACATCATTGCCGGCGCATTCCTTGATGTAACCAGGACATACGGTCTTTTAATCTTTGCAACCTCGTCCGGGGTTAACAGCTCCCTCCCGGTTAGCTGGTTGGATGAACCGGTTGACGTCACTCTGCTCGCAGAACGGTTGGAATTGGCACTGGTGCTGTAGGACTGCGTAGTATATTTTCCCAGCTTTCCGCTGATTTCCTTTAAGGTTTCATCATCATCGGTCTGCAGGTACACCCATGTCTCGCAGTTTCCAGTTACAATCCTTGCCCCGGTTTTTTCATATTTTTCTTCCAGCTGTGCCAGGCTTTGCAGATACAGGTAAAACCGGATTCCTTTTCCGCCGCCTACGGTCATCATCTGGGCAAAAGCGGACAGCTTGGAAAAATTACCAAACTCATCCGCCACCACATTTACCCGGTTATTTATCCGCCCGCCGTTCTTCTCTGCCTTTTTCGAGAGAATGGTATATGCCTGGGAGATAAACAGCGTTGCCAGGGAGTGGTAGGTTGTCCGGTCATCCGGAAGCACAAGGAACACTGCCATTTTCTTATCACCCAGCTCCGCCGGGTCAAAACTCGAACGGGAAGACATATTGGCAATATATGGATTGGTAAACAGTTTCAGCGTCATGACTGCGGCAGTATAGAATGAGCCCCTTGTCCTGTCCGGCGCAATATCGGATACCCCTAACAGCCCCTTTGCCGGATGGCTGTCGCTTAACCTACTGACATAAATGCTTAACGGAAGTATTTTCCCTTTGCCCACCATCACGGACTTGCACATATTGATTAAAAAGTAATAGACATTGGCAAGATTCCGGTATCTCCACTTCTTCGGCTCTCTGTTATCATACACAACTGCCATAATGGACGCCGCTATCATGGATGCTTCACCATCATTCCAGATTTTTTCGCCTTTCGCTTCCCCGACAAACTGCGCCGTCAAATCCCATGTGGCATCGATTGCTGCCGGAATATCTCCGGCATCCACAAAATCACAGATTGGCTGCAGGTAATTCCAGCAGTCCGAATACTGCGGCTCGGAATAATTAATCACTACAATTTCATATCCCAGGCTTTCCAGATACGGTCTGGTATAGTCTGACAGCTCACCCTTAATATCCGTTACAATCATGGACTCACCGGCTAGCCCTAAAAAGCCTATTGTCGGGAGCACGCTGCACCTCGTCTTCCCCGAACGGGTAGCTCCGATGCAGAGTACATGGGTATCCGTGTCCAGATAATATATCCGCTCCCCTTTCCTGATATCTTCTTTTCCCAGCACCAGCCCGCCTGACGGGATTTCAAATTCGTTTATCTCCTTTTCCAGTATGGCTTCCGGAATCACCTGGCTTTTAAATGCCTGCTTAAATTTGCTCTCTTTTAACCACCATGCGCTTCCAAACTGGTTTTGTCCTGCCGGCGCCGGAATATGGATATCCGGCGTAATCTCAATCAGCTTAGACCGGTAGTCCTGCCTGTTCATGCTAAGATACAGATACAAGGCAAACTCCAATGCCGCCACACAGGCAAATGTTTTTATCTTTTCCCCGCTGGTAAAAATTTCTTTTACTACCTGTATTCCAAAAACCAGTTCTTTTACCTCTATCATTCTGGTAAAAACCGCAGTCACATACAGGTTGATATAAATTACCGCACACACGAGAAAAAGCAGCAAAAAGAGAACGCTTTTGTCCTTTTTTACTGCCCTTAAGATTTTTTTTATTCCACTTTCATCGTTCATTTTCCCAATCGATACCACGTCCTTTCTGTGCCTCCTTCGCCTGCTCTTTTCTGGCAGCGGCGGAGGTATAATCCTTTTCCATTTTCTGCATCGGGTATTTAGTCCCACTGTTTTTGCGGATGCTGTTTGCTAACCTTAGTATCCCGTATGCCGTATCCATCAGCTGTTCTTTTTCCTGCTCCTTTTGCATTTCCCGGTACTGCCGGTTTAACGCAAACCGCTTTTCCATGGCTTCCTTCGAGAACCGGGACTGCGGATACAGCTTTTTATTCCGGAGTTTATGTCCATCGGAATCAATAAAAGTAACATACTTCCTCGTACCGCTCCACTCCACCTGGTAACCAAGCCTGTTCATTTCCCGGATAAACTCTTCCCTGCTGACAGCAGCTTCCATGCAGGCATTAACCGCCAGATAGGTTTCGTATTTCCATGATGTCCCCTGCTGCTCCATCCTTACCTGCAGCTGATGCTTATAAGTCTCTGCCCTGTTCTCCGCATCTCTTTCCGGAACAATATACAAACCGTATTCCCGGAGAATCGAATCCGAGTAATCTTTAAGTTCCTGAAGCTCCTTCGGCGACAGCTGCCAATGATGCCCGTCCTCCAGGCTCACGGAGTTAATCACAAAATGCGTATGCAGTTTCCTGGTATCCACATGCGTTGCATATACCACCTGAAACCCTTTAAACAATGGATGCTGTGCCAGCTTCCCCGCTATTTCATGCGCCGTCTCCGGATTAGTCTCGCCTTCAGCCAGGTTCTGCGAAAAATGAATCAGCATCCGGTTTCTTCCATCCTCCTTTGCCTTGCCGTACATTTCCTTGCATAAAACCATTTCCTCATAGGCGGTCGCCGCATTACAGTTCAGTGTGCTAATCAGCCATGGCTCCGTCTTGTTTTTATGCATGATATAATCCAAAGCATCCCGCAGGGACTGCAGCGTATGGTAGCCCCGGTGACCGGCTCCGGCTTTTGTTTCACTTTTTCCGTTATGGAAAGTTATTGTTCCGATATCTTTCACCTTACCCTTTTTTCTGTTTCGTCAGCTGAACCAGCTGCCGCAAAATCTGTTTTAGCGTGTCATTGCAGGCAAACAAATCCACCTCCCTGATTTTTCCCTGGTGTGCCAGTACAGTAAGCTGGTTGATGTTTACACCAAGCTTTGCTATCTGCTTTGCCAGCTCTTTCATGCCGGGAATAACATAAACCCTGTTTCCGTTGGCGCTTCTGCGGATATACTCCGATACGGAACAGCCTGCCTGTTTCGCCTGCTCCAGATAATATGCCAGTTCCTCTTCCGAAAAGCGGATATGCATATCCTTTCCCTTTCTTCCGCCTGGCTGCCGCAATGGCTTCCCCTGCACACCGGGCAACGCTGTCCATTGATAATCCGATGCTGCAAGAAGGATTTCCCTGGCATATTCCGATACGGTTTTTCCTGCCGCAAAAGCTGCCTGCTCTATTGCTTCCTTTTCTTTCCGGTCTGCCAGCCGGAAATGAATATCAATATATTTACCCAACCGGCTGCACCACCTCCTTTCCTGTTTTCACATCAAAAAAACGGCTATCTGTATTAATACAAATAACCGTCTGCCTGCTGTTTCTATTTTCTTATAATTTTTCCCTGTAATTCTCTAACATATGAAAAATACCGTTGACATAAACTATATCATCATATATTTGAAACAGGAGTATATAATCATGTTTATCGAGTACCAGTTTATGGTAGCCTTTTTCTGCCAGATATGAATCTTCACATAATGCAACTGAACCTGCCATATATTCCAGCTTATCATACATATTCTTCACATCATCATATACAGCTCTAGCTGCCTGCTTATTCTTGAGCTTATAAACAATATAGGAAAGAATATTATCCAAATGCATATTCGCTCTTTCTGAAACCACTATCTTATAAGTCATATTTTCTCCTCAGGCTGTCCAATGCCTCCTTTGCATCTAATATCTTTCCTTCTTCTATCTGCCGTTCTGAAATCTCCAGTTCCCGATATATCTTTTCTCGATTATATTGTGATTCATAAGTTTCCATACTCATCAGTACCATATCACCATACCCATTCTTTGTAATATAAATAGGCTCCGAAACTGCATGACACATTTCTGAAATCTCAGATGTGTTTTTTAAATCCTTTATCGGTATAATCTGTGGCATATGCCTCACTCCTTTCATGGGTCAATTATACCATAATCATACCATTTTTTAAAGGGGATTATTCATCTGCATTCTACAGAGGGTTTGGGACACTTCCCAAATATTGGGGTCCAGGGGGAACACCCTGGCAAGCTGTTTGCGATGCACTTGTGGCACAAGTGCATCCACAAACAGGAAGCTTGCCCCTAAGTGCTTCGCACTTACGGTATTTCAGAAGAGAAACCCCTGCCATGCCAGCTTCGCTTTTTGAATTTTCCATGGGAATACCTCTCATATCTCCAGCCCTGCCGCAGCTTCTATCTGCTGCAGTTCTTCCATGGGTACCTGTTCCAACGCTTCCGCTAACCGGTTCATTTCCCGGACGTCTTCCGAATACCGGTCAAGCCGTGGCGTCAGCCTGCCAACCCCGATTAAGGGATTATCCGCAAGGCTTTTCTTAATCTGTTCCGTTACTGCAGCCGCCTCCGGAGTTCTTCTGGTGGCTACCCAGACTACGTTAATATCCGGATGCTCCTTTACGTAATCCACAACCTGGTCTGTGCTTTTATACGCAATAAAATGCTGAAAAGCTTCATATTGGTTCTCCCCATGCTTACTGATATACTCCTGTTCTTCCTGGTGCATAAAAGCAAACATTTCCAGCGGATTATCGCAGACAACAAGGTGTTCTTTTCCCTCTATCTGCAGCACGCCATCTTTAAAGGTAAAGGCATCCGGCTCTGCTTTATACCAGTCAATTAACCGTTTACTAATCCCTGCCTGTTCCAGCATTTTGGTATTCAGCTGCCGGTGCAAAACCAGGTCTTCATTAAAATCCTTATGTACCGGGCGGTGCCTGGTTACCTTATATTCCTTTCCATACTTTTCATGAATGGAATATGCCGCCCTTTCTCCGGCAGGTAATTTAAAGAAATGCTCATTATATAAATCCCTTCCTGATACTTTTTCTCCAATACCTTTACCATAATTATTCATGGATTCATACAGCGTATATTCCTGTTCCCCGGCAATATCAACAGTATAAGTATCCTCATCCGCCAACGTCAGCTGCTCTTTAGGAAACTCCACATATTTCACGGAAGCTTCCGCATTCTTGGCAATAAATTTTGAATAATCTGAATACGTCCGGAATATTATACTGTCATCCGTCTCCTTTACCTTATTTCCTTTTTCAATATTCATTACTTTTTCCTTGAGGTTTTCTTCCTCCCAGATAGTATTCAGGTACGGGTCATTGTCTGTGCACACCCTTATCTTCTCAATATCCTTATGTTCATCCAAAAAGCGTTCCAGCGCCTTATCCGCAACACCGCCCAGCGCAAGATACGAATCTTCCCTTGCCATGCCATGAATCTTTTGAAACGTCATATAAGACAGTACGTCTATCGGCGCTTCACATACGTTCAACGTTTTAGATGTGCCGGATATTGAAAAGGAAAACTGCTTCTTGCTCCCCGGAACATCCTGCTTAAAAACCTTACCTGTTGTATTGGTGGAACGTACCGACGCATGCCTTGCTATACCGTCTTTATCCTTTCCGACAAACACGCAGCTTTTCTGGGTATTTTCGTAAAGAAGCCCCTTTTTCACCATATCCTTGATGATTTCCACATCAATTCCCCTGGACTTCGTTAAGTATGCGTACATATGCTTATAAGACGCATTCTTCTGGGGAAGGACAAATTCTTTTTCCGGTTCCGGAGCCGGAACCCAGTCCGGTGTATGGCGGATTACATCCATTTCCTCTCCTAACAGGGTTTTTACTGCTTCCACGAAGGTCTTTTCTTCCAGCTCCATACACAGGCTTATTGCACCCGTTCCGCCGACTCCCCGTGTAGCCCAGTGCCAGGTATTTCCTTCCCGGTGGAAATACAGCCCGCCTTTGTGTTTAGCCCTATACCATGAGCCGTTTCGGATAAGCTCCAGTCCCTGGCTTCTGGCATAATCCACAACATCTACCCTTTTTGCCCGCTCGACCTGCTCATCGGAAAACCTCTTCATTTGCCGTCCTGCCATTTGTCTGCCTCCTTTCTTCGCAATAAAAAAAGCAGATTTCTCTGCTGCTGGTTCTTACTATATCTCTAATTCAAATTCTGCCGCTTCCGCTGCTTCCAATGCCTGGTCTATTGCCTCATCTAAAGTTTTCTGCTCCTCCATTTGAAGGCTTGATGTGTTCTGTACCGGCTGGTCAAGAATCCTCTCTCCCTTTTCGATAATTTTTACCAGACTGTCGGCAAGGTCTTCCGGATTTCGCATCATGGATATCCGGTCATCCTGCCACGTTCCTTTTGTGTGGTTAATACCATTTAGTAACTTGATTCCTCTTGCCGGAGGCTGCCAGTTGTCAAAATTTTTGGTGTAATCATCTAACAGATAATCCGTTTCCCTAAGCTGACCGGGAATCATATCCCGTTTATCCATTTCATATGGCACAAAAATACGGTGCTCTTTATCAATACCCGGCAAATGCTCCGATACCCATTCATCCTTTTCCTGTAGTGCATAGTCACTGTTTGTCAGGTATTTGGATAGAATAAATACTTCCATTTCCGGATGATGTTCTACAATATGATTGACCGCTGCCACCACATTTTCATATTCCGGAAGATTCCGGTAATATCCTTTTTCCAAAAGCTGCTCCTCGGCTACCGGCTGCCATACCGCACAAGTCCCGTCTAAATCCACAAATAATCGTTTTTGCATTCTATTCCTCCTTTGCTCCGTCAGGTTATAGCTAACCTGCTCCACATCCTCTGCATCCAGGATAAAACCCTGTTTGTCAAATCGCTCTTTTACCATATTCACTGCTTCTTCAAATCCTTCTGCATTTTCCACCTCAATCCTGCGGGAAAAACTTCCCTTTACCTCAACAGTCACCGTGTTTCCATGAACAATTTGTTTGTTCAGTTCCTCAATCCGCCTGTCAATATCTGTCTGTTTGACATCCAGCTTCGGTTCGTATAACGCATAATCCCCATACCATTCGGTAAGCCTCTCTTTTTCCGGAATATCCAGTACTTTTTCCAGCTTTGCCAACAGCTCCACCCTGTCCAAATCCATTGTCCTTCACCTCCTTATCCGCTTTTCCCGAATAAAAAACTGCCGCTTCACCATTTACAAATTGCGAAGCGGCAGCTATTTTTATGCAGCTGCTTTATTGCATCATTTCCCATGATTCCTCTTCTAATACCTCCTCCATCTGCTCTGCTTCTTCCAATGCTTCTTCAACTGCCTCATCTAAGGTTTTCACTTCCTCACGGCTCTGCATTTCTACAACCTTTTCCGCCTTTGTATTCTGCATATCCGCTCCGGCTTCTTCACATACATCCTGTGCCGCCCTGTTTACCTCCTGCTCCATATCCTTTTCCGGATGCCTTTCCGCAAAAGCGGCAAGCTCTTCTATTCTTTCCCTAATCTTTTGGTCAAGCTCTTTGTCCTGGTATGCTGATTCCGGCAGCAGCTCTGACTGAATCAGCGTTTCTTTAATATCTTTTACCGCCTCATTCATCCTGGCTTCCTTTATCTGCTCCTTAGTCATCGGCTCCCTCTTCTGGTATGAGGCTTTCATCTTTTCAATGGCTTGCTCTGCTTTCTCTGTAATCCACAAACGGATATCTTCCACCAGCCGTTTTAATATTTCCCGGATATTCTGTAAGACAAGCTGATGTCTTATCGTTATCATCTGCTCTGCAGAATAGTGCGGGTTTTCGTAAGAAGAAGTATCAAGCCCTGCCTGCTGACCAATCCGAAGCTCACGCATCTGGGCGGCATCATATGCCGGATTCAGAAATTTGTTTACATTCAGCTTCTTTTCAAAACCAATTCTCAGCTCCCTAATCTGCTCCGCATTATACCGGGTCTGGTCCAGTTTGCCCAAATCTAGCTCCACTCCGTTTGCCGCACCCAGGCGCAGTTCCTTCATATGCTCTGCAGAAATGACCGGATTATTATATTTGGTAACGTTTACCCCTGCCTGCATAGCCAGTCGCAGCTCCCGCATCTGCTCCGCAGAAAAATTGATGTCTGCATACTGCTCAGTATTCAGTCTCCTTTGAATACCTTTTTTTATCTCCCGGAACTGTCTCCTGTCATAGTGCTTGGGTCTTTCTTCCTGTGGAGTCTCCTCCGTTGTCTGCTCTTTCCGGTTATTGCCTTTACTCTGTTTTTCTGCGGTTTGTTTACTGCTCTCTTTGGCGTTCTGCCTGTCTGCCCTCTTCGCTCTGCCTGAACGCTCTAATGCCTCCTGTCTTTTTTGTTCACGTATCCGGGCTCTCTTCTCCCTTTCTTCCGGGTCCATATTTTCATCATATTCATAATAATCCGAATAAAGTTCTTCCGCCTTTATCCGGACTGACGCAGACGCATCATCCTTTGCTGCAATCGCCTCCTTTAATGTCGGCTGTCTGAGTCTGTCTTTCTCAACATCATAAGTACGGGAGAGTACATTCATTTCCTGGTCACTCTCCCATTCTGTAACCAGCGTCTTTCCGTCATCAGAAAGAATATCCTGCTGCCGCAGGAGCAGGTAATACTCCATGTTGCTTTGTGGTACCCTTGTTAAGGTGTAACCGTCTCCCTGCTCCATAACCAGCGTTTTCTTATTGATGGTAAATCTGATTTTCGCCATTTCCTGCCTCCTTACATTTCCATTTCAAATTCCGCTTCCTGAACCTCTGCTGCTTCCAGCGCTTCCTCGATTGCGGCGTCATAATTATGCTCCGTTTCTATCTGGTAATAGAATCTTAACTCCTCTCCTTTCATTTCCACCATTCCTTCCGCCAATGCCTTCGTAAGCCGGGGATTACCGGTATCTTCCTCCATCCAGGATTCCTTTTCCTTAAGTAATGCCTGCTGAAATTCATCCTGTGTCATAACCGGTTTTTGGTATGCTGCATCAACCTTAAGCCTTAATGAATGCATCAAGTCACTCTGCCATGTCCCGACAGGCTGCCTGTCCCAAAATTCCCTTATGCATTTCTTTATCATCAGCATTTCTCCGGGAGTAAGTTCCATAACAATCTTTTCTTCCGGAGGGCGCACATTTACCTGCTCACTTTCCCGGTATGCCTGCCCGGATACCTCACTTATCCCGCTTTCTTTCATTCTTTCCAATTCCTCATTGGCTGTTTCGGAAGATTCATACTGAATGGTCTCTATATGAATATTGGCTTCCCGGCTGGTATTGAAACTCATATCAACCTCATCCATTTTCGCTTCCTTGAAATTGTTTCCGCTTATCTCCGTTCCTCTGATAGAAGAATTAACAAATTGGGTTTGTTGAAAAGAATTTGCCTGCATAACGGAAGCATGTACATGCGCATATATAAATGTCGCTTTATCAAAATTGCACCGGATGAATTTCACATTTGTAATATCCGCCATTATCGTTGCCTCAGAAAAATCACACTCGGTAAATACTGCTCCTTCCATCCTGATATCGTGGAATCTTACCCCCGAAAAATCCGCCCGGGTAAAGTTTTTACGGATATCCGCAGTGATATAAGCATTCCGAAAGTCTAACCGCTCTCCCTCCTTTAACTCATCCATATCTGCCTGCATAACAATATTGTGCATAAACATCCTCCTTACATTTCCATTTCAAATGCCGCCTCCTGCAGTTCCGCTGCTTCTAATGCCTCTTCAACCGCTTCATCTAAAGTTTTCACCTCCTCACGGTTCTGCACTTCCGGAGATTTTTTTAACTTATACTCATCCGGAATATTTTCACGCTTCCCATCATATTCAAGTTCCCATTCTTCTCCGGTTTGGCTTAAATATCCATTATCGGTGAAGATGCCGCCGTCATTAATGGAAAAGTCTCTTCCATATGCTTCATAGTCAAAATACATTGCAAATTCACCCATGGCACTTTCGGGATTAAAATCATTTACTTCTTTCACACGAAATATGCCTAATTCCTCCTCGTCATTAATACCAGGATAATAATTACATTTATCCAGATTGCCTGTCAGGTTAATGCATCCAACCGCACCATCCTGCTCTACATCGATATTGTTATCCATAATGGCATTAAATTCCTCCAGCTCTCCCGGTGTCATTTTCTGAATACGCCCGGCAAGATAGTTTAAATTATTTATACTTTCATATTCACCCAAATGATTATTCAGTCCCTTTACCGTTTCGCTGTTATACTCTGTAACAAAGTATTCTTCATACTCTTTGTTGATACCGATGCTTTTAAGTACCCGCTGTATTTCTTCATTTGTTGTAGAAACCCTAACCATTCTCCGCTAAGCTCCCCTTCCGTATATTTACCCAGATTTGTTACAAACGCTTCAAATACATGTTTTGCCATATTGTTTTACCTTCTTTCTCTCTTTACTTTCTGTCGCTTCCTCCGGATTCACATCTCCATTTCAAATGCTGTCTCCTGCAGTTCCGCTGCTTCTAACGCCTCCTCAATAGCTGCTTCATACTGTGTAATATTTGCATCCCACTCCGTTATCTTGTTTTTGAGTTCATTTTCACTCATCATTCCTCTTTTCACCAGCATTCTTCTAGCTGCTTGTACACTGGCATTATCCGGATGACCCTGCGCCTTTTCCAGCTTTCTCTCCTCTTTTGTTTTAGAAATTATCTCCCCCTTTTCAACTTTTGCATGATACTCCTCTATTGCCTCATTTCTGCGGGAATGGTAATCCCTTATTGCTTTATCTGTCTCATTCAGCCTCTTCTGTCTCTGCCGTTCAGTTTCACCATGCGGGATTTTTGTTTTATCCATTGTATAGTCACTAACCGGCGAACTTAGCCCCTGCCTGCCCAGATATTCATCCAAATCCATTTTTACCGAATGCTTTTCAGCAGCCTTTTCTTTAACTTGTTCCAGATACCGTTCCAGATTATCACTCAACCGGTCAACTGCTTTTTGCGCATCTGAACAAGCCCGGAATAACTCATTGGGGTCTTTCTCCAATACACCAATCCAGCTCTCCAGGTATTGAGTATGTGAAGCCAGCAATTCTTCACTTCCCTCAATCCCTAAATCCGAACCCATAAAATAACTGCCCAGCTCCGCTCTTAATTCCTCCTTTGCATACTCAACACTTCCAAACATATTCAGCATTTGACGGTTCAGTCTGCTTGAATGTCCTGTGCTATGTACCATTTCATGCATAAGAACAGTAGTAAATGCTTCCGGAGATACAAATACATTTCTTGGCGGTAAGGTAATGCTGTCTTCCATCGGTTTGTAAAATGCCCTGTCCTGTTTTTTCTCATTCACCGGACATTCACTGCTCGCAATCAGCTGGTCTGCCAGTTTCCATACATCGCTTTCTTCCAACGGCTTCATTGGCTCAAATTCGGGAATACCTTCTATTTGTTCTCCATTAAATACAACAAAGCTATTGACCATTGGGCGGTCAAGGCGTACCGTCACTTTTTCCATCTCTCCGGTATCCTCATTTAACTGCTCCTCCTGCCTGGTAAAAATATACTTTTCCAGCCGTACACCTTTCGCTCCTTTCTTAACCCTGTAGCCCATCTGCTGTGCCTGTTTAAATGTCATCCACCGGCTGTCCTGATATCCTGCTGTCTCTGCCGCCAGATAAAGCTTTAGCATATTTGCACCACGATACCGGGCGTGAGATACCGGATTATGAAAAGAGAATGTACTGTTCCATTGCGGTTTCGGCAGGATATAGCCATTTTTCATATTTTCAATAATCCGATTCACCAGCTTCTTCCGCTCTTCCATTACCCGGTCAAAGCTTCCTGACATATTCCCACTCCCCTTCCACATCATCTTCCGGCGTTACTTCTTCCGGTTCTTCTGAAATTCCTAAATAGGATTTCCAGTCTTCCGTTGTCATTGTCTGTCCATCCATATAAACCCTCGTATAATAAGTGTATAGCCAATAGAAATGAGTGGTTATGCACTTATCCTTT
>JAMPFJ010000042.1 GCA_023664535.1 Bacteroidales bacterium
GGTATCGCTTTCATAAATAACTTTTGCTTTTACCTCAATGTCAATATCCGCACCATTAAAAAACTCTTTGGATAAAGATATTGTATCGGGTTTTTCGCCTTTATTTCCTGTGAAAATCACATAAAGTTCAGGCTTTGGCATTTTGACTTTCCTGCTCCCATACAAGTTTTGTCCGTTCTGCCCAAAATAGATTATCGGTCAACACATTTTCTATTGTCGCATCAGTTATCGAATTTTCCGTTACTTTGATGTCCTCTGGGTGTAGCATTTTATACAGCGCAAGTAGATACTTTTTGTCCTTGAAAAGGTCTAAAAATACACTATTTTTCGCTGTACGCTTTGCCTTTACTTCCTGCGTAGATGTTGCCTGTGTCGTTTCGTTCTGCACCTTATCAATTCCTTAGAAGCAGGACAGAAGATAGGATATAAGTTTCTCCTGCTTTTATCTAATTATACAAAAGGCTGTTCCCATTTACAATAAAACTTGCATGAAAAATTCGGATAATCAAAATAGAAACAGCACCCAGCAACATCCTGCCGCCACCAGACACCTTTCAATATTCCGGAAGCTTCCTATTATACTGCAAAGGGGACAGCCGTTAAATGACCATCCCCTTAATTACTTATAATCCCTATACAGCTTATTATTTGTAGTTTTCTACGACTGATGCACCCTTATTTTATCGTCAAACATCCTACTTTATCTTAATCTTTATGCTGGCTTTCTTATTACTTCCATCGGTGGAGCTTGCCGTAATCTTAACCGTTTTTCCTTTTCCGGCTTTCTTCGTCTTTACTTTTCCCTTTTTTGTCACCGTAGCATATTTCGTATTGCCGGATGTCCAGTTCAAGGTTTTGTTTGCCTGCTTTCCGGTTGTCTTTATCGTTGGTTTTACCGTAATGCTCTTTCCTGCCTTGACCGAGGTTTTCTTTGCTTCCAGCTTGATACTCTTTACGGCATGCTTCATAATCTTAATCCTCAAGGCTGCCTTTTTATTGCTTCCGTCCTTTGCAGCAGCAGTTATCGTAACGGTTTTTCCTGCCCCTTTCTTTTTTAAGGTTACCCTGCCTTTGGCATCTACCGTCGCATACCGGGAATTGAAGCTCTCCCAGCGAAGCGTTTTGCTGCTGGCATTTTTCGGCGTAATGGATACCGATAATTTTACCTTCTTTCCTACCGCCAGCCTTTGGGAAACAGCGGAAATTTTTAATTTCTGTATTTTGACGGTCTGCTCCTCCTCACCACTTGATGGCGGATTCTCTTCCTCTGTGCCGCTTTCATCACTGCTCACGGTTCCGGCATAAGACCAGAGATTAGAAGATGAAAGATTCAAATGCAAAGCCGGACAAACCGCCAAATTATCGAAGTAAACACAGTAACCATCCTGAGCGACCACACCAAAGTGAAACACAAGCATAGCGTTATCCGAATAATCGCCCGGTGACCGCAGCCACCACCACCCTGTTCCAATCTCGGATGTCCATGCAGCCCCGGAAGCTGTATCACTTCCTTTTGCAAATCCGGTATTATACCGAAGCTTTGCGTAATCATAAATACTGTAATCCCCTATCTTTCCTACCGGATTTCCATTTCCGTTTTTTAACTCATAATTTAAAAATCCATACGCCGGATTCGCTATATCCTCTTCCGACAACAGGAACACCTTATCTGTTGTCGCATTCCCTGCAGCCGTACCGTAATACGAATTATCTGCATTTTCTAACGTTGTATTTAAAATGGCATTCTGTTCACCGGCTGTAAACGCATTGCCAATAAAACTTGCCCCTTTTCCGCTGTAATCCGTTCCACAGCTGTTCTGGCTGCTGTCATAACCATTCAGCCAGCTCCGCATCGTACAGGTTTCCCATGTTACGGAAGTAGATAAAGTAGTATTATATCTCTGCATATCCAGATTCCTGTCCGCAATCAAAAATGCATCATTGCCATCCACAGATAACACCCGCCACTTAATGGGCTGCTTTGCATCCTGTTTGTCCGCTTTCCCATCTCCATTCGTATCTTCCTGCCAGTAATTCCCAAAGTACACACAGTCATAAGTCACTATGCCGTCACTGCTTGTCATTGGATTGTTCAGTGCCGTAGCTGCCTGTACGCTTTCCATGCTGCCTGCCGGAATGCCGGCAAACAGGGTGACTGCCAGTGTCATGGTGAGCAGGGCGGATAACCACCCTTTACAATTATTCTTTTTCATAGTTCTCCTCCTTTGTTTATCAAAATATATAGATATTGTACTACCCCCCCCCGGTTAGTCAACACTAACTTGTCTTGCCTTTCCTGCGGTTGCGGAGTTCTGTTGTCTGTCAAAACACAGGCTTCCGTTACATGATAACCTTTTTCATAAACTGTTTTTGCCGCAGTGCTTCCGGAAGCAAGTATGCCGTAAGTCTGTCAGCAGTAAACTTTCTGTCCGGTTTGGGGAGACATTTTGAAATTTTTATCATAAAATTATGCTAATTTGAATGCATTACACCCATTTTGACATGGAAGCACAGTATAGGAGAAACAGATAGAATCATACTGTATTTACTCCATTTATTCAAGAATGTATAATTGTATGATAGCTACCCATATTTATGTATAATAAGATTAGACAAATAATTGGGGCAGTAGATTTTATGGTGGAAAGGCGATGTTTGTATGTCAAAGCCGGACAGCCTCGAACCTTACAGCTCCAAATTCCTTGAAAATCAAGGGCTGGCATGCTATTATATAATCAAAAAAGCAATGAGTTCGGCGGCATAACAACCAGTTGAGAAATGAAACAGACAGGATTCGTAAGAAAGAGAGGTTAAGTATATGAAAGAAATGCCAATATTACAACCGAATGACATGGTAAGACAGGTGGTTTCAACAATGGCAATTGAAGATATGTATTTTTCCAAAGATTTTCTTGAAAAGATGTTAAAGGTTGCAAATGGAGAATTGTCATCCGAAGAAGTAAGACAAGAGGTAATAAGGGAATATGGCAGATAATAAATATTGTTATCCTGATACAGAGATTTTAATCAATAAATTGAATATTAAAAATAAAGAAAATCTTTTCCAAGCAGAAAAGAAGCTTACTTTTATTAGAATTCAAGAGCTGCAACAACATCCAATAGCTGGAAATTTTGATTTTCCGCACCTGAGAAAAATTCATAAATATATATTCCAAGATATTTATAACTGGGCCGGAGAGATAAGAACAGTTGAAATTGGAAAAGGAAATTTATTTTGTACAACATCTTGTATTCAAAGTTATGGAGAATCTGTGTTTAATAAGTATTATTCACAATGTGAACAATATAAAAACAACAGAGCAGAATTTATAAAGGTTTTAGCAGAAAATTATGCTGATTTGAATGCATTACACCCGTTTAGAGAGGGAAACGGCAGAGCACAAAGAGAATTTGCACGATTGGTTTGCCTTTCTTGTGACTATAGGTTTGATTTATCATGTACGACACATAAAAAAATGTTGCAAGCAAGTCAATTATCGTTTGATATGGCAGATTGTAGTCTTTTGTGTGATATTTTTAAAGAAGCGGTTATACCACTTAGCGACTATATCGAAAGTAGCACGCACTTAAAAATACTTACTTCTGATGATTTAAAAATAGGAGCATCTGATGAACAATACTATGATTATTATGCCAGCAGTGAAATAGATGATATTGAAAAATACAATTCTTTTTATAAAGAAAAGATTCAAAATAACTATCAAAAAACAGTTTCTCCAAATGCACCCAGTACAGAAAAGCAGCCGTCAAAATCCACTGAGAGAAAATCAACGATTGCTGACAGGATAGCACAGAAAAAAGCTTTGATTTCTCAAAAGAAAAGCGAAAAGAGGTCACGGGAAAGGCATAAGCCCAATGAACATGATTTGTAAGTAGAATCCCTCTATAATTCCGAATAATACCTTTGATTTTTACTTCTTGGCTTATCCGGTATTGTCATTTTTAATAAACCTTTCTCTAATAAGGGATTCAAATACCTTTCATTAAAACTCCTTCTCGCAGCCAATCCGCAAAATTCCTGCATTTCTGCTCTTGTTCTAGGCAATTTACAATATTCCAAAAACTCTATGGTGGTAACCTGACCAGTTATATCATCCGCAATAAGATTTATCACTTTATTATTATCTTGTACCCCATCTTGTACCCCATCTTGTACCCCATCTTGTACCCCATCTTGTACCCTGCCTCGCTTACCATTTTTTATTAATCTGTCAACAATTTTATTCTTATAATTCAAATTTGGCAGAATAATTCTAAATTGCGTAGAATCAGAGTAAAATATCGGTTCTTTTCCCTGTATATAATTGGGAGCATTGCTGTATTCATCTCTGATTAGTCCAAGACCACTGCCCTTACGTTCCATATAATCTAACCTTGCAAATATATCTGCTAACAAAGGATTTCTTCTTTCTGATGGAACATAATCAATATTTCTATCTTGAATTATAGTACCATCAACCATACCACCCGGCGAATATATTTCTAAACGGTCATCAAATATATCAACATGTACTTCTCCACCTGTAATAAGATAATCTCTGTGTATAAATCCATTAACAAGCGCTTCAAAATAACTTCTCTCAATATAATCTGATAAATTCACTCTGGACTCAGGTAACTTTTTCCACTTTACTTTCATATTTCTTCTAATAAAAGCAGAACTCTCTGACAGCAAATATATTATACTTCCTGAATATTCATCACTATCTATAGCCTCCGTTTTCTTTAACCCATTCCATCTTGTGCAAAAAGCCCGTGAATACCATATAGGAGATTCATCTGCAAGCAAAGCTCCTGCATTAGTCAAGTTCCCACTGCCATCTGCAATATTCCACGAGGTAAAAAATTTATTATCAAAACTGTTTTTACTGACTTTATGATATCGTGCTTTTAAATGTGAAAATGAATAATCTTCCAACTTATAACCGGAATTTTGCATATCAAAAGATGAATTTCTTCCACGCAAAACCAGTCTTTTTAATTCAGTGGAATCTGCTTTTACACTTTCACTACCTATACGAACATAAGCTTCTGTAGTTCCATCTGCTGCATAATAATATGGAGTTTCCCCGCCTGCATAAACATCAAGGACAATGAATTTTTTATCGTTAATCTTATCAAATTTCAACTTGAACTCTGGAACAGGACTTATTCTGTTTTTGATTTCTTCGCTTATCGTCTCTGCGTCTGCTTCTGCATTTTCTAATCCAATAAGCTCATCATCATTCGAAATGCCGAAAACCAAGCTGCCACCAAAAGTATTTGCGAATGCACTAACACTCTTACACCAGCTTTTTGGCTTTTTCTTTTCGAGTGCTACTTTCTTGTCATAATCAGTAGCTTCTCCAATCATTTTTCTTATATCCATTATAACCTCCAAGTTTCCAGCTATTTCATAAATACTTCACTTTATTTATTATGCACAAAAATTTTTTTCTCAATATGCAATTTCCACCCTGCACCCCGCCAATGTCACAGGCATCCTTAGGGAATATCAATAATAGAACCACCCTTTTCAGCTTCCTATCTAAAACTTATCCAGGGTCTCCGTAATTCTGGTATAATCATAAAAATACGTAATTCCCACAATCCGGTTCGTCGTATCACTGATGGTGAGCGCCACACAATCATTTCTCTCGTTGTTATAATAATAGTAGGTCGTCGTTTTTCCCGCCGCCATATCATTTAATACAGAAAGAAATGTATCGTAAGGATAGGTCGTATGGTCATAAGCCTGCTTCTCTCCTTGTCCAAGCTGGATTCCATAAATTGTATACGCCTTGCTCCGGATGTGCACACCCGCCTGCTTTCCGTCAATGTAGATAATGCCAATATCCTCTGCCGCCTTTACCGTCACCTGTCCATTTGAATACTGGTGTATCTGCGATACCCACTCTGTATTATCCGTAAAGGTTACGCCGAGCTCCTTAGCAATCGTTGCCGCATCCTTTCTTAACAAATCAGTTATATCCTCTCCCTCCGGCATCAAAACGGAAACAACTGCCCTGCCGCCAAAAATCAGCACTGCGCCTACCACCAAAGCCATGATTATCGTCCGCACTGCTTTTGCCGCCGGATTTCCCTGCTTTTCTTCCCCCTGGATTGCCGCCGTCATAGAATTGCTAATCACCGTAGTCTGATACGGCTCCTTATCCTCCGGCATATTCGGTATATCCCACGGATTGGCTTCCTCCCGAATAGAGTTTTCCCCTTCATTATTCTTTGCGCCGGATTCTCCCTTTAATTGTAATCCCATTTTCTTCTCTCCTCTTTCGTATAATTTATCCCAGGTATTTGTGAAACACTTAATTTTCAAAATCCAGTTGTGCAATATTGACAATATCATAAGCGAGGCGCTTTGGAGCCGTTGGTACTTGCATTTCGTACTTGGCGAGGTGTTTTCGAGCCTAGTACGAAAGTACACTTGCACACTTGGCGAGATTTTATCGAGCCTAGCGGGCATAGTGTACTTTGCTTAGTACCATTACGTGCGACAAGCAGCGCAAGCGTGCCTGCGTTGATTTGTCTATATTGTACAACGGATGTCTTGAAAAACTTGAGTTTCACAATTACCTGATAATTTATTCCAGACAATGGCGAAACGCCTACCCCTTTCCTTTTCGCTCCTTATTGCCGAATTTGGTATATTTCCCTAACCATACCAGCTCTATCGGACCGGTAGAACCATTCCTCTGCTTAGCGACAATAATATCCGCAATACCGGGTTTTGTCGATTCCTTATTATAGTAATCATCCCGGTAAATAAACATGATGACATCGGCATCCTGCTCGATAGCGCCGGACTCGCGCAAATCCGACATCACCGGCTTGTGGTCATCCCTGCTGTCCACCGCACGGTTCAACTGGGATAATGCAATCACCGGCACATCTAATTCCCTCGCCAGCTTTTTCAGCGAACGGCTGATTTCCGATATTTCCTGCTGACGGGATTCCGAGCGTCCGTTTCCGTTCATCAGCTGCAAATAGTCAATAATAATCAGCCCGATATCCTGCGTCTGCTTCAGCCTGCGGCATTTTGAGCGCAGCTCCGCAACGGAGATACCCGGCGTATCGTCAATATACATCGGCGTAGAACCGACACGATACGTAGAATCCATCAGCTTATCCCAATCCGAATCCACCAGCTGGCCGGTACGAATCGACTGAGAATCCACCATGGAATCCATCGCAATCAAACGGGTTGCCAGCTGCTCCTTGCTCATCTCCAGACTGAATATTGCACAGGGAACCCCGGACTTCATCGCCGCATTTTGCGCAATGTTTAATGCAAATGCCGTCTTTCCCATAGCGGGACGCGCTGCAATTAAAATCAGCTCCGAGCCGTGCAGACCGGTAAGCTTTTCGTCCAAATCAATAAAGCCGGTGGGAACTCCGGTAACCTTGCTTCCCCTCTTTGCCGACGCTTCAATGGTATCCAGCACGTTTAACACAATCTCCTGCATGGACACGAACTCATCTCCACCGTTACGCCTTTGCACGATATCGAACAGCTCCTTCTCCGAGTCCTCCAGCAAATCCCCGACATCGCTTTTGCCCGCATAACATGCCGCCGTTGCTTTTTCGGTAAACTTAATCATTTTCCGCAGCACTGCCTTATCCTGGACAATCTGAGCATACTGTTTGGCATGGGTCGAGGTGGGAACAACCGAGAGAATATCCCCTACATATTCCATGCTGCTTACGGAGTCCGGCGCACCCATTTCCTTCAGCTTATTACTGACCGTTAACAAATCCACCGGCTTTCCCTCATTGTAAAGCGTTACCATCGCCTCAAACAATAAGCCGTACTGACTGTAATAAAAATCATCCTTGCCCAGAATATCCGCAACCTCTACAATCGCATCCCTGTCCATCAGCATAGAGCCAATTACAGACTGCTCCGCTTCTACGCTATTTGGTTGTACCCTCTTATTGACCGCCTCGTCCATGTCTTATCTTCCCTCAATCCTAATCCGCACAGCTATTCTGTCCTATCCTTACTTTCCTACAACATTTACCTTCAAGGTTGTCGTCACTTTTGGATGCAGCTTAATCTTTACCTCATGGGCGCCCACTGCTTTAATCCCGTCTTTTAACTGTACCTTTTTCTTATCCACATCAAATCCCAGCTGAGCCTTTACCTCTTCGGCAATCTCCTTTGAGGATACGGAGCCAAAGGTTTTTCCGCCTTCTCCGACCTTGATGGCTATCGTAATCTCCGCCGCCTCAATCTTTTTCCCCAATTCCTGTGCTTCTTTCAGATTCTCCGCCGCAATCTTATCATCATTTGCCTTTTTCAATTTCAGGTCGTTTAAATTCTTGCCGGTTGCTTCCAACGCCTGTTTTTTCTTAATCAGCACGTTTCTTGCGTAACCGTCATTGACCTTGACCACGTCTCCCTTTTTTCCCACATTTTTAACATCTTCCAACAATATTACTTCCATATTCTGTCCATCCTTTCTCTAATCACCGGCTCTCAGGTATTTACGAAACTTCTGATTTCCAAAATCCAGTTGCGCAATATAGACAATATCACAAGCAAGGTGCTTTGGAGCCGTTGGTACTTGCAATTCGTACTTGGCGAGGTGTTTTCGAGCCTAGCACGAAAGTACACTTGCATACTTAGCGAGGTTTAACCGAGCTTAGTGGGCACAGTGTACATTGCTTAGTACCATTACGTGCGACAAGCAGCGCAAGCGTGCCTTGCGTTGATTTGTCTATATTGTACAACGGACGTCTTGAACAACTCAAGTTTCGCAAACACCTAATCACCGGCTTTAAAAATCTCCCTCTGCCCGCATTCTCTCCAGAAGCTCCCGAATCTGCTGCTTTGCATTTTCTATTGTCACATTTTCCAGCTGGGCGCCCGCTACCGTTCCGTGACCGCCGCCGCCAAAATGCTCCATAATCACCTGCACATTTACATCATCTATCGACCGGGCGCTGATATATACCACGTTACCGATTTTGGAAAGGACAAAGGATGCCCTGACGTTATCCACATCCAGCAAATCATTCGCCACCTTAGCCGCCAGTACCGTCGGACTGTCCACACCCTCTGTCGGCACATCGGAAATCGCAAAATTTTCCATAAACAATTCCGCCCGCGCAACACCCTTCGACTGCTGCCGGTAGCTGTCCAAATCCGCACGGTAAGCCTTGCGCACCCTCGTCATATCCGCACCGGATTTCCGCAAAAATGATGCTGCTTCAAAGGTCCGCACACCTGTCTTTGTCACAAAATTATCTGTATCCACCAGGATACCCGCATACATGGCATCTGCCTCCGCCGGTCTTAACTTCGGTTTATCCATACTGTACTGCAAAATCTCCGCCACCATTTCACATGCCGACGATGCATAAGGCTCAATATAAGAAAGCGTTGCATGCTCAATGATTTCCCCGGTCTGCCGGTGATGGTCAATCACTACAATATTTTTTGTATGGGCGAGCAGCTCCTCACATTCCGTATAGGTAGGACGGTTCACATCCACCACCACCACCACCGTGTTAGGGTCCACTGCCTCCAATGCCTGCTCACTGTTAAAAAACATATCCTCCGGATAAACACTGCTTCCCATAAAGTTATTGATTGCCGGACGAATCGAGCTGGTCACCTCATTGATTACAATGTGCGCCTTTTTATCCATCATGCTTGCCAGCCGGTAAATACCGATAGCTGCGCCCAAACAGTCGATATCCGGTTTTTTATGCCCCATAATCATGACCCTGTCCTTGGTAATCAGCATTTCCTTCAGCGCATGTGCCTTCACCCTCGCCTTTACCCGGGTATTTTTCTCTGCCGACTGGGTCTTGCCTCCATAATAAATAATCTTATCTCCCTTTTTAATTACCGCCTGGTCGCCGCCCCGCCCAAGGGCAAGGTCCATTGCCATATGGGAATACTCATACGACGTGGTATAATTATCATTTTCCGGGTCAACGCCTACGGCAATACTTAAGGTTACCGGCGTCTCATTCCCAATATTGATGCTCCGCACCTCGTCCAGCAAAGAAAACTTTCCCTGCTGAAGCCGGTCTAAATGCTGCTGCTGGCAGACAAAGATATATTTATCCTTTTCCAGCTTTTTGATAATAGCATCTGCGCTCTGCATGTATTTTGTGATTTTCCGGTCAATTAACGCCACCAGAAGCGAGCGTCTGACTTCCTCGGTGGCTTCCATCGCCTCTTCGTAATTGTCAATATAAATGTGTCCGGTTACCAGCTTGATTTTTTCTTTTTCCTCTACCGCCTGAACCAAATCCGTCTCATCGTAGAGATAGATGGCAAATAAACTTTCCTCATCCCCGGCATCCCCTGCCAGTTCCTTTGCCAGCAGCGTCTGCACTTCAAATCTTCGGATATCCACAAGGTAATTCCGTTCCCCCTGGAAAATGTGTACCACCCGCTGATTATTGTCCTCCGGCTCCATCTGCAAAAGCTCCAGGGTAATATCGGTAAAAATGTGCTGGATATGCTTGCGCATATGCTGTTTGTCACTCTTTACCGTATCATAAAACGCCTTATTGCTCCAAAGCACCCTTCCGCTGGAATCCACCAGCGTATAGGGAATCGCCAGCTCTTTAATCAGCTCGCTCTGTATGGAGCCGTGGGCAAAGCTGAATGCCACCAAATCAGACATGATATTCGGGCGTTTCCGAAAATACAAATAGCCCGCCCCGATTAAATAAATGACAAGGCAAGCCGATACCACAACTCCGCTTGTTACGTCTATTCCATATACCACGCCGTTCATTATCAGCAGTACAATCATCATGTAAAAAGGGATTCTTAAATATCGTTCTATTTCTCTACGTAACAGATTTTTCTCCTTCATGTCCAATCTCCCGAATAATTTTTATGTCCATTTTAAGCCTCCGGCTTCTCCGTGTTCATTATATCATGCCCTGTCAATTCCCACAACAAAACATCTTGTATGCCCGGTTAAGTAAAACGCAATATTTAGCGCATCTTCCACTGTTTTCGTTACTCAGCGGTAAATATCAAACTCCTCCGGTTCCGGCGGCTGTCCATACTCATAAATCACTACCTTTTCGTCCCAGTCCATTGCATAACTGGGAAGCTTTGCAATACGGTAAAGCTTAAACCGTTTCCGCTTCATATGGGTACGATACTCCTCCTTCGGATAATACATCAGCAGAAAAATCCGCCGGGGATGCTCCTGCACACTTTCAATGATATGCTCCACAACCTGTTCAAAAATATTGATTTCAAAAGGATTGAAAAAATAGAATACGGTATCCTCCGGATGCACGGCATATTCCTCCGCCTTCTGGTTGAGAATCTCAATTTTTTCACTGCTTCCCCGAAAACGAGTGTTAAAATATGCGCGGTTATCCAGTGCATTTTCGTAAAGCTCCTCATCCACCTCGATACCACACACCTCGCACTGGAAGCGTTGGTTTACATAAAACAGAACTCTCCCCTTTCCACAGCCAAAATCCACCAGCCGGTCATATTTTGACATTACCCCCTCAAGCTCATCAAATGCACAAATGAGCCCACTGTAGCTGGTAGGCTCATAACGGAAATAATCATCATTATACCGGTTGTTATAGACAATCTCTGTGCTCTCAATTCCCAAAAACTGTTCAAATTTGTGGTTTTCAAAAAACCTGGGCGTCTTTCCCTTTGCTTTTTTCATTCTCTCATTCCTTAACTATTGTGTCTCGCCTGTATCTCGAAATGCACCTCACACTCGGAAATAAAACTATAATTAATATCCAGCGTATACTTAATTGTTACCGCTATCGCATCCTCCGTCTCTACAACCGAAAATTCATGGGTATTCGTATCAATTTGTATCATTCCCATCACGGTCTGGTAAACGTTAGAGGTTTTCTCCCCCCGGTTAAACGACAGGCAGGACTGCACTTCTCCTTTTTTGGTCATTTCAAAACCGTCATTCCAGAATTTAACCCGGTTTCTGATAACGGGACCGTTATCATCCGGCTGCTCCTCATATAATACATAGTGTTTCCCGTTTTTCAGATAATAAGTCCCCGTCGTAATCAGTTCAACAGGCTCTTCCTCAACATCAAACTGTATACCGGATACGGTAATCAATACGTCCTTAGTCATTGCAGGATACTCCTTCCGTTAATAGCTTTCGATGTCAATAACCCGTGTATCTGTCACATGGCAGGGAAGCACACTGTCGGCAAAGGAAATAAATTTATCCACGCCGTCACTGACATAATATTCGTATTCCGGTTTATGCCTGCCGGTATTTAAAATCCCCTGCTCCGTCAACAGTTCCTTTAAGCACTTCGCCGTCTCAAAGGCGGGATTCACCAGATGCACATCCTCTCCCATAAACCGTTTAATCGTATTGCGAATCAGCGGATAATGCGTACAGCCAAGCACCAGGGCGTCCACGCGGTACTCCTTCATTTCATGCAGATATCTCGCCACAATGTCATCGGTAACCCGGTCCTCCAAAAGTCCCTCCTCCACCAGGGGGACAAACAGCGGACACGCCTTGCTGACCACCGTCACCTCCGGATTCAGCTCCCGGATATAATCATTATAAATACCCGATTTAATCGTGCTTTCCGTCCCGATAATTCCCACATTGCCGGTTTTCGTAGTCTCCACCGCCATTTTTGCCCCCGGCTTCACCACACCGATTACCGGAATATCAACCTCGCCGGCAATCTCGTCAAGCGCCAGCGCGCTGGCGGTATTGCATGCCACCACTACTGCTTTTACTTCCTTTGTCCGCAAAAAACGGACAATCTGCCTGCTATATTTTAACACCGTCTTTTTCGATTTTGAGCCGTAGGGCACTCTGGCAGTATCTCCGAAGTAGACCAAATCTTCCCCCGGAAGCTGCCGCATAATTTCCCTTGCCACCGTCAGCCCCCCGACTCCCGAATCAAACACACCTATTGGATTGTTCATGGTTTTCTCCTTTTTCCCTGTCAATCTCCAGATAATTGTGAAACTTAAATTTTTCAAGCCGTCCGTTGTGCAATATAGGCAAATCAACACAGGCACGCTTTCGCTGCTTGTCGCCTGCAACGGTGCTAGGCTCGAAAACACCTCGCTAAGCACCTGCGGCTCCAAAGCACCTGCTTATGATATTGTCTATATTGCACAACTGAATTTTAAAAATAGGGCGTTTCGCAATTACCAGCGTCAATCTCCCTTAATATTTCCGGTTAAATGCCAGCTGTATCTGCTTCTCCACCCACTCCTCAACACTCATCCCCATCGCTTTCCAGAGCATCGGATACATACTGATGGAAGTAAATCCCGGAAGCGTGTTAATTTCATTAAAAACAACCCGGCCGGTATCCTTTTCCAGGAAAAAGTCCACCCGGGACAGCCCGTAACCGTCCAATGCGGCAAATATCGTCTTGGCGGCATTGCGGATTTCCTCTGTTTTTCCCTTCGGAAGCTCCGCAGAAATCACGGTTCTGGATTCCGCATTGGTATATTTGGCGTCAAAATCATAAAATTCCGCCGCCGCCAAAATCTCTCCCACTCCGGACGCCTCCGGATTGACGGCGCTGCCAAGAACCGCACATTCAAGCTCTCTGCCCACAATATTTTCCTCCACCAGGATTTTGGTATCATGCTCTGCGGCAAGCCGCAGTCCCGCCTCTAATTCCTCCCGGTTATGCGCTTTTGAAACTCCCTGTGACGAACCCGCCTTACTCGGTTTAATAAATACCGGGTAGCTCAGCCGCTCCTCTATCCGCTTTATCTGTGCCTCGGGTATAGGGGAAGCCGTATCCTGTTCCCCTGCCCTTTTTATCTCCTCGGATTGAACCAGTACATAGTCTGCCTGACTGATGCCCAAATCATCTACAATAATCTTCGTATATACTTTATCCATTCCCGCTGCGGAGGCAAACACGCCGCATCCCACATAGGGAATCTGTGCCATTTCAAACAATCCCTGAATCGTTCCGTCCTCACCGTACATACCGTGTAAAACCGGAAAAATAACATCAATTCTGCGGGTTGTCACACGGTCCTCCTCAAACAGAATGACTTCTTTCCTTTCTGCATCCGGAGAAATCACCGCCCTCACGGCAGAATTTACCCAGCTCCCATCCGCAATACTCTCTATCGTGTCCGTCAACAGCCATTTCCCATCCTTCGTAATTCCGATATACGTAATGTCATACTTTTCCTCCCTGACCGCCTTTGCAATCGTCTGTACCGACATGCACGAGATATCATGCTCGGAGGACTGCCCGCCAAAAATAACGGCAATGTTTAACTTGCTCATAAGATGTTCCTTCCTTAAAAATCCGCTTATTTTTCCCAGTATACCAAAATTCAGGCGGAAAAACAATCAGCAAAAGCACTGCAGCAAATAATATAGAAATAAATGCTTCCCTTTTTGCCGTAAATTGTGTACAATAATAGAATAGACTTTTATATATTATTTACAATTTATAATAAAAGGGGATTGGTTATGAAGAAGGAGATTGTATGGCAGGAAAGGTTTAATATTGGCGTTGATTCGTTGGACAAGGCGCACCGGAAACTCTTTTCCATCATGGGCAAAATGGTTGCACTGAGCGAGGACCGGGCGAAGCAGAAGCATGCCTGCATGGAGACGATTAAATATTTTAAGAGTTATGCCATCAAGCATTTCAAGGATGAAGAAAACTATATGGAATCCATTGACTACAGCGGATATGCCATGCACAAACGCCTGCATGACAACTTCCGCATGAAAACGCTTCCGCTGCTGGAGCAGGAGCTGGCAGAGACGGATTTCTCCCCAAAATCCATCCGACATTTTCTTGGAGTGTGTATCGGATGGTTATCGGGACATATCCTGACAGAGGACCGTGCAATTACAGGAAAAGCCATCAGCAAATGGCAGAATATCCGGTCGGAGGACGAGTTAAGCGCACTGGAGCAGACTATCATTCAAATTCTACGGGAAGTGTTCCGGCTGGAGTCACAGGTAATCAGTGAGAATTACGGCGGAGAAGATTTTGGAAAAAGTATCTATCACCGGCTGGATTACCGCTCCCGAACAGGAGAAAAATATCAGGTGCTTTTGGTTTACGAAGAACCGCTGCTCATCGGTACCGTAGGGCAGATGCTGGGAATTAAATTTAAAAAAGTGGACAAAGTGGTGGTGGACGCTGCAAGATTTCAGTCCCAGCAGCTTCTGGAACGTCTCCGGGAATATTTTCCGTCCGTGGATTTGTGCGAGCTGGAAAAGGACGGTCTGCTGACAGAGGAACAGTTTGGCAAAACCATACAAAGGGACGTCCCCCCCTACAGCCTGTTATTTGACACCGGTATGGGGTATTTAGCCTTCTGTGTGAGAGGAAATATATCCCATCATGTTGCGGATACATCGGAAGCGTTGAACGGCTCCCCTCAGCTGATGAACGAATTTAAGCTTCAGGCAGAAAAAAATGCCAACATGAAAAAGGTTCTGGTTGTGGATGATTCCATGGTTGTGCGCCAGAGCATAAAGGAGCTGTTGAAGGAGGACTATCACGTTATTCTGGCGGATTCCGGATTTGCCGCAATTAAAAGCATCACCCTGGGAAAGCCGGATTTGATTCTGCTGGATTATGAAATGCCGATTTGCGACGGGCGGCAAATACTGGAAATGATTCGCAGCAATAAAGAGATTGCGGATATCCCCGTTATTTTCCTCACCGGCAGAGGGGATATGGAAAGCGTGAAAAAGGTAATGTCGCTGAAGCCGGCAGGCTATATGCTAAAGACAATGAAGCCGGACGACATCAAAAAAAATATCGATTTGTTTTTTGAAAAGAGAAAAGAAAAAAAATAAGCGTCTCCGAAATCAACCTGTCAGCTTCTTTTTGAGCTGGCAGGTTTTATCTTTGCAGTTAACGCACTGCAGCGTTTTGTTAGACCCCTTCCAGAAGCGTTCGGGGTACTTGGCATAGCGGACTTCCCAGTGTATCAGTACCACGCAGGAGGTAAAAAACAAGCTCCAGCTAAAAAAATTTTTGATGAAAAGCATTGGTGTAAACATCATAAAATGCCCCCAGTCGTAGATGCGGCAGTTGATACAGCATTTATTTTTCATGATAACGGACTGAAACGGGCAGTAGAACAAAATGCAGACGTAATCACAGAGAAAATAAAACACGGTAAGCATCAGCAAATCCGCCTCATCCAATACGTGAAACAGATACAGTGCGCCGAAAACCGCATTAAATATCAGCCAGACCAGCATAACGGTCCACGCTTTCACATTCTGGTCCTTGACAAACCGGTGGAGCTCCAGCTCGGAATACCCTTCTTCTTCCCGGTACTGCTCCTTTTCCGCCTTACGCAGAGCCATAGTCAGCCGGTTCATCGGAAAAATATGGACAAGCATCATCACCATAAAAATCAGCCAGAGACCATGCAGGGGCGTGATGCCCTTATACACCGGCCACGTCATCAGACTGTACAGCTCCTCCCGCCGAAAAAGATAAAACAGCAGCACGCTGATAAAAATTGCAATGCGCAGGAAAAGCTTAACCAGATAGCGTGACATCATTTTGGTCAGAATAAATTTTTTCATCATTTTATCTCTCCGTTTATCATCTTATGTGAATATTTTCTATCAGCATTATAGCATCTTAACATGATTTTGTAAGCATGAAAATCTATTTTCAGCCCCTTCATAAATTTTCAACCTCTTTGCAAATTTTTTATTGATGTTATAATCCCATAATGCTATAATAAGGGTCGAGTTATAGGTTTTTAGTAATATTTACGGAGGAAACACCGCCGCAGAAATTGAAGCGTTAAACAATGGGGAGCGCAAATACAGTGATTATATGCGCAAGGGCTTCGAGTATTTGAAAAAACTGATTGATTTAGGATACATTGATGCCGAAACCGCTTACGGGAAACCTGATTTTCATATGCAGGTAATCGGTTTTCCCAGTGAACGGGAACAAATGCCGATTATGTCCATGAGCGGTTTCTCCGTGTCAAAAACTCCGAGCATCTGGAGGATACTCTGGATGTTATGGACATCATCCTTTCGGATGAGGCACTGCAGGTATATGCAGAGACAAATAAGGTATTCTCCCCTTCCAAAAATGTTGAAGCGGATTGTATTCCGGCATTAAGAACGCTGAATGATTTAGTTAATGAGGGAATGGTATTATTACTGTGATTACGAGTCTGTGAAACTTTTTCTGTAAATTAGAGAAATAACTGGTCTTCTATGAT
>JAMPFJ010000043.1 GCA_023664535.1 Bacteroidales bacterium
CGTAGTACAGATACCTTTTCGATTGCAAAAATCCGGCTGCCTGCCAACATTTATTATCGTGTGTGAAAATGCTGGCGAACTGCCAAAGACTCCAGTCTGTATGATATAGATTCATACATTGGATAGATTTTCACAAAGCTTAATTGTAACTTAAATTATAGGAGGAATATGCGGATATGTCAAGGAGAAAATAGTGAAATAAAATTAAACTATGATTATGTTAAGAAAAAAGGCGGGAGGTCTGTAAATGCTGTTAATTGATGCGGGCTTATTGACAAATAGGGTGTAATTACCCTAAAATAAGATTAAATATATGGTGAAAAACTTGGTATTTGATTAGTACCTGTGGTTGGGGAGAAAGCAGACAATGGAAGTAAATAACCTTCATTTATGTATCGGATGTATGAGAGAATTACACAGCATGGATGTATGTCAGTACTGCGGCTTGGTGCAAAGGGACTATATACCTACGCCTCGTTGTCTGATTCCGGGAACCCGTCTGTCGAACCGTTATGTTATAGGGAAAATATTAGGAGAGGGAAGCTTTGGAATCACTTATATTGGCTGGGATGAAGTGCTTGCTTTTCCGGTTGCCGTTAAAGAATATTATCCGTCTGATTTGGTCAGCCGTGATGTCATACGGGGAAATGATACGGATGTGTATATGTATGCCAATATAGAAGAGACAGAGTATCGCAAGAAGCTGGACAGGTTTTTAAAAGAAGCCAGAGACTTAACCAGATTTAATCAATTTAATGCAATAGTATCAGTACGGGACTTTTTTTTTGAGAATAATACAGCGTACATTGTGATGGATTATATACGGGGTGAAAGCCTGAAGGCATATGTGAAGCGGGAGGGAGCTATAGATGCCGGAGAGGTGCTGAGGATGTTTAAGCCGGTGCTGGAATCTCTGGCTAAAGTGCATGATGTAGGAATTATACATAGGGATATCAGCCCGGACAATTTATTGTTTGATGAAGAACATAATCTGGTGCTAATTGATTTTGGCTCTGCCGAGTTACAAAATGTAGATTTGACCAGAAGCGTGACGATAATGTTTAAACGGGGTTTTTCTCCAGAGGAGCAGTACCGTTCTTATGGAAAACAGGGGGCTTGGACCGATATATATGCCATTTGCGCTACAATGTACTATGCGATGACGGCATCTATACCGGATGAAGCAATACAGAGAGCGATTGAGGATAGAGTGGTTTCGTTGTGGGAATACCGGAATATTAATTTATCGAATGAACAGATGAAAGCAATTATGAAAGGGATGAAGATACGGGCAGAGGAGAGATACCAAAATGTCAGAGATTTGCATGCCGTCTTGTATAAGATTGATGAGAAGAGTGTATCTCCAGGATATTCTAAAAAATATGGGCTTATAGCGGTAATGCTGGGCGTTATAGCTGTGTTAGGCTGCTGGATATGGAATGTTGAAGGCAAAAGGAATTTATCCGATGGTACAGAAAAACAAATTGTCATTACCGAAGAAATAACAGATGCCGAAGAAGCAACGGATACCGAGGAATCAACGGATAATGAAGAACCAAGCAGGCAGTCAGAGTACAGGGGAATGATATCCTGTATTGCTGAGACAAAGGACAGTGCATTAGAGCAGTTAAATGCTATGGGGAAAATTGAGTTTATAATCGAATGGGAGGAGGATTATAGCAGTACGGTAAAAGAGGGCTGTATTATAGGGCAGAGCATCGCAGCAGGGACATTATTGGAATGCGGAGAAAAATACAATATTACGTTTACTGTGAGCAAAGGGGAAAAGCCGATATTCACAGGGAAGATTTCTAAAACGACGGAAGCAAATCAGATGACGGAAGCAGGTCAGACCACAGAAATAAATTCGAGTACGGAAATAAATCAGACTACGCAGGAGATAATGGATGGATATATTCCTTAAAAAGACGATAAGTGCAGAAAAAATGAGGATGCCTAAAAATACGAATGATGGAGGATTCTTCAAATGGGGAAAGAGGATAATGTTTTTGGTCAGATTTTATCACGACTATATGAAGAAAATCATTTTATGAAGTTTGATGAATTTATTGTTGGAAAATTTGTGGACATTACAGAAGGAGAACCGCTGACTGAAGCAATACGCAAAACGGCATATCAGAATTTTTACCATGCTGTCGGGAGGGTAGAGATAGCCGCTCCGGTTACCATGTATAGATGGTTTGGACTCTTTGGGCATGCAAAGCCAAATCGTATGCATATATTTCATATGGCGTTCTGTTTGAAATTGTCACGGGAACAGACAGAGGAATATCTGCTGACAGGATTAAATGAAAATTCTTTTCAGATTAATGATTATCACGAAATGATTTATTTGTATGGGATAGAAAATGCCATGACGTTTGAACAGTGTCAGCAGATGATTGATTTCTTTGAAAAGAATCTAACCATAGATATGGAGATTTCCCATACAAGAAGCACGAAGCAGATGATGCAGCAGTATGAACAGAAAAAATGCCTTCCGGCAAATGAATTTCTATTGTTTATGACAGATAATAAGATGTATTTCAAGGGATATAGCAATACGGCATTGTCGTATTTACAGGAATATCATAAGCAGGTTTTAGTATACATCCGAAAGGATGCAGGGAGAAGGCTTGAGGAACTTTTAAACGAGACGGATTACAGGGAATGGAAACAGAAAAGTGTGTTTTTAAAAAAGAAGGATTCTTATGATTTAATACGAAAATATCTTAAATCAAGCCATAAAAGGGCAGTCTCGGAAATGCTGGCGGAAAGTATATTGGAATTGGCAAAAATAGTATATTCCGGATTGGATAACCGCTCGCAGGTACATAATGAAATTTTTTATGACAGTAAAGGATTGTATTCCAAATCAAAACACTCGGAAGTCCGAAATATGACGATGAAGCATATGTCGGATTTGCTGCGGGTGGCAGAACGGAAAGAAGAGGCAGCCAGGGTTCGTACCGCTGTCCGCATGTTAGAAAATATAAACGAAGATGCGGCTTGTCCGTCGGAGGTTCTTGTATTGTTAGAGCAGCTGACAGGAGAAGCGAAGCAGGACTGGAACTGTGGGGAAGCGTTGCTTTGGCTTAGGGCATATCAGAAAGAGCATAGACGGAGGGAACTAGAGGTGCAAAGAGGCGATTTGCTTCCTTTTGTGCTATACGTTGCACAGCAGCGATATTTGGAGCAGATTCATGGAGATATGGAGGCATATAAACAGGCGGAAGCCAGACAGTTGTTCTGGCAGTCGGCGGACGGTGTGCTGACAGCATGTAATATGCAGCCTTTGCAGGAAAACAGGGAACTGGATGCGGTGCTGCTTGCCTGCTTCCAGGAGGAAGAGATGTATGGATATCCGGATGTTTTAGAAGCGTTGTACGGAGAGTGATATAGCATTGGGCGGTTTATGAAAACTACGAAGCAGGAGGAGAGAAGATGAAACGAAAGATTGCATGGTTGATTGCAGGAATACTTTGCTTAGGCTTGCTGGGAAATAGTATGATGCCTGGGACATCGAGAGTTATGGAACAGGTGCAGGCAGAGGAATATCATTATCCTATTGAGGAAACTAAGAAGGTGGCGGAATTAGATGAGAATCATAGGGATGAACAGGGGGTGTATTATACTTTAAAAAATAATGATTATACAGCAATGGTGGGAAAAAATAGTACAAATAATGGAAGCGAATACCAAGGAGCAAATGATGGTATTTGTATTATTCCAGAAAAGATTTCCTATGGTGGGGTTGAGTATACAGTGACAAGCATTGCGATGAACGCATTTTATATGAATGAGAATCTTAAGACACTTGTGGTGGCAGACACGGTTGAAAAGATAGATTTTCTGGCAGTAGCATGTTCGAGGATAAATTATTTGTATCTTGGTTCTGGGGTAAAAGAGATTGCAAATGCAAGTAATATGCTTAGTAACTGTAGTTATATCACAGATATTTTAGTTTCCCCTGAGAATGAAAACTTTGTTGTAAAAAATGGAATCTTATTTTCTTATGATATGAAACGCCTGATATATGCACCTAGGTTGTTGGCAGGAAGTAGTATGGCAACATATCAGGTTCCGAAAGGGGTAGAGATAATAGGGGAGGCAGCTTTTTCTCAATCTCGTTTTCAGAGAATTGTATTGCCAGATACCGTAAAGACAATCGAAGCATATGCATTTACGGGTTCTTATATTAAAGATATTGATTTAAGGAATGTAACATTTATTGGCGCAGGAGCGTTACATGGTTGTTATGATCTGCGCACGGTTAACTTTCCGGATAGTAACTGGACAGTGGATAGTACTCATAGCCTTTTGGGAAACTATAGCACTTCAATGCGAGTGATGTATTTGAAAAAAGGATTGTCTTATAGTACTTATGATCATAAAGAAATCTTTAGTTGTGCAAGTTTGGAAGTGCTTGCGGTAGAGGAGGGAATTACAAGTATTGGAAAAAGAGAGTTTCGCTATGCAGATTTAAAAACAGTGATTTTACCAGAGGGGCTTAGGGAGATTAAAGAAAATTCATTTGGTAATTGTAAAAAGCTGAATAAAATCTATATTCCAAATACTGTGACAAAGATTGAGGAGGGGGTATTATCGGGTACGGAAACCGTTATTTATGGTATTCCGAATAGTGCAGCACAATCATATGCATTAAAGAATAATCTGCAATTTGTAGATGCAAGTAATCATGCTCATGATAATTTGCCTGCAATAGTATTGTATGAGGATGCTTATACGAAAGTAACTGGGAATTATTGTGTGGAATGTGGTTGTGGAAAAAATGTTAAGCAGGAATTTAAGGAACAAACAGGGATTGTGGATGGAACAAAAGGAGAATACGATTTTTCTTTGGATAAGACAAAAATTAAAGTAGTGCTTGATGCTGATAAAAGGGACAGTCAGGGAGTTGTTTACAATTTTGTAGAATCATCACATGAGGCATATGTAAGACAGATTTGGGATGTAAATACCAAGAATGTTGTGATTCCAGAAGTGGTTATATGGAACAATCGAGAGTATACTGTTACAGTGTTGTATTCATGGAGTGTGCGCAGTTCTCAAGTAGAATCTATCACTTTACCTGATACAATTCGTCAAATTTATAATGAGGCATTTTATTCTTCTTCTTTGCGATATCTATATATTGGTGAGGGGTTGAGAGATCATAGCAGCCATATGTTTCAATATCCCAAGAAGATGAAAGGCATTTGGGTTGCCCCAGGAAATTCAAGATATTATGTACAAAATGAGGTTCTTTATGATAAAGATGGAAATGTGTTATGTGATTATTCAAATGATATTGTTTCATCTGAAACACCAACGGAGACTACAGTAGAGACGAGCACCGAACAGGAAGCAAGCACGGAGAAAGAAACCAGCACTGAATGGGAAACGAGCACGGAGCAAGAGACGAGTACGGAGCAGGAGACAAGCACGGAACAGGAACCGAGTACGGAGAAAGAGACAAGCACTGAACAGGAAACAAGCACGGAGAAAGAGACGAGCACGGAGCAGGAAACCAGCACGGAGAAAGAAACCAGCACTGAACGAGAAACGAGCACAGAGCAAGAGACGAGTACGGAGCAGGAAACGAGCACGGAGAAAGAGCCCGGCACGGAACAGGAACCGAGCACGGAGCAAGAGACGAGTACGGAACAGGAATCGAGTACCGAGCAGGAAACAAGCACGGAGCAGGAAACGAGTACCGAAAAAGAGACGAGCACCGAGAAAGCGCCGAGTACGGAGCAAGAAACCGGCACGGAACAGGAAACAAGTACCGAGAAAGAAACATATATGAAGCCGGAGACAGTCGAAAATGTCAAGACAACTACCCGGAATGGAAAGCATGTGGTTATCAGTTGGAGACAAGCGGGGCAAAGCAACGGTTATGAGATATACCGTTCAAAAAAGAAAGGCGGAAAATATAAGCTTATCGCTACTGTTTCTGCCGGTAAGACATCATATGTAGATAAGAATGTTAAATGGTATAAACGGTATTATTATAAAATTCGTGCAATTTCAAAATCAAGCGGCAGGCAAATTGCAGGGGAATATTCAAAGCCGAAAGGGTTTGCTGTAAAAGGACTGAAAACCCCCAAGATTAAGGTGAAGAAAAAAAGGACTTCGTCCGGGGTTCGCTATCTGGCAGTAGATTTGAAAAATGTTAATGGCACTTATATTGAGTTGTCCGTGAAAAAAGAAAATGCGAAGTACAAGAAAGTGAAGCTTGTGTCAAATCGTTTGTCTTATTATAAAGGACAATTAAAAATAGGATACAAGCCTAATGGGGACAGGATATGGGTGAGGGTGAGAACCTATAAAAAGGTAAAAGGGAAGAAATACCATAGCGAATATTCTAAACCGGTTTCGGTGAAGCTGTAACAAAATAAAAAGATGAGAGAAAAGCTGTTATGTCAGGATAAGTATCTTGGCATAGCAGTTTTTTTATGCAAAAAACACATTATTTGCCTTTTTTTTAAAAACGGAAAAAATATATGCAGGGTCATATGATATGCTACCAACCATAAGGTGATTTACAGAGAAGAATGTATGCTGGCAGATAGAAAACCGGGAAACCAGCAAAGCCGGCTGTACGGGAATTAACTGTGTTCCTTGTGGGGATAAGCTTCTTTTTCATCCGTCAGCCCGGCCAGATAATCCATGCTGGTATCCAGGGCTAAAGCGATTTTTCGACACTGTTCAAATGTATAATAACGCTTGCCGTTTTCAATCTTGGAATAGTCGCTTTGGTCAATTCCGGTTAAATGCTGCATTTTAATTTGGGTATATCCCCGTTCTTTTCTTAAATCTTTTAGTCGACTCATAATTAATATCTCCGTGCCAGTTTATTATTGGATTGGTTTTTTTGTGGTACCATCTTTTAGTGTTTGCATAATCAGAATAATTATGACATTCTGACCTATTGACAAATAGGGTGAAATTGACCTAAAATAAGCGTGTATTTAAAGATTAACCAGAGAAAAGGAGCAGTTTTTTGACAAGAGAACAATACAGCAGAAAAAGAAGAAGATACATCAGGCGTAAAGTGCGGTTATACATAAGAAGAACTGTATTTGCTGCCGTTGTCGCATTGGTATTATTTTTAGGCGTAAAGGCGGTTGGTTCTCTGTTTTCCAGGGATGATGCCAACGTATCTGTGTCTGATGAGGAAATCGGCGGCGGAGAGGATACCGGCAGCGGGGAAGAAACCGCTGAAAGTATTTCAGATAGTCCGGACGGTTTGAAAAACCTGTATAGCCCTTATGTGATTTTTGTTGACCGGGATTCGGGTGAAGTACTGGCAGAAAAGAACGCACAGGACAGGATTTATCCGGCGTCGCTTACCAAAATAATGACGGCGGTTTTAGCGGTTGAATACACGGAGAAACTGGACAAGACGGTTGTACTGCCTAAGGATTTTTTTGAGGAATTATATGTGGAGGGAGCTTCCGTGGCAGGCTTTGAGCCCGGTGAAAGGGTGCGGTTAAGGGATTTGCTGTATGGGATTCTTCTTCCGTCGGGCGCAGAATGCTGTATCGCCTTTGCAGAGAGGATTGCCGGGTCAGAAGAGGAATTTGTCGGAATGATGAACAGAAAGGCGGAGGAGCTGGGGATGCTTAATACGCATTTTTGCAATTCAACGGGATTGCAGGAGGCGGAGCATTATTCCACGGTGGAGGATATAGCGGTTCTTTTGCGGTATGCGCTAAATAATGAAGATTTCCGGGCAGCATTTACCAGCAGGTATTACGCAACTGCATCATCGGAAGAACATCCGGAGGGCATGACGTTTTACAGTACCATGTTTAAACATATGGATAATGCTGAAATAATTGGCGGACAAATTCTTGGAGGAAAAACAGGATATACGGCGGAAGCCGGACTTTGTCTGGCGAGCCTGGCAGAAATGGGCGGAAAGGAATATATTTTGGTGACCGCAAAGGCAGCGGGAGACCATCAGACAGAACAGTTCCATATTCTGGATGCGAAGAATGCATATAGTCAGATGAATGTATACATGGTTCTGCATTCTGCCATCCCGCAGTTTCGTTTTTTCTTAGTGGAACAAATAGATGAATAGGTAAAATAAAGAGAGAAAGAGGAGGATGAAAATGAATACTTTAAGAAAGGTGAATGTGTTAATTATGACTGCGGTACTTCTGCTGGGAATGCTGGCAGTACCGGGTGCAGGAGGATTAAATGTACATGCGGAAACTTTGACAAGCGGGGATTATGAGTATCAGGTATTGGATGATGGAACAGTGGAAATTACAGAATATCAGGGAAGTGCTGCTGTAGTACAGATACCGGATACAATAGGAAATAGAAAAGTAACGAGAATCGGGGATTCTGCCTTTGGTAGCTGTAGCGGCTTAACAGGTATAGAGATACCGGACAGTGTGACGAGTATCGGGGATTATGCCTTTTCTGAGTGTAGCGGTTTGACAAGTATAGAGATACCGGACAGCGTGACGAGCATCGGGGAGTTTGCCTTTTCTGACTGCAGCGGTTTGACAAGTATAGAGATACCGGACAGCGTAACAAGTATTGAGCGAGGTACCTTTTCTGACTGTAGCGGTTTAATAAGTATAGAGATACCGGATAGCGTGACGAGCATCGGGAATAATGCCTTTTCTGTCTGTAGCAATTTAACGAGTATAGAGATACCGGACAGCGTGACGAGAATCGAGGATTATGTCTTTTTTCTTTGTAGCAGTTTAACAGGTATAGAGATACCGGACAGCGTGACAAGCATAGGGAATAGAGCCTTTTATGGCTGCAGAAGTTTAACATTATTTGTGGAAAAGGATTCCTATACTGAACAATATGCAAAAGAAAATAATCTTCCATATAAATATATTGGAGAAAGCAGCACAGATAATAAAACAGAAGAATCCAAACAACCAACAACAGAGCAGACGGCAGTGGATAATGTACATGCGGAAACTTTGACAAGTGGGGATTATGAGTTTAAGGTATTGGACGATGGAGCAGTGGGAATTATAAGGTATAAGGGAATTGCTGCTGTAGCACAGATACCGGATACAATAGGAAATAAAAAAGTGACGAGTATCGGGAACAAAGCCTTTTGGAACTGCAGAGGTTTAACAGGTATAGAAATACCGGACAGCGTGGCGGATATCGGGTATGGTGCCTTTTTAAACTGTAGTAGTTTGACGAGTATCCGTGTTGAAGAAAACAATCAATACTATTGTAGTGAAGAAGGGGTATTGTTCACAAAAGATAAAAGTGAATTATTGTGTTGTCCGGCGGGTAAAAAAGGTCAATATATAGTTTCGGATAGCGTGACGAGCATCGGGGATTTTGCCTTTTCTGTCTGCAGCAGTTTAACAGGTATAGAGATGCCGGACAGCGTGACGAGCATCGGGAATTTTGCCTTTATGCTTTGTAGCAGTTTAACAGGTATAGAGATACCGGACAGCGTGACGAGAATCGGGAGTCATGCCTTTTATATGTGTAGCGGTTTGACAAGTATAGAGATACCGGACAGTGTGACGAGTATCGAGAACGGAGTCTTTGATGATTGTAGCCGTTTAACGGATATCCATGTTGAAGAAAACAATCAATACTATTGTAGCGAGGAAGGGGTATTGTTAACAAAAGATAAAAGTGAATTATTGTGTTATCCGGCAGGTAAAAAAGGTCAATATATAGTTTCGGATAGCGTGACGAGCATCGAGGATTATGCCTTTTCTGAGTGTAGCGGTTTAACAAGTATAGAGATACCGGACAGCGTGACGAGAATCGGGTGGTATGCCTTTTCTGGCTGTAGCAGTTTAACGAGTATAGAGATACCAGACAGCGTGACGGATATCTGGGATTATACCTTTGGTGGCTGTAGCGGTTTGACAAGTGTAAAGATACCAAATAGAGTGACGCATATCGGGTGGTCTGCCTTTTCTGGCTGTAGCGGCTTAACAGGTATAGAGATACCGGACAGCGTGACGAGAATCGGGGATTTTGCCTTTTCTGACTGCAGCGGTTTGACAAGTATAGAGATACCGGACAGCGTAACAAGCATCGGAGATGAAGCCTTTTCTGGCTGCAGCAGTTTAATTACTTTACTTGTGGAAAAGGATTCCTATGCTGAACAATATGCTAAAGAAAATAATCTTCCATATAAATATATTGGAGAAAGCAGCACAGAGGACAAAACGGAAGAATCAAAACAGCCGGCAACAGAACAGCCGGCAGGGGATGAGGAAAAGGTTGTTGTCGGCAATGTGACGCTGGTTCCGGTTGAAACACAAACGAAAGAAAAGTCTGTTGTCGATAATAAGCTGAAAACCAAGAGCGGTTCCAAAAAAGTTAAAAAAGGAACCGTATTGATTGGAGAAAACGGGATTTACAAGGTAGTGGATGCGAAGAAAAAGACGGTAAAATATATAGGAGTAAAGAATAAAAAGGCTTCTTCGGTGAAGATTCCGGAGGAAGTAAAAATTGGGAAAAAGAAGTATAAGGTTACGTCGGTTTCCGCAAATGCATTCCGTGACAATAAGAAGATAAAAACGGTTACCATCGGTAATAATGTGAAAGAAATCGGCAAAAATGCATTCCGAGGATGCAAAAATCTTAAGAAAGTGACCATAGGAAAGAATGTCACGACCATTGGAAGTTATGCATTTTATGGTTGTAAAAAGCTAAATTCGATTGAAATCCGCTCAAGTAAGCTGAAAAAGGTTGGAAAAGCAGCATTTAAGAAGATGGCAAAACAGCCGGTAATGAAAGTACCAAAAGGAAAAATACAGGCTTACAAGAAATTGTTTAAAGGGAAGATGTGATTGCAGAGTGAAAGGATACATAAAAGGATGAAAATGAATACTTTAAGAAAAGTGAATGCGTTAATCATGACTGCGGTACTTCTGCTGGTGATGCTGGCAGTACCGGGTGCAGGGGGATTAAATGTACATGCGGAAACTTTGACAGGCGGGGATTATGAGTATGAGGTATTGGACGATGGAACAGTGGAAATTACAAGTTACCGGGGAATTGCTGCTGTAGTACAGATACCGGATACAATAGGAAATAAAAAAGTGACGAGTATCGGGAGGTATGCCTTTTTGGTGCGTAGCGGATTAACGAGTATAGAGATACCGGATAGTGTGACGAGTATCGAGGACGGAACCTTTTCTGGCTGTAGCGGTTTAACGAATATCCATGTTGAAGAAAACAATCAATACTATTGTAGTGAAGAAGGGGTATTGTTCACAAAAGATAAAAGTGAATTATTGTGTTGTCCGGCGGGTAAAAAAGGTCAATATATAGTTTCGGACAGCGTGACGAGCATCGGGGACAGTGCCTTTTATGGTTGTAGCGGATTAATGAGTATAGAGATACCGGACAGCGTGACGGCGATTGGGAGGTGTGCTTTTTCTGGCTGTGAGTGTTTAACAAGTATAGAGATACCGGACAGTGTGACGAGTATCGAGGCTGAAGCCGTTTCGTGGTGCAGCGGTTTGACAAGTATAGAGATACCGGGCAGTGTGACGAGCATCGGGGATAGAGCCTTTTCTTATTGCAGTGGTTTGACAAGTATAGGGATATCGGACAGCGTAACAAGTATCGGGGACGGAGTCTTTGATGGTTGCAGCGGTTTAACAAATATCCATGTTGAAGAAAACAATCAATACTATTGTAGCGAGAAAGGGGTATTGTTAACAAAAGATAAAAGTGAATTATTGTGTTATCCGGCAGGTAAAAAAGGTCAATATATAGTTTTGGACAGCGTGACGAGAATCGGGAACAGAGCCTTTTCGTGGTGCTTCGGTTTGACAAATATAGAGATACCGGACAGCGTGACGAACATCGGGAGGTATGCCTTTTCTTATTGCAGCGGATTAACGAGTATAGAGATGCCGGACAGCGTGACAAGTATCGGGGACAGTGCCTTTTATGGTTGCAGCGGACTAACGAATATAGAGATATCGGACAGCGTAACAAGTATCGAGCGGTCTGCCTTTTCTGGCTGTAGCGGATTAACGAGTGTAGAGATACCGGACAGCGTGGCAAGTATCGGGGACAGTGCCTTTTATGGTTGCAGCGGATTAACGAGTATAGAGATACCGGACAGCGTGACAAGTATCGGGGACAGTGCCTTTTTTGATTGCATTGGTTTGACAAGTATAGAGATACCGGACAGCGTGACAAGTATCGGAGATTATGCCTTTATCAGGTATGAAGCCTTTTATGGCGGCAGTAATTTAACTACTTTACTTGTGGAAAGGGATTCCTATGCTGAACAATATGCAAAAGAAAATAATCTTCCATATAAATATATTGACGAAAGCAGCACAGATAACAAAACAGAGGAATCAAAACAGCCGGCAACAGAGCAGCCAGCGCAAAAACAGCCGGCAGGGGATGAGGAAAAGGTTGTTGTCGGCAATGTGACGCTGGTTCCGGTTGAAACACAAAAGGAAGAAAAATCTGTTGTCGATAATAAGCTGAAAACCAAGAGCGGTTCCCAAAAAGTTAAAAAAGGAACCGTATTGATTGGGGAAAACGGGATTTACAAGGTAGTGGATGCGAAGAAAAAAACGGTTAAGTACATAGGAGTAAAGAATAAAAAAGCTTCTTCGGTGAAGATTCCGGAGGAAGTAAAAATTGGGAAAAAGAAGTATAAGGTTACGTCGGTTTCCGCAAATGCATTCCGTGACAATAAGAAGATAAAAACGGTTACCATCGGTAATAATGTGAAAGAAATCGGCAAAAATGCATTCCGAGGATGCAAAAATCTTAAGAAAGTGACCATAGGAAAGAATGTCACGACCATTGGAAGTTATGCATTTTATGACTGCAAGAAGTTAAGCTTGATTGAAATCCATTCAAGCAAAATAACAAAGGTTGGGAAAGCAGCATTTAAGGAGATGGCAAAACAGCCGGTAATGAAAGTGCCAAAAGGAGAAATGCAGGCTTATAAGAAATTGTTTAAAGGGAAAATGTGATTGCAGAGTGAAAGGATACATAAAAGGATGAAGATGAATACTTTAAGAAAGGTGAATGTGTTAATTATGACTGCGGTACTTCTGCTGGGGATGCTGGCGGTACCGGGCGGAAAAGGGAGAACAGTAGAAGCGGCAGGAAAGGCAGGCGTTCAGAAAGTGACTTCCGTAAATTCCTTAACCGGGAGTAAGACTATCTATCTGGCAAAGGGAAAGAAAGCGGTGTTAAAGACTACCGTTACACCGGATAAGCCGGAAAACAGGAAGGTCAGCTATAAGAGCTCCAACACAAAGGTAGCCACGGTAAATGGGAAAGGTGTGATTAAAGGAAAGAAAAAAGGTAAGGCAAAAATCACGGTAACCTCAAAGAAAAATAGTAAGAAGAAAGCGACGGTAACGGTTCATGTTGTTAAAGGAAAGGTGACAGGAATTAAGCTGAACCAGACTTCCGGCACACTTTCCGTCGGCAAAAGCGTTAAACTGAAAGCAACGGTTAAAATCAGTAAAGGCGGTAAGAAAAATGTTGTGTGGAGTTCATCTGACGAAAAGGTGGCAACCGTTAAAAAAGGGACGGTAAAAGCAGTTGGTAAAGGAACAGCAGTTATTACGGTAAAGGCGGCAGACGGCAGTGGAAAGAAAGCGGTTTACCGGGTTGCCGTTAAGGATGAGGAAGAAAGTGCGACAGAAGCGGTAACGACCGAGGAGGAGAAGTCGGAAACTTCAACAGTTACCCTGCAAAATACGGAGGGAAAAAATCCTTCTGATGTGGCAATCCTGCAAAAGATTATTGCAGAACAGACAGCGTTGGGAGCAGAGATACCTACGGATTTGAATGCGGTTAGGGAAAGATATGATGATGTAATGGATGTCGTCTACGTGGAATTTCCTGTGTATGCTTGGAATGACAGCGGAAGATTGACTGGGCTTGATTGGAGTTCTTGCAATTTACAAGGAAATCTTTCTTTTGAGGGGTTAACGGAATTGACGGGTTTGTATTGTGATTACAATCAACTAAGCGGATTGGAAGTAAGTGGATTAACGAAATTGGCGAGTTTGATTTGTGCTTACAATCAACTAAGCAACTTAGACGTGAGTGGGTTAACGGAATTGACAAATTTGCAGTGCTTCGATAATCCGATAGGCAGTCTGGATGTGAGTGGGTTAACGAAATTGACAACATTGTGGTGCTTTAATAATCAACTGAGTAGCTTGGACGTGGGTGGATGTACAGAATTGGAAGATTTGTCTTGCAAAAATAATCAGCTAAGCAGTCTGGATGTGGGTGGATGTACAGAATTGGAAGATTTGTCTTGCGAAAATAATCAGCTAAGCAGCCTGGACGTGAGTGGATGTACAGCATTGGAGTATTTGTGGTGCGAAGATAATCAGCTAAGCAGTCTGGATGTGGGTGGATGTACAGAATTGGAAGATTTGTCTTGCAAAAATAATCAGCTAAGCAGTCTGGACGTGAGTGGATGTACAGCATTGGAGTATTTGTGGTGCTCCGATAATCAGC
>JAMPFJ010000044.1 GCA_023664535.1 Bacteroidales bacterium
TCAACCCTCTTTCTTGGAATTCCCTATACTTGAATTATACAGGAAGCTCCTTCATTATCACAATCAACGGCACTGGAATTATAGCATGCAGCCAGGCAAACCACAATGGCAAGCCCCCAAAAAAATTATGTTTTTTTGACAAAGCATTAAGGTCTTCCTATATATGGAGCTATTTGGGGTTATAATCAGCCGGTGCATACCTTGTCGGATTATCGAAATCATGATAAAATGTTACCAACCGAGCAAAGCGAGATTGATAACCTGCGCGAGCATCAGCGAGCTTCATTATAATAAAATAAACAGTTAAGGATTTACATATTCAGGAGGAATTTTATATGAAAAAAAAGAAAGTATTACAGGATATTGTTTATGTCCTATTCCTTTTGATTGCTGTCGTTATCTTATTTTGCTGGTATACAGCGCAAAACAGCAAACGTATGGAGGAACGGAATAAAAATTATGCGGCGGACTCCGCAAGAATGAAAACGACACAGATAGATGAAGAACTGGATAATGCCCTTAGTCGGATTAAGACATATGCCTATTTTGTCGGCGAGGGTCTGGCCGAACCGAAAGTAACTGCGCAGATGCTTAAGCAAATGGAAGAAAACTCCCTGTTTGACGCTTTAATCTTTACAGACCTTAGCGGTACGGATTATGCATCGGACGGACGGACTGCAGACGTGACAAACCGGGAATTCTACCTTAGGGGAATAAAAGGGGAAAGCGGTATCTCCATTACCTTTGACTCTCATTTTTTTGACGAAACTATGGCTTTATTTTACGCACCTGTTCGTTATCAAGATGAAATTATAGGCGTTCTCCGCGGAGCTTTTCTGGCAGAGGAATATTTGAAAGATATGCTTGATACTACTTATTTCGGAGAGAGTGCCGACGTATACCTCTGCATGCCCGACGGCAGGGTTATTGCCAGCTCCAACGGTACGGAAGACGAGGAAAATTTAGTTGAGCGGCTGACACAGTCCGGTGTAATCGATGAAAATACTGCCGCCAATACAAAGATGGTGTTCGAGAATGGCGGCGAGGGTGCTTTTGTCTGTAGCTCCGACAGTAAAACCGACAATATTTGCACGGCATACCTTCCGAAGCATAAATATGTCCTCGTGCAGACCTTTCCAAAAAGTGTCACGCAGAGCATGATTCAAGAGGAAAACCTTGTGGGTATCCGCCTGGAAACCATACTAATCGTGCTGTTTGTTATCTATATTATAACGTTGCTGGTTCGGGCAGGCAAAAACAAGAAGCTGCTGGAGAGCGAAAACCGGGAGATGGGTTATATCATCAACGGAGTGAATACCCTGTTCTCCCGTTTCAGCATGATTGATTTCGAGGCGGATACCTACCAGTATCTTGCCGGAACAAAGCCTGAGGACGAAACGCTTGCCGTCAGCGGCCGCTATGAAGATTTAGCGCAGTATTTATGTGCCAACATGGTAACCGAGAGCGAGTGCCGGGATTTTGCAGCGTTTATCAATAAGGATTCCATTATCGAGGCAATGGATAAACATGATGATTTACGTTATGAATACCATGGAATGCATGATGGACAAGCCAAATGGGAGCATGTAAATCTGATTTGCCTTGAGCGGAAAAACGGCAAAGCAGTCAAAGCTTTGTTTATCCGCCAGAACATTACAGAGGTAAAGGAAAATGAGCTGCGTATCCAGGCGGAAATGTCCCTTGCCGACCGCAAGGAAAGGCAATACCGGATTGCCATCACCGCAAGTGCTTTTTGTACCTTTGAATTTAATTTAACTAAGGACCTTATCGAACAGGATGTTATCCGTATCATTGACGGAGAACCGCTGTCTTTATTGGAAAAATCCGGTTTGAAAGCTCCCTGTAAAGCATCCGAATGCTTTGAGCGCTGGAAACAGTTTGTTCTGGAAGAATCCATGGAGGATTATTGCACCATGGTAAATATCGATTATTTAACGCAGCGTTTCGAACAGGGAGAAAAGGAAGTCACGGTTGAGTATTGGGGACAGGCTTCCGCACAGCAGCAGATATGCATCCGCCAGTCTTTCGTGATGACAAAGGATTACAACACGGACGATATCATGGTTATGGTCATATCAAAGGAAATTACGGAACAGGTGCAAAAGCAGAGAGAACAGACACAGGCTCTGCAGGATGCATTGCTGCAGGCTCAGCATGCAAACCGGGCAAAAACCACCTTCCTTTCCAATATGTCCCACGATATCCGCACGCCAATGAATGCCATTATCGGCTTTACAACGATTGCCGCCAGCCATATTGACAATAAAGAGCAGGTACAGGATTGTCTGCAAAAGGTACTTTCCTCCAGCAACCATCTGCTCAGTCTGATTAATGATATTCTGGACATGAGCAGAATTGAGAGCGGAAAGGTGCAGATTAAGGAACAGGAATGTAATATTTCCGAACTGATGCATAACCTTCTCAACATTATCCAGCCGCAGGTAAAGGCAAAACAGCTGGAACTGTTTATTGATACCTTTGAAGTTGCCAATGAAGATGTCATTGCCGATTCATTAAAGCTAAACCAGATATTTATCAACCTGCTGAGCAATGCGGTAAAATACACGCCTGCCGGAGGTACCATCACCTTCCGGATTATGCAGAAAACAACATACCGCCACGGATACGGCGATTATACATTTATCGTGAAGGACAGCGGTATCGGCATGTCGCCGGATTTCGTGCAACACATTTTTGAACCCTTTGAGCGGGAAACAACCGTAACCCGGAACGGTATTCAAGGCACAGGGCTCGGCATGGCAATCACGAAAAACATTGTGGAAATGATGAACGGTACCATCAGCGTCGAAAGTACGATGGGACAGGGAAGCACATTTACCGTGGACCTCGGACTGAAATTACAGGATATCGAAAAAAATGCGGAACAGCTTAAGGAGCTGGAAGGCTTACGCTCCCTGGTTGTGGATGATGACCTCAACACCTGTGACAGCGTAAGCAAAATGTTAAAGCAGCTCGGTCTGCGCGCCGAATGGACAACTTCCGGCAAGGAGGCAATTTATCGTGCGAAAAGTGCCCATGAGGAAGGTAATTCCTATCACACCTACATTATTGACTGGCAAATGCCGGGAATCAGCGGCATGGAAACCGCAAAAAAAATCCGCAAGGTGGTGGGCGATGAAGCGCCGATTATTATCCTCACTGCATACGACTGGTCAGACATTGAAACCGAGGCAAAGGATGCCGGCGTTACCGCCTTTTGTGCAAAACCGCTCTTTATGTCCGATTTAAAATCCGTACTGCTTGCTGCAAATAATCTGCTTGAGAAGCAGGAAGAAGTTCCGGAGTGGACTCTGGCAGACTTCAGCGGAAAACGGATTCTGCTGGTGGAGGATATTGCCTTAAACCGTGAAATCGCAGAAGTAATCCTGACCGAATCCGGTTTTCTTGTGGAAACGGCGCCGGACGGAACGGATGCAGTGGCGATGGTGGAAAAGTCGAGGGAAAATTACTACGATGCCATTCTGATGGATGTACAGATGCCAATCATGAACGGCTATGAAGCGACCAGGACAATCCGGAATATGCCAAGAAAGGACGTCCGGGATTTACCGATTATCGCCATGACCGCTAATGCATTGGAAGAGGACAAAGAAGCTGCATTAAAAAACGGCATGAATGCACATATTGCCAAGCCGCTTGATATGAACGTCTTTATGTCTGTACTCAAGGAATTTTTGAACTGACAGTTCTGTATGCTGAACATAAAAAGCTGCCGCACGATTCATCTGTCATGCGGCAGCTTCTTCTCCCTTTGAAACCGGTTACCGGTAAATAATCTCATTGCGTCCCGGACCATTGGAAATCATGGTAATGGGAAATCCTATCTGCTCCTCAACAAATTCGATATACTTCCTGCAGTTTTCCGGAAGCTCCTCATATTTTGTAATCCCCCGGATATCGCTTTTCCATCCCGGAAGCGTCTTAAGAACCGGTTTTGCCTTTTCCAGCTTACCGGTGGTCGGAAACTCGGTTATCACCTCTCCGTCCAGCTCATATCCCACGCATACCGGAATTTCATCCAGATATCCTAATACATCAAGTACCGTAAATGCCACATCCGTTGTCCCCTGGATGCGGCAGCCATATCTGGATGCCACGCAGTCAAACCATCCCATCCTTCTTGGCCGTCCTGTAGTTGCACCATATTCTCCCCCGTCGCCTCCGCGGCGTCTCAATTCATCTGCCTCGTCTCCGAATATCTCGCTGACAAAGGCTCCCGCCCCTACTGCGGAAGAGTACGCCTTTACCACGGTGACAATTTTCTTAATTTCATAAGGAGGTATTCCCGCACCGATGGCTCCATAGGCAGCCAGTGTCGAGGAAGAGGTAACCATCGGATAGATTCCGTGGTCGGGGTCCTTCAACGAACCAAGCTGCCCCTCCAGCAGAATATTTTTCCCCTCCTTAATCGCCTGATACAAAAATGCCGATACGTCACAGACATAAGGTGCCACCATCTCCCGATATTCCATCATGGTATTAAACAGCTCCTCTACGCTTAATGCCGGCTTGTGATACAAATGCTCCAACAATACGTTTTTCTGTACTACCACACGCTCCAGCTTCTCCTTTAATGCCTGCTCGTCAAACAATTCATTTACCTGAATACCAATCTTCGCATATTTATCGGAATAAAACGGAGCAATTCCGGACTTGGTAGAGCCAAAGGATTTGCCCGCCAGTCTCTCCTCCTCATATTCATCAAATAAAATGTGATAGGGCATGACAATCTGCGCCCTGTCCGATACCAGAATTTTGGGCATGGGAACACCCTTTTCCACAATCTCTTTTACTTCTTTAAATAAGACCGGAATATTAAGCGCAACACCGTTGCCGATAATACTGGTGGTATGCTGATAAAACACACCTGACGGTAATGTGTGCAATGCAAATTTACCGTAATCGTTCACAATGGTATGTCCTGCATTTGCACCGCCTTGAAAACGGACGATAATATCCGCCTCCTTGCTTAACATATCCGTAATCTTTCCTTTTCCTTCGTCCCCCCAATTTGCACCTACTACTGCTTTAACCATATTTTATCCCACTCCTTTTCCAATTTGTGAATAAAAATACATTCTCACACAATTACAAGTATACTCCCGCTACAGACATAAGTAAAATCAATATTTCTAATGCTTGTCATAAGCTGTACTTATATTAAACAGTAAAAACGGGCAACAAAAAAATCCCGCTGCGCAGGATTTTTTGCAGGGGAAAGAGCAGATATTTTTTCTGCTCATTTCCCTGATATAAAAAGAGGGGTAATTAAGCAACATGTATATTTTTTTCGATAAAGGTTTTAATCAGTGTCTTTTCCTTTTCCGTTTCAATGGGGTCTAATATAATCCTGCCGTTTTCCTTACTGTAAACGCAGGCATATAAATTTACCTGTCTGCCGGATACCGCTTTTGCATTCTCCACCTCAGTGTAAATCAGATACCGTGTTCCGTCCTCCGGATTCTCTACCACACTGAGCCCCACATAGGTAATCTCCTCACCCTGTTCATTGGTTAACTTAAACGTGTTATTCAGTTCCATAACTTACCTCCTGTTCCCTTCTTAAATTATCTGCTATCTCTGATTTACAGATCTTCTAACTGTAATCCCACTCTGCAAAACACGATAGCTTATTCCTCCGTTTTCAACAATTCCTTCAGTTTGGACGCCGCCACTGACATTGTTGTCCGCTTGTCGATAACCAGACACATATCCCGCTCCGGAATCCGTTCCTTAAATTCAAGCTGAATCAATTCTCCGGTTTCCAACTGCTTTTCCGCAAAATCCTTCACGACGCATCCGATACCCAGATTGCGCATTGCAAACTGTACAATCATGTCGCTGGTCGCCAACTCAAATTCGGGAGCAACCGTCACGTTGTTTTCCTCCAAATAGCTATCTATGTATTTTCTTGTACTGGTATCTCCCTCTAAACAGATAAGGGGTAATTCGGAAAGCTCATTGAAATCAAGCTTCTTCCCCTTTAAATAACGGAACTTTTCCCCCGCCACAAACACATCCTGTATCTTGCGGACGCAAAGCGTCTCAAACTGCGGAGCTGCATTCAGGGGTTTGGTCACGACCCCAAAATCAATCCGTCCCTGATGCAGGTGGTCAAGCGTCTGTGGCGTCGGGGCATTTGTAACCGTAACCTTAATCTCCGGATACAACTGATGAAACTGCTCCAGATACGGAAGAAGATAAAACTGTAATGTCATATCGCTTGCACCGATGCGCACTTCTCCATATTCCAAATTCATCATTTTGGCAAGCTGCTTTTCTCCCGCCAAAATCGTTTCATAGCCGTCCCCAACATAAGAATACAGTAAAGTTCCAGCGCGGGTTAAACTGACACCTTTCGCACGTCTGGTAAAAAGCTCTATCCCCAGTCCCTGCTCGAGCTGCTTAACAGCTTGGGAGACGGCAGGCTGCGATATGCAGAGCTTCTTTGCAGCACCAGTTATGCTAAGTTCGGTGGCTACATGATAGAAAATCTTATAGTACTCCAGATTGATATTCATATAATCTCTCCTTATGTCTAAATGATTTTCCATAAGCAGATTATATACCATTATTTTGTATTTGTACACCCCAAAATTTCTATTTTTTCCATTATTTTGTGCTTTTTTTCTCCAATTTTCCTTTTTACACAAAAAATCAGGACATAAGCTGTACTTATATCCTGATTTTTTACTTTTCCATTTTGAATATTTATTCATCGCTCTCTTCAGGAAAGCTGTTCAAACACCTCGCCGATTTTTTCCGGAATCAGCAAATCCGCCTGTACGCTCTTCGCCGTATCCGCCATATTCACCACAACAAGATATTTACCCTTAAAATAATCAATAAACCCGGCAGCCGGATAAACGGCAAGGGACGTTCCGCCGATAATCAGCACTTCGGCATCCCGGATATAGCGAATCGCCTTCTGCATGGTTTCATAATTGAGGCTCTCCTCATATAATACCACATCCGGCTTTACCCGTCCGCCGCAGCTGCACTTAGGCACGCCTTCCGCATCAACTATATACTGGACAGGATAAAACTTTCCGCAGCTTTCACAGAAATTCCGATGAACGCTTCCGTGGAGCTCCATAACCTCTTTGCTTCCTGCCGCCTGATGCAGACCGTCAATATTCTGAGTAATCACCGCTTTTACTTTACCCTCCTGCTCCAGACGCGCAAGCGTGGTATGCGCAGCATTCGGCTTCGCCCATAACGCAATCATTTTATCCTTATAGAAAGAAAAAAATTCTTCCGGATGATTGCAATAAAAGCTGTGGCTGACCATAACCTCCGGCGGATATTTGTATGTCTGATTATATAATCCGTCCACACTGCGAAAATCCGGTATCCCGCTCTCTGTGGAAACCCCGGCGCCTCCAAAAAACACAATATTTTCACTCTCCGCCACAATACTCTTCAGTTTCTCAATTTTTTCCCACGATTCCTCATGCAGCATACTTCAACCTCCTCCCTGCTGCTCCCGTTCATTCAGCGAAAAACCAAACCCCTCCTGCATAACCGCTACAATCTCTGCCAACGCTTCATTTTCATCTTCCCCGTCGCAGATAATTTCAATTTCGTCCCCCTGCTGCACCCTTGCCGCCAGTAAACCCAGCACACTTTTTGCATTTGCTATATGATTCCCTTTTTTCACCTCTATTTTAGATTCATATTTCAAGCTTACTTCGCAAAGCTTTCCTGCTGGGCGCAAATGCAAGCCGGAAGGTTCGGCAACTACAACGTTTTGTGTCACCATACACTTCCCTCCTCATCTCCTCTATTCTGCCTGTGTGATTTCCAACTCAACCGTCAACTCCCCGTCAACTTCAATCCCCTTTATTTCTTTTAAATTCACCGTAAAGGTATATACGCCCGGTCCGTATCCCGTCACATCTATACTCGGTATCATATTGGTAACCTTTAAGTCATCTAATTTTTCTTTTAAGCCGCGGACAACAAGCGAATAACCCGTTCCGTTCTTATAGGTATAGCTATACTCCTTGTTCTTCCCTACAATATTGATTTCGTCTGCATCGACAAGCAGAATCTTTTCTTCTATTTTCTCAACGATTACCTTAATCATCACCTCTTCTGACGTATCCGCAAGCGTTATTCCCTCCGGCAGATAATCGGTAATGGTTACGGAGGTTTCCAAATCTTTGCTGCAATCCGTTACATCAACATCATCGATAAGCAGCTCATCCACCTTTGCCAAATCCGCATTCTCACCCACAACCACAATACTGGTAGGCTGGTAATCCACATTTGCGATTGCATATCCCTCCTTCGGTCGTCCAATCGTCTTCACCTTAACCGAAAGCTCTTTCGTCTGCAAAATTTCAACAGAAACGGCTACGCTTTCCACATCGTAATCAAATTTTGTAAAATCAATCATTTCCCCGTTTTTATCGAGAAAAACCGGCTCCGCATAGGAAGTAAGACTGTGGCTGGCATTTGCCACATCAACATTGACAACAACCTCTTCAATCATGTTTACCACACTTTCCGCCCCTTCTACGGTAATAAGGTTTGGCGTTGCCGTTTTATTCCGAATCGCATATCCCTCCGCCACATCACCGTTTGCCCGTACCGTAATTGGCAGCTGCTTTTGAATTTTGTCCTCCACTGCAACAGTAATTGCATTTTCCGTATAGGATATGGTTAAATCCTTTCCCACATGACTGCTGATTGCCGACACCTCTACCGCAACGGCATCCGTTATCGACATTTTCGACAAATCCGCGACGGCTTTAAAATCATCGCCGGTTAATTCCTCTACAATACGCCGTCTTCCCTTAACCACAATATCCACCGTCGTCCCGTCAGGCACTTCATACACTTTATTCTTTTCTGTAATGGCATCGCCATTGATAAATTGAATCTCTATTCCGGTAATCTGTTTTGTTGTCTTATAATCATCTACATTTGCCACGACAATCCAGATAATAAATGCAATGACAAATGATAGAATTTTTAATCCCATATGATTATAAATTTTATTTTTCATGTTTACCAAGACCTTTCCACCATTTTACCTTTCTGGCAAGCGGCTCATTTTTGCTCATTTCCTCCACCTTTGTAACAAAATTATCCCTCGTCAGATTACGGATAATCGCACCATTATGTGCAATAGACACACCTCCCGTTTCTTCCGAAACAACTATGGTAATACTGTCCGACACTTCACTTACTCCAATCGCCGCCCGATGCCTGGTTCCCAGTGCTTTGCTGATATCCATATTGTCGGAAAGGGGCAGATAGCAGGTTGCACTGACAATCCGGTTGTCCCGCACCAGCACCGCTCCGTCATGTAACGGAGTATTATGCTCAAAGATGTTAATCAATAACTGACTGGACACCTTGGCATCTATGGATATTCCCGTCCGCTCATAATCCCCCAGCTTCACATCCTGCTCAATAACAATCAACGCCCCGGTTTTTACCTCTGACATGGAGAAAACCGCTTTCGTAATCTCATTAAGCACCTTCCGGTCAATCGCCCTTCTGATTTTATCCTCCGCAGTAAACAGCGAGGCAACAATTTTTTTCCTCCCAAGCTGCTCCAACGCCCTCCTAAATTCCGGCTGGAAGATAATGATTACCGCAATTACGCCTACACTAATGGTATTTTTAAAAATCCACAATATGGTGTTAAATTCAAAAATCTTCGCAATGGCGGCAAACAAAAGAATTACCAATATTCCTTTTATCAGCATCCATGCACGGGTCTTTTTGAACCAGTCCATAATATAATATACCAGAAATGAGATAATGATAATTTCTATTAAATCTGTAATTGTAATTCTGGGAAGATAGAACCAGTCAAAATAGGTTCTAATATAATTTGTAAACTGTTCCAATGATTTTCCCTCTCCATTTAATTACGTGTTTTGGAATTGATATGCTTCACATTTTTATTTGATTCCGAAACGGATAATTTCGGTATCGCTTTCACATAGTAATAATACTCATCATCCTCAAAATGCAGGATTTCGGTTTTCTGATAATCGGCAATTCCTTTTCCGAACTGAACAACCACTGCCGCCAATACTCCAATCAGGCTTCCCACAAGTATCGGTACAATTTCCATTTCTATTGATAGTGTAACACTTCCGACCAAAAATAAAACAACATTTAAAAAACCGCCGAAAAAAAAGGAAATTATCCAGTAACGTCCGGAAAAGAGCCTGTACGTTAAAAACGTAACCAGAATCACACAGGCAAAAACCACACAGGACAGCAGCAGGGTCTTATTTTCAAGCAGTCCGGTCATAATATACTGAAAGCCCTGCACCGCCTCTTCTTCCTCCGTGGAGGTCGCCAACACGTTCGCCAAATCCTTTAACAGATTCTCATAATAATATAACACAACACCAAAGGCTGCCGGCACTACTGCCAGAGGACCCACCAGGATTCCTAATAGAATGGGCAGGGCATATATCCCGTGCCCCAGATAAAACAGCGGCACCAGCAGTACAATAATTCCGGTTTTCGGAACAAAACGCATATATGCACAGTAAAAGATTAAAATAACCGCAACGCTGGCTATCCCGACATCCAGGGAAACGCACATTGACTGAACCGCAATCATTACCCCACCGATTCCGGTCAGAATTTCTACCGGAAGGAATGCGCATACAAGTGCCAAAAGAAGAAGCAGCACACCGTTGCTTAACAGTTTCATGTACCCGAACTGACCATTCAGCGTGTAGAATAAAATAAGGGACAAAAAAAACTTCAGAACCGGTGTAATCATGTAATCATAACGTCCCAGAAAAGCCTTAACGTTATCTCTAAAAGTCAATAAAGTCGTCACCGATTACTACACCTCCCTTTGTTTTCACTATTTCTTTTCCCATCACATGACGCAGTTTTTTCAAATTATGGTTATAAATGATGATATCCGACCGGGTACTCTCATACCGTCTGGCATAGGCAATTCGTGCGATGAGCCAGTAGAGGAGTATCCATATCCCATATATTACTAAAATTTTTATTCCTACCGTTTTGTAATCAATCTTTAATACATTTGCCAGAATATAGTCTAATTTATACACCGCAATCAGCGCAACCACCAGCAAAAATGCCACCGTTGCAGAGACAACAGCCTTTAAGGAATTCAAACGAACATAATCGCCTTTATAATATTTATTGATGGGAATCTCAGTCCTTCCCTTACGCCGTTCATAGATGGCAATTTTACTCATCAGCTTAACATTTTCCTCTCGAACCATTTTCTCCCCAGCCTTTCCGCTTATCCCAGAGTTTTCGCCTGATATCATCCCGGATTGCCAACTGAACTGCCGGATGCAGAACCGTATAGCCTGTTTATTCCAAAAGACTTTGCACTATCGGGATTGTTTCTCAATCAGCAGGGCAATCCCTGACTTCATTGCCTGAGAAATAGTCTGATTATGGGCATCTGCATACTGTTTCAAGGTTTCAAACTCTGCTTCTGTCAGCCGAACACTTACACGATGCTTGCTCGGAGCATCACTTCTGGGTCTACCTATCCTTGACACAGTACCACCTCCTCATACTATGAATCTATTATAATTTTTGTCAGACAATAAATCAATAGTAAATCCAAAATCTCTTAAAATATTTATTCATAATTTGAAAACATTGATTTTCGGGAGTCCAAATCATCCGTCTTTTTCCCATGATAAACAGCACAATATACCATCAGCAGAATATACTAATTGAGAGAACATAAGGAGGTCGGTTATGGAACCGACAATTATTATAGACGCAGGACACGGCGGTTACGACAACGGAGCTTCTTTTAACGGAAGAAAAGAAAAAGATGACAATTTAAGACTGGCGCTTGCCGTAGGCGAAAAGCTTTCCCAGGACGGGTTCCCGGTAGTTTATACCCGGACCACAGACGTATATCAACGCCCTATTGATAAAGCCCGGATTGCTAACGAGAGCGGCGGCGATTACTTTGTATCCTTCCATCGAAATTCCAGTCCTAACCCGAATACCTACAGCGGTGTGGAAACCCTGGTATATAATGATTCCGGAATTCCTGCACAGCTGGCACGAAGCGTAAATAAAGAGCTGGAAAGTGCAGGCTTCAACAATCTCGGCGTTTCGGAAAGACCCGGACTTGTAGTTCTGCGAAGAACCAGCATGCCCGCTATTTTAATTGAGGCCGGATTTATCAATACTGAAGCGGATAATCAGACATTTGACCAGAATTTTGATGAAATGGTAAACGCCATTGCCACCGGCATTGAAAATGTGGTTTCCACCGGGCAGGGGAGCAAGACGTTCGGGGTACAGGTGGGACTGTACCGCCGTTATGAAAATGCGCAGTACATGATGAATCAGCTTATCGACCAGGGATATACCGCTCAAATCCGGGACTGGAATCAATATTATGCGGTAGTTGCCGGAAATGAAAGCAGTCTGGAGGATGCCAGACAGCTGGAGCAACAGCTTTCCCGCCAGGGCTATGACACATTGATTGTAAATATATAGGAATATATGGAAAGATACAGCAATACAGAAAGAAAGACAGAAAATATTAAGAAATTTTTTAGAAAAAAGGGATAGCATTCTTTTTCCGATGTGATATACTAAAGCAATAAGGTTTACATAATTGTCAAAATAATCCCTCATATTACAGAATGCGGTGTAGACCTTACTTAAATGAAAATAAAAGGATTGAAATAGATGAACATACAAAAGATAACGAAACGGTTCCATCACATAAGGAGAGAGCTTTTCAAAAAAATAACGGCATTTAGAGATAAAAATAACTATACAACCAAAAAACAGCAGACAGAAAAAAAAGGCGGCTTATTGCAGAACTGGTCGAACACGCCTCATATTTTGTATCCGGCATTTATTATCGGCACCAGCGTGTTCTGCATTCTTCTTTCACAGTTTTCACCTAACAGCCGCCTGCGTTCATGGTACTACGAGTTAACGAATAAGCCGATAATCAACAAAGGAATTGCATCCGGAAGGGAAAACGAAAAAACCGGGGCATTCAGCGGGCAGTTTCTGACCCATTACCGTTATGGAGAATTCGGGGCAAGCGACCCCGCCGAAATTGATTTGGATGCGCCGATGATTGCCCTGACCTTTGACGACGGACCTAACCCACAGCATACCCAGCGCATTTTGGAGGTATTAACCGAAAACTATTCCCATGCAACATTTTTTGTTGTCGGCACAAATGCAGAAAATTATCCGGATACCTTAAAAGCAATTTTGTCTTCAGGCTCGGAAATTGGTAATCATACTTATAGCCATACCAAGCTTACCGCTTTAAGCTCCGATGAGGTGGAGGAAGAGATTGGCAGGGTAAACCGGGCAGTCAAAAAAGCAACCGGAGAAAACACAACGGTTATCCGCCCTCCCTACGGAGATTATGACGACAACCTGCTTAACCAGTTACAGGAACCTGTTGTCCTCTGGGATTTAGATACGGAGGACTGGGACAGCCGGAATGCGCAAACCATTGTGGATGCGGCGCTTTCTCAGATTAAAGACGGCGATATCGTATTGATGCATGATATTTATGAATCCACGGCGGAAGCCGTGGAACTGCTTGTTCCCAGGCTTAAAGAACAGGGGTACCAGATTCTCTCGGTAAGTGAACTGGCGCATTATAAGGGAAAATCTTTAGAGCTGGGCAAAGCCTACGGCGGATTCAAAAAAGAATAGACAGGCAAAATTGGACGCATGTTTCATGAGCCGGCTAAATTACCTTGAGTGTGTGAAGAAAAGTCTGTAAATACTAATCTTCTATGATAATGTTTGGGCTG
>JAMPFJ010000045.1 GCA_023664535.1 Bacteroidales bacterium
ACTATTTCAAAAATTTTTTGAAAACCACTTGACTATTTATAGTTTGTCACCTCCTGATTAAGTAAGTATAGCACGAAATAGTTGAAAAGAAAATGCAACTCTGCTATACTAATAGTAATTTTTGAAAAAATATAGGAGGCAGTAAAATGGATAAGAAAACCGTTTTAAGGGTGTTTGGAGAAGCATTTTTACGTTCTTTGGTAGTATTGATGGCTATTGTAATAATAGGTTTTTCCGCATTTTTTATCATTAAAGTGGTGACCGATAAAAATCAGCAGACAGCTGAAAATACTACAGAAGCAGGTTCAACATATAGTGATGATGAGTTAAGGGCAATGTTAGAGCAGGAAAATGCAAAGGATACCACGGAGGAGGTGACAACGATGGAGCCGGTTACTGAGGAGCCGACTACCGAGGAGCCGGTTATTTCTTCTACAGATAAAAGCATTCTTGTATTAAACAGCACCGGAGTTTCCGGTCTTGCAAGAGCATGGATGAACAAGCTGAGCGCTGCCGGTTTTACAAAGATTCAGACCGGTAATTACAGTCTTACAAGAGAGACACAGACCAGAATCTATGTTTCTCAGGAGGGAATGGGAAAGGATTTGGCGGAGTATTTTACCGATGCGACCATTGAGACAGGCTCTCTTGATTCGGGTATTGATGTTTCGACGGACGGAGTTGAAATTTTTATTGTAATCGGAAGTAATGATACGACAGTCCAATAACGGGGTAGCTTATGAAAGAACGAATTCAACTGTTGGATATTGCGGTAGATATCGCTTCGACAAAGACTGCTGGGGAAGCCACAATGAGGCAGATGGAAGAGGAAAGCAGTAAAGTGGTTTATTTTGTCAATAGCGAAACGCTGTTCCTGTTACAGGAGAATAAAGGCTGGAAGGATACTGTGGAAGAGAGTGAACTGATTCTTCCGGGAAACGCCAGTGTTAATGCCAGTGTGGATTCCGTGCTGGGACATAAACGTGACCCTTTTTTCTTTGAAACATATTTCAACGGTATTTTGGATTATGCGATAGAGATGGGTTACGAATTAATGCTGGTGGCGGAGGATCAGGACAAGTTTACGTTTATTCAGGAAAATATTCATGAGAAGCGGCCGTTTCTGACCTTGAGCGGAATGTATCTGACGGAGCAGAAGGAATCCCTTGACCATATTGTCAATGAAATCAATTCGGTTGCTCCGGATGTTTTGCTGATGGCTTTAGAAGAAGAAAAGCAGCTTCAGCTTTTAGAGCAATATCGCAGCCAGATGAATGCGGGATTGATGCTGTTTACCGGAAATATTTTATTTAATAAGGCGGTTTCTGAGGCAGAGGTGCCGGAGCCCATTCAGAAGCTCCGCATTGAGAGTCTCTATAAATGGTTTCGCAAAGGCGGAAGAATTAAGGTCTTTTTCAATAATTTGAAAATGAAATTGCAATTAAAGCAGCACAATAAAGAATAGGATAATTGTTCAAAATAGATAAAAGTCTTAAGAAAAAACCACAAAAACAGCGGATGTGTTGGATAATTTGCACGACTTTTGTCCAAACTTTTCCGTAGAAAGGGTATTCTTTTTTTGGTCATAGGTAGATTTCTATAATAAAGACCGAAAAAACATGTGCAATTTTATGATAATCATTTAGATTGTGTCAAAATGAACAAAGAAAATCGAATTTATTTGTTAAATAGTAATATTTCATTTGAAAAATAAATGATGTATTATAGCAGTATGATTTAGTCAGCAGAAAATTTTATAACCCAAGGAGGAAATTAAAATGGCTAGTTTATCACTCAAAAATATTTACAAGATTTATCCTAACGGTTTTAATGCGGTAAAGGATTTCAATCTTGAGATTGAAGACAAGGAGTTTATCATCTTCGTAGGACCTTCAGGATGTGGTAAGTCTACCACACTTCGTATGATTGCAGGTCTTGAGGACATCAGCCAGGGAGAATTATGGATTGGCGATAAGATGGTGAATGATGTTGAGCCTAAGGACAGAGATATCGCAATGGTATTCCAGAACTATGCGTTGTATCCGCATATGTCAGTATATGACAATATGGCATTCGGACTTAAGCTTAGAAAGGTTCCCAAGGAGAAGATTGACAGACAGGTACATGAGGCTGCTAAGATTCTTGATATCGAGCATCTGCTTGACAGAAAGCCGAAAGCTTTATCAGGTGGTCAGAGACAGCGTGTGGCTATGGGTCGTGCAATCGTCCGTGAGCCTAAGGTATTCTTGATGGATGAGCCTTTATCAAACCTGGATGCTAAGTTGAGAGTTCAGATGCGTGTTGAGATTTCCAAGCTGCATCAGAGATTACAGACAACCATCATTTATGTAACACATGACCAGACAGAGGCTATGACGCTGGGTACCAGAATCGTAGTTATGAAGGACGGTATCATCCAGCAGGTAGATACTCCGCAGAACTTATATGACAAGCCGACCAACTTATTCGTTGCAGGTTTCATGGGCATGCCGCCGATGAACTTTATCGAGTGCAAGGTGGTTAAATCCGGAGCAGATGTATTATTGATGTTTGGTTCACATTCCATCAAGGTTCCTGATTCAAAGGCTTCTATTCTGGTAGAGCAGAATTATATTGATAAGGAAGTTGTATTAGGTATCCGTCCGGAGGATATTCATGATGAGCAGTTGTTCATTGAGTCTTCACCGGAGAGTATCATTGATGCTCGTATTACCATCTATGAAATGTTGGGTGCAGAGGTATACTTATACTTCACTATTGACCAGTTTGATATTACTGCAAGAGTTAATGCCCGTACAACTGCCAGACCTGGCGATACAGTACAGTTAGCATTTGACTTAAGTAAGATTCATATTTTTGATAAAGAAACAGAGCAGAAGATTTTGGATTAATCTTTTCGCTTTCCCAAGAAAGAGGCGGTTGCAGCTGCAGCCGCCTCTTTTTTGGGTGCGGATAATTGGGCAATGAAAAATCTGTGTTTTTTTTCAATATTTACTTTTCGTTTTTCTTAAATTCTGTTAAAATATAGAGTAGGTGTTTTTTACAAAAAATAAGGAGTGAAATAGTATGATATCAAATCAAATTTTACAGGATACTATTGAGGGGATAAAGGCAATTACGAGAATCGATTTGTGCGTGATGGACACAGAGGGGAAGGCATTGGCATCAACCCTTAGGGATACGGACGAATATGAAAAATCTGTTCTGGCATTTGTAGATTCTCCTGCGGAAAGCCAGATGCTGCAGGGATATCAATTTTTTAAGGTTTTTGATGATAATCAGTTGGAATATGTTATTATTGCCAGAGGTGAGGCGGACGATGTCTATATGATAGGTAAAATTGCAGCATTTCAGGTACAAAATCTGCTGGTTGCCTATAAGGAACGTTTCGATAAGGATAATTTCATTAAGAATCTGCTGTTAGACAACCTGTTATTGGTAGATATTTACAACCGTGCCAAAAAGCTACATATTGACACAGACGTCAGACGTATAGTATTTATTATAGAGACAAAGAATGAAAAGGATACGAATGCATTGGAAACCGTGCGTAATATATTTTCCAGTAAGGCGCGGGATTTTGTTACCGCAGTAGATGAAAAAAATATTATTTTGGTGAAGGAAGTAAAGCAGAATGAGACCTATGAGGACATGAATAAAACAGCTAAAGTGATTGTGGATATGCTGAATACGGAGGCAATGTCTTCTGTACATGTGGCATTCGGTACGATTGTCAGTGAGATTAAGGAGGTATCCCGTTCTTATAAGGAAGCCAAAATGGCATTGGATGTAGGTAAGATTTTCTATGGCAATCGGAATATTATTGCCTACAGTAATTTAGGTATCGGGCGATTGATTTATCAGCTGCCGATTCCGCTTTGTAAAATGTTTATCAAGGAGATATTTGAAAATCGTTCGCCGGATGATTTTGATGAGGAAACTCTTACCACCATTAATAAATTTTTTGAGAACAGTTTAAATGTATCCGAAACCTCCAGACAATTATATATTCACCGTAATACGCTGGTATATCGTCTGGATAAGCTGCAAAAGAGCACAGGATTGGACCTTCGTGTATTTGAAGATGCAATTACCTTTAAAATTGCGTTGATGGTTGTAAAATATATGAAATATATGGAATCCCTGGAATACTAACAGCGGTAAACACTTAAACGGAGAAAAAGAAAGGAGCACTGGTATGGTAGTGCTTGAGCATGTAACTATGCAGTATCCAACAGGAATAAAGGCATTGGACAATATTACTTTCCGGATTAATAAAGGAGAGTTTGTCTTTGTTGTTGGAAGCAGCGGTTCGGGAAAGACAACACTGATAAAGCTTCTGTTAAAGGAATTGAAGCCCACAGCAGGGGAGATATCGGTTGACGGTACGCAATACAGTAAAATGAAGAGAAAAGACATTCCGATGCTGAGGAGAAAGCTGGGCGTTGTATTCCAGAATTTCCGGCTGCTGAAGGACCGCACGGTTTTTGAAAATGTTGCCTTTGCGCAGCAGGTTATTGAAAAACCAATGAAGGAAATCCGTCGGGAAGTGCCGGCTACGCTTACTATGGTCGGGCTGGCAGATAAGTATAAACAGTTCCCGAGAGAGCTGTCCGGAGGAGAACAACAGCGGGTGGCGCTGGCGAGGGCAATCGTAAACCGGCCGGATATTATTTTGGCGGATGAGCCTACCGGTAATTTGGACCCGAAGACTTCCCTGGAAATTATGCGGCTGCTGGAGGATATCAACAAAAGGGGAACAACAGTGGTAGTGGTTACCCATAATAAAGAGATTGTTAATCTTATGCAGAAACGGGTAATCACCTTGAAAAAGGGTAAGATTATCAGCGATGAGGAAAAGGGTGGGTATAGAGATGAAGATTAATACATTTGGATATAGTGTTAAGCAGGGACTTAAGAATATCCGCAGAAACCTTCTTTTTTCTCTGGCATCGGTTGGAACGATTGTAGCATGTCTGTTTTTGTTTGGGATTTTTTATGCGATTGTTCTGAATATGGAAAGCGAGATACAGTCCATTGAGAACTCGCTTACCGTGTCTGTTTTTTTTGAAAAGGGAACAGATGAAAATGAGATTATGGTTATCGGAGATTCATTAAAGCAGATTGAAAACATTGACACCATGAATTTTATTTCTGCCGATAAAGCGTGGAACGGCTACATCAATGATGTATATAACGGGGATGAAGAGTATGTAAATTCCGTTTTTGGCGATGATAATCCGTTGATAAATTCTTCATCCTATGAATTGACCTTGAAGGATATTGACAAGCAGGAGGAAACGGTTAGCGCAATCCAGGAGATAAGCGGAGTGCGGAGAGTGAACAGCAGCGACGGGACGGCAAAGAGCCTCAGTGCGATTAGCAGACTGGTAGGGTATGCGTCAGTGGGCGTAATTACGATTTTGCTGTTTGTTTCCCTGTTTCTCATCAGCAATACGATTACTATTGGAATTTCTGTCCGTAAGGAAGAGATTGCCATTATGAAGCTGATTGGAGCGAAGGACTTATTTGTCCGGGCACCGTTTTTGGTAGAGGGGGTAATTATTGGTCTGACCGGCTCTATGATTCCGCTGATTTTCACTTATTTTTTATATAACGCACTGACGAAATATCTGACGGAGCATTTTGCCATTGTTGCCAATATGATAGAATTTGCGCCGGTGTCCCAGGTGTTTGCAGGGATGGCGCCAATTTCCATTCTGTTAGGAGTAGGAGTGGGATTTTTAGGAAGTCTGCTTACAACGCATAGGCATTTGCGGATTTGATGACAGGAGGTTGGTAGGATGATTAATCGAAAAAGAATGAATGGTATACTTTCTTTTATCCTGGTATGCTGTCTGGCTTTTCTTCCTGTTTTTGACAGCATGGCTACAGGGGACGGAACAAGCCAGGAAGAGGGGGCGTCCACGGAGGCGGCTACAGAAGCCGGGACGACTACGGAAACTCAAAATGGCGGGGCGGTGGATGCTTCGGTGCAAAAGGCAAGGGAGGATGCTAAGGAGGCTTCGGATAATCTGAAATCTGCCAAAGAGATTCTCTCCGGACTGAAAGATGCCAGAAACAGCCTTGAGGGCTATGTTATTGAACTGGATAAAGCGTTAAATGAGATTCAGATTGAAATTTCCCATTTGGAGCAGAACCAGAAAGAATTGGAAAAGAGTATTAAAGAGACGAAAAAGAGCCTTAAATTGGCAAGAGCTGCGCAGGAGGACCAGTATGAGGAAATGAAGCAGAGAATCCAGATGGTTTATGAGTCTGGGAATAAGCGGTATCTGGATGTACTGCTGACGGCTACTTCCATGACCGACATGTTAAACAAGACGGAATATATTTCGGAGGTTTCCCTGTACGATTACAATATTCTTAAGGAGTTAAAGACGGCGAAGGAGCAGGTGGCAAATCTCAAACAGAAGCTGGATAAGGATTTAGATACAAATGAGAAGCTTCAGGCGGAGGTTAACCAGCAAAAAGGAACACTGGAAGACCTGGTGGAAGAAAAAAGTAATCAGATTGCACAATATGACCAATCTATTGCCGGTCAGGAGGAAGAAGTACAAAAGTACATGCAGGCTAAGGCAGAGGCGGAATCAATTATTGCGGCGGCAGAGCAGGTCGCAAGCAGCAGCGCTACCAGCATTTATACAGGGGGTATATTCACATGGCCGGTGCCCGGGTATAACCAAATTACCTCCTATTTTGGGGGAAGATATGCACCGGTTGCCGGGGCAAGCTCTAACCATAAAGGTCTGGATATTGCCTGCGATTACGGCGCATCCGTTGTGGCGGCGGCATCGGGAACAGTCATTGTGGCAACCTATAACTATGCAGAGGGCAACTATGTTTGTATAGACCATGGCGGCGGGGTCGTAACGGTATATATGCATAATTCTTCTTTGCTGGTTTCCGCAGGAGAAACCGTGTCGACTGGACAGCCGATAGCGCTTGCAGGTTCCACCGGAATATCCACCGGACCGCATTGCCATTTTGGTGTGCGGGTAGACGGAACCTATGTTGACCCGTTAGGCTATTTACAGTAACCATTTAAGTTGGGCGTGAATAGGGAATAAAGAGATAAGTATGATAAATTCACTGACTCTTAACAAATATAGAGTAGAATAATCTATCATACATGATGAAAGAAGGATATTGATGAAAAAGAAATGGATAAAGAAGACAGCTGCCGGTATAGTTGTCGGAATCATGGCGGTTGGAATGACTGGGTGCAGCAGCGTCAGGATGACCAATGCAGATAGCGGTTTGGAAAGTACGGAAAGTACAACAGTGAAAATGCTTAGTAACAGTGATGTGGTTGGAACCAAAACCAATGATAAGCTGGAGCTGATTCAAAATATTCTGGATAAGAATTTTTATTTTGAGGAGGACGAACAGGCAAAACAGGACGGTATTGTCAAGGGTTATATGGAGGGTTTAGACGATCCGTATTCTGTGTATTATACAAAAGAGGAATATGCCAGCTTCATGGAAAGCACCGAGGGAGAATATGTCGGTGTCGGTGTACAGGTTTCCCAATCCGCAGATACTAAGATTATTACGATAGTCAAGATCTTTGACGGTCCCGCCCTGGATGCAGGTATTGAGGAAGAAGATATTATCACGGAGGTAGACGGCGAGGATATTACCAGCCAGGATATTGATACTGTGGTAGATAAAATCCGAGGGCAGGAGGGAACGGAGGTTACCCTTACCGTATATCGGAATTCTGACAAGAAGAGTCATGAGTATACCATGCAAAGAAAGAAGGTTGAAAATCCGACAGTGGAATACCGCATGCTGGATGATAATATCGGATATGTTGAAGTATCCAGCTTCTATGAGGTGACAGCGGACCAGTTTATTGCGGCAGTAGAGGATTTGGATAGTCAGGGCATGGAAGGGCTGATTGTGGACCTCAGAGATAATGGAGGCGGTTTGCTAAACATTGCCACGGAAATGCTGGACTTTATGCTTCCGGCAGGAAAGATTGTCTATACGGAGGATAAGGACGGTAATATTCTTGACGAATATAACTCTACCGATGAAGAAAAATTTACAAAACCGCTGGTGGTTATGGTAAACGGTTACAGCGCTTCCGCATCGGAAATATTTGCAGGTGCGATTAAGGATTACGGAATTGGCACATTGGTTGGTGAAAATACCTTCGGAAAGGGGATTGTTCAGCGGATGTTTCCGTTAGAAGACGGTTCGGCGGTAAAAATTACCATTGCAAAGTATTTTACTCCGAAGGGAAATGATATCCATGAGGTCGGTATCAAGCCGGATGTAGAGGTTGCATTTGACGTAGATGCCTATCGGGAGTCCGAAGGGGAGAAGGATAATCAACTGCAGGCGGCGGTTGAAAATATTCTTGAACAGCTTGGGAAAAAGGTTCCTACGGCAGAAGATGAGGGAACAGAACAAAAAGCAGATAATGAAAAAGAGAATCCGGGGGAAGACGGGGATGCTTCTGAAGAAGAATAAAATAGAGGCTCCGGCAGTTTGCAACTGCCGGGGTCCTTTTAGGCTGCATAACATAAAGCTGTATAGAGAAAATTTGTCGAATGCCGTGAAATTTACGGAAATTTTACAAAGCTTCATTGTGGAAAACTTTGGGACAATAAAGGTTGTAGTTTTAGATAAAATAGGGTAAAATCGTATCGTACAAATAACGCTGCATTAATTTTTGATATGTTTAACTGGGCAGGACTGAAGAATAAAAACGGAAAAAATATTGATGATTGCCTATTGAAATTGAGAGAAGAAATGATTACGATGGTGACAGGATAAGGAGGCGCACTGTGGAAAAGGAATTGGTTATCGTATTGGATTTTGGCGGTCAGTATAATCAGCTGATTGCCCGCCGTGTCCGTGAATGTAATGTGTACTGTGAGGTTCATCCATATACTATAGGGATGGATAAAATTAAAAAGATGAATCCGAAAGGAATCATTTTTACCGGAGGACCGAACAGTGTCTATAAAGAAGAGTCTCCAAGATGTGAGAAAGAATTATTGGAAATAGGAATACCGATTCTCGGTATCTGTTATGGCTCCCAGCTAATCAGTTATTTGTTAGGAGGCGAAGTTGTTACGGCGCCGGTTTCCGAATATGGAAAAACCGAGGTGACGGTAAATCAAAACACGGTATTATTTGACGGGGTAGAGGAAAAGACGATTTGCTGGATGAGTCATACCGATTATATTGCAAAGGCACCCGAGGGCTTTCAGGTTGTCGCTGCGACACCGGTATGTCCGGTAGCAGCGATGGAATGTCCGGAGAAGAAGCTGTATGCAGTGCAGTTCCATCCGGAGGTTATGCATACCACAGAGGGGATGAAAATGCTGTCCAATTTTGTGTATAAGGTTTGTGGATGTACAGGAGACTGGAAGATGTCTTCTTTTGTGGAGGATACGATTAAAGCGCTTCGTGAGAAAATCGGAGCGGGTAAGGTGCTTTGTGCATTGTCGGGTGGTGTAGATTCATCGGTAGCGGCAGTTCTGCTGGCTAAGGCGGTGGGTAAGCAGCTCACCTGCGTGTTTGTTGACCATGGTCTGTTGAGGAAAAATGAAGGCGATGAGGTTGAGGCGGTATTTGGTCCGGACGGACCGTATGACTTGAATTTTGTAAGAGTGAATGCCCGAGAGCGTTTTTATGAGAAGCTGGCGGGGATAACGGAGCCGGAGGCAAAACGAAAAATTATTGGAGAAGAGTTTATCCGTGTGTTTGAGGAAGAGGCGAAAAAGATTGGGGCAGTTGACTTTCTGGTTCAGGGAACCATTTATCCGGATGTTATTGAATCCGGGCTTGGGCAATCTGCGGTTATCAAAAGCCATCATAATGTAGGCGGGCTTCCGGATTATGTTGATTTTAAAGAAATTGTGGAGCCGCTGCGTCTGCTTTTTAAAGATGAGGTGCGCAATGCAGGGCGGGAGCTTGGGATTCCGGAATATCTGGTCAGCCGGCAGCCTTTCCCGGGACCGGGACTTGGAATCCGGATTATCGGGGAGGTGACAGCGGACAAGGTCCGAATTGTGCAGGAGGCGGATGCCATTTATCGTGAGGAGATTGCAAAAGCCGGTGTTGACAAAGGATTGGGACAGTATTTTGCGGCATTGACCGATATGCGGAGTGTGGGCGTCATGGGCGATGAACGAACCTATGATTATGCTGTGGCGCTGCGGGCGGTGACAACCAGCGATTTTATGACGGCGGAGAGTGCGCAGATTCCATGGGAGGTATTGGGAATTGTTACTTCGAGAATTGTAAATGAAGTGAAGGGGGTTAACCGAGTGCTGTATGACTGCACGGGGAAGCCGCCGGCGACGATTGAGTTCGAGTGAGAAAAATTTTTGGGGAAGCCAGTATTTATGCGGGTTGCAAGTATATTTGCTTAGTGATTGGCAACAAAATGGCAACATTTTTTCATCATTTGCGGAATAATTCCATTTGTTGAGTGGTTACACCCGCAGGAATATATTTACTTCAGGAACATAATAAACCTTACTGATTTTCAGAATTGAAAACTGAATATCGGTAAGGTTTTTTGC
>JAMPFJ010000046.1 GCA_023664535.1 Bacteroidales bacterium
TTTATCATAGAAGACCAGTTATTTCTCTAATTTACAGAAAAAGTTTCACAGACTCATTTTGTCTTTTGGGTTTATTTATAATCCATAAATAAACCTATTTTTGTCCGATTGCTTTTAGGGAACTATTTTCCGAAAAAATAGCAATAACCCCTTAAAATTCGCCAATCGGACAACATTTTTTTAATTGAATTTTTGTCCGATTGCCTTAGAAGCAATTTCACAAAACGTTTAGAACATTTTGAGACAAAAAAAGAAAGGCGTCACTTTTTTGCTAACGCCCATTTTATCAAGGTTTTTATACTTTTATCAATAGCCACATATCAAAAAAGTAACGCTATAACGCCACGTTATAACGCCTTACCCTATTTACAATTCCTTTCCTCTTTGCTATAATTGATTTACAACCTAACAAAGAGGGGATAACCGTTTACAAAGGGCTTAAAACCAATGCTTTCAACGGTTATCCCCCTTTCTTTATTCCCTTATTCCATAAAAAAAGATGTGACTGCCAACATTCTCAAAATTGCTGTCACACCTTATCCCTCTCAATTTCCCATAAATCCGCTTAAACCCTTGATAATTCGGGGTTTCCCACCTTATCCCACCATATCACAAGAGAGTTCACTGAAAAACCTTCTTTGTGACAGATATTCTAATAAATCACATACAGAAAAAGTTTCACAGACTCATTACCTTTGACAGGCAATTTAGCCGGCTCTTTTCTTTCTGCTAATCAAACTGAATTTTATTTTTATCCCCAGTCTTTACCTTATACATTGTCTTATCCGCTCTTTCAAATACTTCCTCCAAGCGGTCTCCGCTCTTCCATTCCACAATTCCAGCGCAAAATTTAATCTTTGTCTGAATCTGCTCCAGACGTCTGCGCACCTCAGAAAGCGCAACATTTTTTGTCAACAGCATAAACTCATCGCCGCCGAATCTTCCGATAATACTTTCCTCTCCAAAGGCTTCCTGCAGCAGATCCGCAATATTTTTTATTACAATATCGCCATACTGATGTCCAAACTGGTCGTTAATTGCCTTAAAATTATCCATATCCAAAATCACAAAATAAAATTTGGAATGAGGTGCCTCTTTCACATATTCCGCCATTTTTTCAAAAGCGACATCCTTATGATAAACATCCGTCAGTCCGTCCCGTTCCGCCTGATGATGAATGCGCTCCTTTTCCAGTTTTGCGTCATGAATGTCACAAATTCTCCCCACCACACTGATAATCTTTTTATTGTTACCCACCACACTTTTATAGTGTGTCGTATGCCAGCGGTATCCTCCGCCGGAAACAGTGGACAAATATTCCAAATCCCCCTCCGTTTCCTGCATACAGCAGGTTCGCAGCGCCTCCTTAAACTTGGCAATATGGTCGCTGTGAACCATTGGAAATTCCTCTAAATACTTTTGATAATGCTCTATCTCTTTCCGTTTCTTGTTATTTGGAAAATTATAAGAGAACACCATTTTATCCTTATCCGGATAATATTCAAACAAAAGCCCCTGTGCAGTAGCCTCCAGCACCCGATACCTCTCCTGCTGTACTTCCAGCTCGGAATTTGCCCGCTGAAGCTCCTGCAGCTGTCTCTCTTTTTCCTTGGTATCTGATATATCTGTAACAGAGGTTAAATATATTGGCTTATCCGTAATCTTGTTCTCAATCGGCGCTCCCTTTACCGTAAACCACCCGACAGAACCGTCCTGCCGATACCCCCGCACACTGTATTCGATTCCTTCATTTCGGGCTGACTGTTCCTTAATATACGTAGAAAATCCGGCGGCATCCTCCGGCAGCAGCGTTGCAAAAATATCATTCTGATTCGGCTCATATTCTTCTCTGGAATATCCGATACACTCAAAATATTCTTTATTCAGATAAAGCGCCCGAATATGCTCACCAACTTCAAATAAACCTACCCCGGCTTTTATATTATCCAGAAGAATAATTAAAATCTCCTGTGTATCCTTTCCCAAATACTCCAAACGATGATAGTCTGTAATGTCATATGTATTCCAATCCTGCATTTCGACTGCCTCCTTCTTGCCTGTGACCGTTACAGGTAACGGTTACCATTTTCTTTAAGCCATTTTCTTCTACTCGCATAATCCGGAAGAATCTCTTCCACTAACTGCCAAAACCGCTTTGAATGATTCATTTCCCGCAGATGACAAAGCTCATGCACAATAACATAATCCATGATTCGCTCCGGCATAAGAATCAAATGCCAGTTATACGAAATGGTCCCTTTGCTGCTACAGCTTCCCCATCTGGTTTTCTGGTCGCCAATCCGAATCTTCTGATAATCAACACCCAATAGGGCTTTATATTTATCCGTCCTTTGCGTAAGCACCTGCCTTGCCTGTATTTTAAGCGTCCTAATCTCTTCGTCGCTCCTGTCTGTTCTGTCCTGCGCATCCTGAAGCGCACGCTTTGCCTGTTTATATATCCAGTATCTTTTTTGTGCCAGAAAGCGTCCAATTTCTTTTTCCCGCATGGCAGACGGCACCTTAACCAGTAATTCTCCTTTCGACGTAACGGTAATGGCAAGGGTTTTACGGTTACTTCGCTGACAAATAACAGGAATCCTCAGCTCCTCTATTTCCATATAAGTCGGTATATCGTTCATTTATCTCTTACCCGTAATTCTCTCTCCACCCTATAGATTTTATTATACTCCATTTCGCCAACATTTTGCATCACTTTTCTCCTGTTTTTTAAATTTCTGTCTCTCCTCTGCTATTTACTCCAAACAGGTATTTGCGAAACGCCTAATTTACTCCAAAAACTGTATTCCCGCACCTAACAGCCCGGGGCCTAAATATGCACTTAACGCCGCCCCGATTTTCGCTCTGAATAAATGCCGATAATCCGGAAACATTTCTTTCATCCTCTGCTCCAGTTCATCTCCCTCCTCCGGCACACCGCCGTCTGCAACAACAAGATTATACTGTTTTTTTGTATATGCAGATGCGTTTTTTTGTTCCTCCACCAGCGAAAGCAGCTTTTTCTCCACCAGCTTATGCCCCCGGACCTTTGCCGGTGTATAAATCTCGCCCTCTTCATCGAAAGAAAGAATGGGTTTAATGCTCAATGCCGTGCCCACCAGTGCCGTTGCCTTTCCGATTCTTCCTCCCTTTTGCAGATATTCCAGCGTATCAATGGAAAAAAATACCCTTGTATTTGCACAAAGCTTCTTTACCTTATCGCATAACTCAGTATAGGACATTCCCTCCTCCCGCCATATCGCCGCCTGCAGCACAATCACACCATTACCGATGCTAGCGGAATGCGAATCAATTACACAAACCTCCAGCGCCGCTTCCTCCACGGATAAACGCATATGATTTACCGTACCGGACAATCCGCCGGAAATCATAACGGCAATCGCTTTGTCATAGCCCTCCCTTTCCAGCTGTTCAAGCAGATTTTCAATATCCTCCCCTGTAGGCGTACTGGTTTTGGGAAGCTCTGCTTTTAACCTTTCGTAGATGTCCTCTGCATGTATATCCAGCCCATCCCTGTATTCTCCGTCCTGACAGCTGATAATCATCGGTAAAACAAATATATTATATTTTACTCGCAGTTCCTCCGGCACATCCGCACAGGAATCGGTAATAATCGCAATCTTTTGCTTTTCTTCCATAATCGTTATAATCCTTTCATTCGGCTTTTAATCAACTGTTTTTATTGTTAGGTCGATTTTAATAGTATACCATCCTCATCCCGAATTTTCTACCCAAAAACAATTTATTGTATTTTACCTCCCGCATCCGTTCTTGGAAATCTTCTCCTCACTACCAGAAAACAAAGGATATGTACGATAAGCGTAATAAACCATGACATCGAATAAGACAAATATAGCATTCTTGTCGTATGAAAATCTTGAATCTGAAAAACCGTACCAATCCAAAGGATTCTCAAACCACATGCGCCAACCAGAGATACAATCATCGGCATAACGGAATAGCCAAGCCCCCGCAAAACACCTACCATGACATCCATCATTCCACAAAGCGCATATGTCCCGCAAACCATTTCCAAACGCACCATTCCCGCTGCAATTACCTCTTGCCGGGAAGAGTATATTCCTAACAGCGAATGTCCGGATAAAACCGCCAGTCCCCCCAGCATGCATCCGGTTACCATTACACAGATAAGGCTGCAAAGGGCGATTTTATTGATTCTGCCAAATTTACCCGCTCCCATATTCTGTCCGACAAAGGAAATGGCTGCCTGATGGAAAGAATTCATGGCAACATAGACAAAGCCTTCTATATTTACCGCCGCTGCATTTCCCGCCATTACCACGGGACCGAAAGAATTAACGGAAGACTGGATAACCACATTGGATAATGAAAAAACCGAGCCCTGAAGACCAGCCGGCAGTCCAATCCTTAAAATTTTTACGACATACTGTCCATGAAAACGGATATCCCGGAGACATAACCGATACCCCTCCTTCTCCTTAATGAGACAGCGCAAAATCAGACCGGCAGAAACGCACTGGGAAATAATCGTCGCCATTCCGACCCCGGCAACATTTAAACCGCATACGATGACGAAAAACAGATTTAACATTACATTGATTACACCCGCAAACAACAGATAATACAGTGGTCTTTTTGTATCCCCTACTGCCCGGAAAATCGAACTGCAAAAATTATACAGCATCATGGCAGTCATTCCCAGAAAATAGATTCTCAAATAATCTGCGGCAAGCCCGAGAACCTCCTTCGGCGTCTGCATCCATACCAGAATCTGTCTGGCAAAAATAAGTCCAAATACGGTAAGAAACAATCCGCTCAATATACTGAGGGCAATCGCCGTATGCACAACATCATGCAGCTGCTGCTCTTCTTTTGCGCCGAAATAACGTGCCGTTAATACGTTTGCACCGATAGACAAACCGATAAAAATATTGGTCAACAGATTAATCAGTGAAGATGTAGAGCCCACTGCCGCAAGAGACTGTTCCCCGCAGAACCGCCCTACCACCACGATATCCGCTGCATTGAACAGCAGCTGTAACATGCTGGAGCACATTAACGGAACAGTAAATCTCAGCAGCTTGGGAAGAATTGAGCCATTACACATATCCATGGAATAGGATTTTGACATTTTTATCACCTCTAAAGCCATTATAATCTTCTTCCTCCGAAAAGTCTATATTGCATCGGGTTCAAAAGGAATACCTGACTCTGTCGGCATAAAGCAGGAAAGTACACCTGCCCAAAGAAAAAAGGACCTCTGCACGAAGAAAAATTTCTTCCGTGCAAAAGCCCCGTTCTGTTATCCTAAGAAAGCTTTCCGTCCGTTAAGCAATACCGACTGATATATTTCCCTCAGCCGCAGACCGGTTTGTTCCATCCCCCGTTCAGCCGCCACCTGATACCCTGCGTCCGTCAAATCTGCCGCCTTTCCGGAAAGAATTGCTTTTATTGTTTCACCTGCCGCCGCTTCGCTCCGAAAAGTATATGTATTCTTTCCGTTTGTCAGCCATCCCCTGTACACCGGAATCTCCCGCACCAGCATCGGTATTTTCATTGCCAGCGCCTCTAAGACCACAATCCCCTCAGTCTCCTCATAAGACGGAAACCAAAACAAATCACTTCCCGCATATGCCCGGCGCAGTTCCTCCTTTTCTACATATCCTGCAAAACAAAGATTTGGCAGCTTAATCCGGACGCCATCCCTGATTTCCTTCGGCACACTGAAAAGCTTGGATTCCCCAAACCAGATAAACCGGTACTGCGGCAGACGTTTTGCCATTTCAATAAAATCAAGAATCCCCTTACGTCCTATCCATAATCCCGCCGCCATAATCACCTTATCCTCTTCCGCATAACCGTATTTTTCCCGAAAGCAGCGTCTGTCCTCTGCGCTTCTTTGATAATAGGTCAAATCAATTCCGTTGGACATGACAAAAACCGGCTTTGTCACTCCCTGCGCCAGCAATAATTCCCTGGCATATTCGCTGGGCGTCACGACAGCATCTCCCGATTGGTAGCAGAATTGAATCCATTTTCCAAAGAGTCCCGCTGCGGTATTTGAACCGATAAAGGAATTTCGGAAATCCTCTTTGGTGGAATGGGCATGGAAAACAACCTTTTTTCCATGGCGTTTAGCCCACAGCGCCATCTGCACGGAACCGGGAAAAACCGTATTGATATGAATCACGTCCGCTTCCTCCCGTTTTTCCACCAATTCTATTCCGTCCACTCTGGAAATTGCATTTTTCTGATGATAGATTGCTCTGCCGACTCCGCTTTTTTCAATTTGTCTTTGGTACTCTGAATAAATATAAATCTTCATGAAAACCCTCCTTAAAGAAAAGTGTTAATTAGGTAATTGCGAAACTCTGTTTTTACCAGCATCCGTTGTACAATGTAGCCAAATCAACGCAGGTACACTTTCGTTGCTTGTCGCACGTAATGGTACATAAGGTGCCAAAATACGGCACCTAAGTACCAACGGCTCCAAAACACCTGCTTATGATATTTGTCTACATTGCACAACCAGATTTTGAAAATAGAGAGTTTGCAATTACCTAAAAAGTGTTAATCCCGTATTGTAAAATCTGATAAAGTCCCATACTGTATAAAAAAATAGCAAAGGGCTTTCCCAGCAGAATAATTACGGTAAATCGTTTCAGCGACATCCTGCTGACCCCTGCCAGATAACACAGAAAATCATCCGGCGCTACCGGAAGGAAAATCAACAAAGCAAATATTCGTTCAAACTCTTTTCCCTTATCCAGAAATTTCCGGTATTTGCCATAGAATTTATCCCCTGTCACCTTCCTGACAAACAGGATTCCGTAGCGCTTCGCCACCAGAAACGCCCATATCGACCCTGCACAAATGCCTACGTAATTATAAACAAATCCCCAAAGCGCACCAAAAAACATCACCCCGAATGCACACCCGACGGAGCCTGGCAAAATGGGGATAACCACCTGTACTGCCTGGATTACGATAAATAAAACCGGCGCCATTATGCCGCACTCGCTAAGAAATTGTGCCAATCGTTCCTGGTCGGTCATTATCCCGCTTTTCAGACACCAGATAATAAATCCTGACATCACCACCCAGCCGGTTATTTCCACCGCTTTTTTATGCCGCATGAATTGTTCCATTATTTTCCTCATTTCGCTTCACATCCCACTTTTCTATCCTGTCCAGATATAACATCTCTACCTGTTTCGCAAACGTTTTCCCATCTAATCCCTCCACACTTTTTCGGATAACCGCCGGAGAAATCTGCGTTTTTCCTTTAACGCTTAAAAATGCCAGTCCCTGTTGAAACGACCTCTCCTCTGTATAACTTATTCCGTTCTCATACTCCCGCAAAACTCCCTTTAAGCACTCATCCCGCTTTACCAAAAGCGGCATTCCCGCTGCCATTGCCTCGATATAGGTCAGTCCCTGGGTTTCGGATGTCGATGCCGAAACAAAAATATCGCCCAACGCATAATAATCTTCGATTTTATCAAAGGAGGCCATTCCGGCAAAAATAACCGTTTCTTCCATGCAAAGCTCCCTTACCTGCCGTTCCAACGCTTCCCGTTCCGGTCCGTCGCCCACCAGTAAAAATACCGGTCTTTCTCTATTTTCCGCTTCCCGGATATAGGTAAGCAGTTCCGATATATTTTTTTCGGCTGAAAGCCTTCCTACGTATAACAACACCTGTTTATCCTCAGAAATACCAAGCTGCCTCCTAAGCCTGTTAACGTTTTGTTTATCCGGACTGGAAAATTTTCTCAAAGAAATACCGCTTGGTATGACATGAACTTCCCGTTGCACCCCGTACCGATTCAACAGACCTCTGACCTTCCCTGTTGGCACAATGATTTCATCCGCCCGATTACAGCAGCTCCGGCTGAACCGCTGTACCGCCTTGCGGAAATACGGTTTGTCCGGCATATGCAGATATGACAGATAATCCTCATAAATTGTATGGTAAGTATGAATATGGGGAACTCCCAGATAATCCGCCATCTTTCTTCCCAGATGCCCCATAATAAATTCCGTCTGCGTATGAATAACATCCAAATGAAGCCTGCGCACCTTTCTTTTCCATACCTTCGACACCGTGACCCCGATACGCCGCTCTTTTAACATCGGAAAAGGAACACTTGCAATCCGGAATATCCCGCTTTCATCCTCCAATGAAGCTGCCGGATTTGACACGGTAAAAAGATAGACGGTATGCCCCAGGCTCTCCAGTCCTTTTTTCAGTTCATGTGTGGAATTCGCCACACCATTGATTTCCGGATAATAGGTATCGGTAAAAATTCCTATATTCATCGCATCTCCTCTCTTTCGTATTCCTGCCAGATAATTGTAGCAAAAGATAACATATTCTTTTCGAGATATTTATTAAATCTTTCTTAATTCCCGATACAATAACCATATGTTATCCGTCCCTGTTTTCATATAAAAGTAGCTTAATGTTATCTTAAGATATGATAAGGTTGAAGGCTTTTTATTACCTCTTAACCAGAAAATGTTCTATATTTTCGCTACCATATCTTCAATTATTAGATAAAACGACCGAAAACCGGAAAAATCTTCATTTTTTATGATAATTTCTTTTTCCCTTACCTGCCATTGATTCAGCTTACAATAACCTTACGATTTTTTAATGTTGGGATTTTATATGTTTTAAGAATTTTTAATTAGATGCCCTTGTTGGGGCAGTCAGACAGAGCAAGAAAAGTGATATGTTTTTGAATATTTAGGGAGTGTGTGAAGAAAAGTCTGTAAATACTAATCTTCTATGATAATGTTTGGGCTG
>JAMPFJ010000047.1 GCA_023664535.1 Bacteroidales bacterium
ACAAGGTCGCATTTGTAAACAACGGCTACACCGAGGAAGTGAAAACAGCTTACGGCGCAGTCAACGAGGTAGGCTCTCTTAAAGATTTTGTACGCAATTGGCTCACGGAGCAGGGAACAGTTTCCCCCGATAAAATTATTTGGGAATAACCGATGGAGGCGTTGCAATGGCTCATTGGCTGATTTCTGTGGACTAAAACGCTAAATCCACATAAACGAAATCCAAACTTTTTGGAAGGAAAACCGGAATATGCAAGGTTCTGCCTTGAAGGAAATATGCAGATGTGGGTGGATGCAGAGGATTCTTTGGAATTATGGTAATACTTGTAAAGGGAGGCTTATTCCGTGCCTCTCTTTATTTTTGAATTGTATTCAGCTCATTCTACTTCCATTCTCTTAAAATCCAAGCACTGCTTTTTAGCAGCAAATTCTTCCCCTGAAACATATTTTTTGTAAAGAACATTTGCAGTATTAGCCAACTCGCTAATATGCCCATTGCACCAATCCAATTCTTTGATAAGAAGTTCCTTTTTCTTTCTTGTATCCATATTATCATGCTTACGGATTTTCGTATCAATCCGCTGTATCTGTGCATCTTCAACAGGTGTCATAAGGTTGAAATTTAAAACTCCTATCAACGAACCATTATGTACAATTTTCTTGAAATCTATCTTATCACGCATCTTTTCATGCTTTTTCTTAGGCTTTGACAGCGGCACACAATATTTGTGTTCATTGCATATAAGAATTATGCCCAGAAAAGGACGTTCATCTTTCCCTGCCTGCGGTGATACAGAAAATACTCTGTCATCAATATTGTGCAGGTTTCTAATGTACTTCATGTCTATCCGATACACTTCTAATGGTAATTGTGTCATAAAATTCTCCCATACAGAAAACCTGCCACTGGCAGCTTTTCTGCATACTAAGGCATAAAATATTTCAAGGACTATGTTTGCCATAGCCCTTGAATGTAGCGTCACCTCAGCAACGCTATCGCTTTTTGAACGTCCACTTGTTGGCAGGACTCTCCTTTAATAGTATTCTATCAAATCAAAAAAATTCGTCAATGCCTTTGCGGAAATATCTGCCATAATTATCTATCGCCTTTGCATTTAGTACATGGTCTGTCCACGCTGTTGTTTTCAAGCCTTGTTCTGCTTTATTACAGTCAATCCGTAGTATATTTAATTACTTCTTTCGTTTCCGACTGTTTGTTTTCGGTTTTTCCCCGTTTCCCAGTGTCTGGTAAATAAGCACATCCCCTGTCATAATTTTAATACTGTCCACCGGCACAATTACGGCGGCGCTGCGGATAAATGCCACAATATCTATCTGGTATTTTGTTTCCACTGCCTTTACGGTTTGCCCGGCAAAGGGACTTTTTTCATCTACAGTAACGCTTACCGTTCCCCGCACATTTCCACCGGTATTATTCTGATTCTGCAACTGGGTATACTGCTCCACAAAACCTGCGGAAATGATACCGGTAGGAATAGCTACCACTCCTACTCCCAGAAAAGAAATAATAATTGCCATCATGCGTCCCAATATGGTAACCGGATAAATATCTCCGTAGCCCACAGTAAGGATAGTGGACATACTCCACCAGATTCCGGAAAACGCATTTTCAAATACATCCGGCTGTGCTTCGTGCTCTGCGCTGTACATGCATAAAGAGGAGGACAGCATCAGAATCAGAATAATAAATATGGAAGAAATAATCTGATTTTTCTTCTCTACCAGAACCGAGGTAATGACATTAAAGGAATCATAATAAGCATTGATTCGAAACAGATGAAAAATCCGCACTACCCTGAGCATCCGGAGGGCAATAAAGCCGGACAGGAAGAAAAATGGAAGAATTGTACATAAATCAACAATACCGTCAAAGGAAACGAGAAAACGCAGAATTGCTTTTCCTCTGGTTTTTTCGGGATAAAGGTACTCCGCCGTCCAAATCCGTAGCAGATATTCTATCCCAAATATAACGACGGTAACCAATTCTGCCAGATGTAATGCAGCCGAATATTTTTCCGCTTCGTCAAAGGTTTCAATAAACAGTACCGCAATATTGATAAAGATTACCAGAACAATAAACAAATCGAAGGCACGGCTGGCAAAATCCTCTTTCTTGCCAATCTGTATAATATCAAAAATACGTCTTTTCCTTTTTTCACTAATTAATTGCTTCATCTGCTTTCCCTTTTCCTCTAATCTTTGCCTGTATCTCTCCGCCGTTCCTGTTTTGACTGCGGGACTCCTGCCGCCATCAGGCTGCCCTATTCCTATATTATCACACTCCGATGCACTGCGCCACAGGCTTTTAGAGAAAATCCAGTGCTAAAAAAATACTACATCTACTTGACAATACTAAGTAGGGGTGGTATTTTTTATTTACACTACTTAATATAACCAAGTAGCACGAATAAAATAACGAGAATGGCGTGGTGAATAGAGAAAATGGAAGATACACAACTTTTAAAGGGTGTTTTGGAAGGATGTGTGCTGGCGATTATCCGTAAAGGAGAAACGTATGGCTATGAGATTCTTTCAATGATGGAAGAGGCAGGTTTTGAAAATCTGGCAGAAGGAACGCTCTATCCGGTACTGACCAGACTGGATAAACAGGGTGCGATTGCCTGTCGCAAGGCAAAATCTCCCCTTGGACCGATACGGAAATATTACAGCATTACCGCAGAGGGAGAAAATCGTTATCAAAAATTCCGGAAAAATTTCAAAAAACTGGTGATGCAGACGGAAAATATTCTGGGTGAAAATGAGAAAGGATGAGGAACATGGATTACAGAACGATATCGATGAAATTAAAAGGAGAATATCTCAAAGTTTTTGAAGAGGTAGAGGCATACACAATGATAAAGAATTATGCAGGAGAGGGAAACGATGATTTGATGATGAATCTGTTGGATATGCTGTTGACGGCACAGGAAGACGGAAAAGAGCCAGAAAAAATTATCGGTTCTGATGTGAAGAAATTTTGCGAAGAATATTTTAGTGCATATGACAAACGAGCAGACAGACTGGAAAGGCTGATTATAGAGTTGATGTGTTATGCATGGCTGGGTGTATTTAACTGCGTTATTGATCTGTTTGATGATAACATGCATTTTGTAGGCTTTATTCCCGGCATGAAAACGGATTGGACGATAATGCTATGCTGTATAGGAGTAGCGTTTTTGGTTTCGGCAGTGATGGATGGAATGTTTCGCATCATGTATCACAGTAAACCGCTGCAATCAAGTAAGCTGTCTAATATTATCCTGATTATGTCTGTTATCAGCGCTGTCCTTGGGCTGGTAACGGCTAATCTGTGTGGTGTGGTTTTACTGCTGCCGTTTGTACCGACTTTAACCATCTGTATTGTGGTGATTATTTTTTGCTTTACCTATACCAGGGTGAGGAATTATCTAAAGTATGGTTCTGTCTGGAAACCAAAGGAAAAGGCAGAAAAGCGGAAACCATTGTCCTTTGATGATACTGCCGATGAAATTTCCAGTCCATATGAGAAAGAATTGTTTAAAAATTTTTCAGAGCTTTATGATAAGAAAAATGCAAAACGGAAAAAAAAGAACCAGCCAGCTTTAACACCGGAGGAGTTTATGGACTTTTTAGAAAAAGAAAACGAGAAGCTGAAAAGAGATTCCCGCCGCATGCCTGCAATCTGGGGGATTATCGCCATAATAACTACAGTAGCCATGGCAGTTACGGGAAGTTTTACCGGTATTTTGGACGGCTTCATTTTCTTCGCTATTTTAGCTGCAGCCATGTCCGCCATTTATTATTTTATCTTTGGCAGGTTTTTCTATGGAAAAATTTTATCGGACCGCATACGCCTGCTTGCAAAATGCAGGAGGAACAACAAAACGGTACTGGATTATACGGGACAGGAGAACAAAATCGATGCTTTATCTTTAGGAACCCCAAAAGACCCTGACTAAACATTACAGTCCGCTTTCCTCTTTTTCCTCCAGATAAACCCATTTGATTTTATATTGCTTTCCGATAATCTGCCCGATATTGTTTACATAATCTTCCAACAATTCCTGCGCTCTTCTCTGCGCATTAGCTAAAAGCGCCTTATCCTCAGAGGCGCTTTTTTCCATATTGTTTTGCGCCGCTCTAAATGCTTCCGTCTGGTCTTCGGCATCAACATCCGCAGAATTTTTGGCAACAATAAAAGAATCCTCGGAAAGTGTTTTTTCATCCACCCTGCATCCCAGTACCTTTGCCGGAGGTATTTTTATGTTAACCTGTTCTCCGGACACCTCGATATCCACCAGGGATGCATCTATTCCAATCGTTACTACACCGGCATATTCAATCCAGAAGTGTTTATCCTTTTTCCAAAGCAGTATCCCCTCTGCATCCTCTTCTTTGTACCTTGCCACATTATGGTAATAACAATCCATTGTTGCCAATTCACAAATTGACTTCATCTCGGATACCTGCGGTTCAATGGCAGCCGTTTCCTGTTCCGCATTTTTACAGGAGGAACATAAAATGACCACCAGCATCAAATAAAATACAGCTAATTTCTTCATTGCTTTTCCTCCTGGTTTATCTCTAAACTATACTCTGCGTCAAACTGCTTAATAAAAGGACTTAACAGCGCCTCCACAATATTCCTTGCATTCTGCTCCGCCAGTTCATAAATCGCAGGTTCATTGGCGCTTTCATTGGTGACATCTGCTATTGCCGCCTTATACGCCTCCTGGGAAACTGTTTCCGTATTTGCTTTTTCATTTTCAAAAATATAATCCAGCGATGCAATATCTACATTGACATCGTTTATTTTAATTTCCGGAATGGTGACTGAAATCTTCTTCTCCTCATTGTCCACATTTACTTCTACTTTCTCAAAATCAATCCCCGCCTTAACCTTCGCCTCATAATACACATAATAATCTATATTTTCCGGATTCTCTTTATTGGCAACCTCGGTAATCCCGTTATAAACGGCTTCAAAGGTGGACAGCTCGCTGACATGAATAACCTCTTCCAGCCTGGATTTCGTCATAATCTCTTTCTTTTCGTCCTGTCGGAATCTGCCGGCTAACAGCACGATTCCTGCCAGAACCGCAAGCACAATCATGACCGCCAATATTTTTTTCATTCCGCCAAGTTTTTTCTTGCTCTTTTTTTCGTTTTGTTCATCCATCATTCTTCTCCTGCCGCAACATTTTTATCCCTGTTTCCTTTTTAACTCCGCCATAGCCCGATGCTCTTCCCCAGTCAAAAGCCTTTCCATTGTCTATATTTTTATCAATAATCTCCATCTGCTTACTCCTCTTTTTCCGGCTGATACAAGAAGCCTGCCACATCACAAACATATTTCTTACATGGCATCTGCCAGGGCGGTTCCTGCTCCGGCAATTTTCCTGCAAGCATATCCTGTACACCCTGCAAAATCCCCGGAATAATATCCGCCGTCAGCGGGTAACTGCCATGAGACGCCCGTATGGTCCTTATCTGTATGGGTATTCACTAAAAATACCTGCAAATCCGTCAGTCCTGCAACCAGCTTCCGAATTTGTAACGTGCCGAATCCGGTATCAACCAACATAGCTTTTTTGTCCCCTTCAAATAAAAATGAGCGGACACCATTTTCTTCAATAATCCAAAAGTGGTCTGAAATCTCTACAACATGATTCATTTATCTTCCCCCAATCCGCATTCGGGCTTATCAAGGCTTCATCTGCCCCAAAACCAAATCTGATTTGATTTTAACATAATCGTTTTTTACTGACAATACGTTCCTGTTAAAAACAAATTTCTTCTGCTAAAATCCGTATATCACATTTTTCATTCTTCTTGTCAAACATTTTATGCCTTCATCGGATTAATAATATTTCTCTTCGCCCGCAGCAGCAGCCAGACTGCCGCCAGCAATGCCACAAACTCCGCAATCGGAAATGCCCACCATATCATAAAAGCGGCATTCGTAAAATGGGCAAATAACCATGCCAGCGGCAGCACAACGACACATAACCTCAACAGGGAAATAAGCAGGGAATCCAGACCGCAGCCCAATGCCTGAAATATTCCCTGTATTGCAATATTCCCTCCTGCAAACAGAAAGCCCGTTGCAATGATTTTCGCCGCTAATATACACAAGCTCTCCGTTTCCTTTGACATGTCAAACAGACCAATCAACGGTTTGGAAAAAGCCTCTAATCCAATCAGCCCAATAAACATGATTATTCCAATATATACTATTCCATAAAATATGCCCTGCTTTACCCGTTTCTTATCGCCTTTTCCATAGTTAAAAGAAATTATCGGCGTAATGGCATCCCGCAATCCAAAACCGGCAAAGAAAATGAACTGTTGAATTTTATAAAAAATGCCGTATGCCGTTACTGCTGCCTGTGATACGCCGCCGAAAATCAGATTGACCCCATATGTCATAAATGACATCAGCGCCTGCATAATAATCGCCGGAAGTCCTATCACATAAATTTCTCTCACGATTGCACTTTCCAGTTTTAAGTATGTTCCACCTGACTTTACCTCCGTATTTTTCCGGTAATGAAAATACATGGCAACTGCCATAGATACAATCTGACCGATTACGGTAGCATAGGCTGCTCCCTCAATTCCCATTTCCGGCAATCCAAAATACCCAAAAATCAAAATCGGGTCAAGAACAATATTGATAACTGCACCCAATACCTGCGCAACCGTGGAATATACGGTCTTTCCCGTTGCCTGCAGCAGCTTTTCATAGACCGAAAACAGTATCATGCCAAAGGACAGCACGGAGCAAATCGACAGATAGGAGCTTCCCATTGTCAAAATCACGGTATCCCCGGTCTGACTCCCGATATAAAATTTTACTCCAAATAACCCAAATGCCAAAAACACGGCATAAATTATCAGCGCCAGGGAAACGCCGTTTCCCGCTGCCCTTGCAACCTTTTCTTCGTCCCTCTGGCCCAGACTTTTTGCAAGCAGGGCGTTTACGCCGACCCCTGTCCCAATGCCAAACGCGACGATAAGCATCTGTATGGGAAATGCCAATGTTACTGCGTTTACCGCACACTCCCCCATATGAACCACTCCACCCGAATCCGGAATCCTTGCCACAAATATGCTGTCCACAATATTATAACATGCCTGCAGTACCATCGACAAAATCATCGGTACCCCCATGCTCAGCATAACCTTTGGGACGGAATCGGTTCCCATTTTGTTCACTCTTACCTCTTCATTCATTTTTCCTCCATTCCCTTTGAGAAACCCTCGGAGACTTTTTCGGAAAGCTGCCATAACCATATTTTGCCAGCACCGCCAGACGCTGCGTTTTACGCAGACACAGAAAAAAGCGCAAACCCATTATCTGGATTTACGCTTTCGCCACTCGACTGTTTTAGTATACCTGTATTTTCTGTTTTTGTCAAATATCTCCATCACTTTTACCATACCATTCTCATGGTGCAGTACTTTTTTTGGGGACAAAAAATGTGTCCCTGTATCCTCCCTCCATTTTCAGAAGCGCAATTTTTTTATCAATGCCCCCTGCATATCCGGTAAGGCTTCCATTCCCACCAACTACCCTGTGGCAGGGTACAATAACCGATATTTCATTACGTGCCACTGCACCGCCAACCGCCTGGGCCGACATTCTGTCAAGCCCCTTTTTCTTTGCAAGCTGTTTGGCAATAGCTCCATATGTTGTTGTCTGCCCATAGGGAATCTGATAAAGAATCTCCCATACCTCATTTTGGAATGCATTTCCCGTAAAGTGAAGCGGCAGCTTAAAATCCGGTTCATTTCCCGAAAAATAAATGTCCAGCCATTTCTTCACCTGTTCAAATACCGGCAGTTCCTTTTTCTTATTTTCCTTATCAAGACAGCGTGCAAAGTATTTCTGCCCCTCAAACCATAATCCGGTCAGACCGGTTTCATCTGCCGCCAGCATAATCCCGCCAAGCGGTGATTCATATTTACTCGTATATTGCATTTTTTCCCCTTTCCTTATAATCTTTCATTTCGGGGATGGCGCCCCCCGCCACCGCCCAGAAATATAAGCTTGCAACACTGCAATAGGGGCTGAACCTTTTCCTGTATCTCTCAAACCGTTCTCTTGGAATATCTTTATGGTGGTATACCATACGTATACCGCGCAATATTGCCAAATCCCCAAAACTAAAAATATCCTGCCTTTGCAGGCAAAAAAGTAAAATCATCTCTGCTGTCCATACGCCCACACCTTTCAGCGACGACAACGCAGCAATGGCTTCCTCATCTGTCATGCTGTTTACTGCATCTAACTCAAATGTCCCCGAATTTACTTTTTCTGCAAACTCCATAATATAACCCACTTTTCTCCAAGTCATTCCATAAGCTTGCAGCTTTTCTTCACCAAGCTCAAGCAGCTTAGGCGCATCCAGCGTTCCCATATCATCTTTTATTCTCTTCCAGATTGATTCATGCGCTTTTGTTGAAATCTGCTGACCGATAATAGAATGGATAACCGCTTCAAACAAATCATCCATGCAGACCCGGTCAATATGTCCGATACGCTCTATTACTTCCGCAAGTTTTTTATCCTTTGACTTCAGGTAGTTTATTTCTTTATCACCATATCCAAAGTAACTCATTTCTACCTCCCTATTTAGTCAAGTCTTTTTTTCCTTATTTTTCAAGGATTTTTTAGCTA
>JAMPFJ010000048.1 GCA_023664535.1 Bacteroidales bacterium
TGGGAGAAAGGAGAATAATCCATATCCTCGAAGGAGGATAATTGGATTATACGTGATTTATATGGCAACAAAATCTTTTTTAAAAACAATCGATATCAGAGATAAAAACCTAGGCTCATCATTCGCTAGGGCTTTATTTGAGTGTGAAAAAATACCTAAAACGAACGTTGAGTTTAAAAGCACGCCAGTAGAATTAAAGGGAGATGCTGTCACCGATTTTTTTGACAGTTATGATAAAATCCATGCAAAACACTAAGTATATACAATTTAATTTAAGTAATTTAATCCAACAGCGTGGGGAGGTTTATGTTAAAAGCCTCCTTTCTTCTTTTTCCTGTCCGCTCAACCCTGATGTTGAGGATTTTCTTAAAAATAAAGCCATCTTCTTTTCCCAAAGAGGTTTTGCAAAAACACACCTTGTTTTTTGGAGTTCACAAGATTATTCTGAAATGGAATTTGTTGGTTACTATTCATTAGCTCAGAAGTCTTTTACAATTTCTAAAAAATCCGTTTCCAATAAAATATATGGACACCTCAAACAATACGGTACATATGATTCAGCGTTACAAAAATATGTTATATCCTCCATTCTGATTGGTCAGCTTGGAAAAAATTTTACTGATGGCAACGACACTTTAATATCTGGCGCAGAACTTCTTCAGCTTGCTATTAACAAAGTTAAAGATATTCAATACGAATCCGGAGGACGTTATACATATTTAGAATGTGAAGATTTCCCATACTTACGGGAATTTTACAAAAAAAATGGATTTACAGAATTTGGTAAGCGACAGCTTGATTCTGATGAAACAAATATCAAAGGTAAATATCTTATTCAATATTTAAAAAAGTTATAAGCTTGCCAAATCAGCACATTCATGGTACTATTTCTGTACAATTTGAATAAATAATATTAGATGGGTGTGTAAGCCTTTTATAGCGTGTGTTTATTTTTCACATAAGTTGCCTGTGTGGTAACCGTTATTATAGCAGCACCCATCTTTCAATTTGCTATTCAATTGTCTCCCACTGATTTCATTCAATTAAACAGGCAAGTAACTTTCATTATTTGCCATTTATTTTATCATGTAGATTTCAACTTATGAAAATTTGCCTTGTGCGATATCGCACAGGAAAGGAGGTCGTGCTCATGTGGGTTGAAAAAAGAGAAACCGGTTTCAAATTTATAGAAAGATATACTGACCCTATGACCGGAAAAGCCAAAAGAATCAGTGTTGTATTAGATAAAAATACATCATCAACAAGAAAATTAGCACAATCTATACTAAACGACAAAATAAATGCTGCTCTGGAAGCGTCAGATGCCTCAAATTTGACGTTTGGCACACTCGTCGACAAATACCTTGCCTACCAGCAAAAAAATGTCAAAGCGTCAACCTATGCACGTAACAGCAATTTTTGCAGTACATTAAAATCTATTCTTACACCGGATATCCTTGTATCAAAACTCTCTGCCCGCTACATCCGGGAACAGCTTGACCGGACCGGGAAAGCAAACGGTACAAAAAATGAATTTATCAAACGGCTAAAAGCACTATTGCGCTGGGGATACCGGAACGATTACATTGAAAACATTGCTTATCTGGATAAGCTTACCCCTTATCCGGATATATCGGCAAAGCAGCATGTTGAAGACAAATATCTGGAAAGGGATGAGATTTCCAGGCTTCTGTTATCAATGGAAAAAAGCGGATGTTCCCAATGGATGTATCTGACAGAATTTCTTCTCTTGTCCGGGCTTCGCATCGGTGAGGCTATCGCTTTAACAAAGAATGATATTGACGAAGATGTTATTCACATTACCAAAACCTATGATACAAATAACCACCTTGTCACCTCCCCTAAGACTGCCGAATCTGTCCGGGATGTGTTCATCCAGAAAGAATTAGCGGAAACCCTGCAGCGCATCCGGATTTATAATCGTGAAAATAAAATATCCGGTATTCTTCTTTTTTCTGATAAAGGGGAATATTTGTCCTATGACAACTACCGCCTTTTTCTGCGGCGCCATTCCCAAAAGTCACTGGGACGGATAATCACACCGCATGCCCTCCGCCATACTCACGCCTCACTTCTTTTGGTCAACGGTATCAGCATTGATGCTATATCAAGGCGGCTCGGGCATTCTGACAGCCAAGTTACAAAAGAAATATACCTGCACATTATGGACCAGCTTAAAGAACGGGATAAGGATAATTTACGCAACATCAGCCTAATGTGATTTACAGGGGGCAAAAAGGGGGCAGGCAGGGGGCAATTTTCTTTCTTCTTATTTCTCTTCAACGACAAAAAAGAGTGGCAAAAGTCTTGATTTTACTGGCTTTTTCCACTCTTTTCCGCTGTATGCTTTTATTATCCAGAGCTCCCCATGGGACTCGAACCCACGACCTACGCATTACGAATGCGTTGCTCTACCAACTGAGCCAGGGAAGCTTATTTTTTATCTGACTGCCACTGTATCGCTACAGTGGCAGTCGTTTTTTTACTTATTCTTAGTCCACTACATAAGGCATCAATGCAATATGGCGTGCCCGCTTAATGGCAACAGTTAACGCTCTCTGATGCTTAGCGCAGTTTCCGGTAATTCTTCTCGGAAGAATCTTACCTCTTTCAGAAATATATCTCTTTAACTTATTGACATCTTTGTAATCAATCAAATTATTCTCATCAGAACAAAAAACACATATTTTTTTTCTTCTGCGAATATTTCTTCTCTTCATTGGCGCATCGCCACGCTCTGGCTTATCGGTCTTATTATATGCCATTTTCTTTTCCTCCTATATTTACTGGAATGGAAGCTCATCCTCTATGCCTTCCGGTATACTCATAAACCCATCTCCACTAGCTGCGCTAGGGGTTGGACGGCTGCTTTCTGAGAAATCTGCACCACCATTGGTCTGGGCTGCATTTTTACTCTCTGCAAATTCCTGATCCTCAACAACAACCTCTGTTGTATATACCTTGACACCATCCTTATTTGTATAGCTTCCGGTTTGAATCCTGCCGGTAATGCAAATTTTTATCCCCTGCTTTAACCATTTTTCTGCAAATTCGGCACTTCGCCCAAACGCAACGCAGGAAATGAAGTCAGCACTTTGGTCACTATTGCGCTGAAACCTTCTGTCAACCGCTAACGTATATCTTGCAATGGCTAAATTATTCTCTCCCTGGGAATATCTTATTTCAGGGTCTCTGGTCAAGCGTCCCATTAAAATTACTTTATTCATATCTGGATTCCTCCTATTCGTTATGCGTCCTGTCTAACGCATAGGTATCTGATGACAGGCTCCATAATACGAACTTGAGCTTCTACCTGTGCCGGAACATCAGATTCCGCATCGAATTGAATGAAATAATAAAATCCTTCTTTCATCTTCTGGATTTCGTAAGCTAATCTCTTCTTACCTGCATCCTCAACGTTAGTAACATTACCGCCAAACTTAGCAATAAGTTCTTTTGCCTTTTCAACAGCATCTGTTCTAGCGTCGTCTTCGATTTTTGCACTGACAACTAACGCTAATTCATACTTGTTCATGTCTTATGCACCTCCTTATGGTCTCTGGTCCTCCCCATCACTAGGAGAACAAGGAAAACGGTGTTATACACCACAGAATTAAATTGTACCACAAGGAAATTAACAAATCAAGCTTTTTCGATAAAACCTTTAAAATTCTTATCAACCAGCTTTCTCGCCAGCATAACCTGATGCCCGCAGCCTGTGCAGCGTAAACGAAAATCAGCCCCCGTTCTTATAATTTCCCATACATTCGTCCCACAGGGGTGTGGCTTTTTCAGCTTAATCATCTGACCGATTTCAAATTCCATCGTTACTCATCCCCTACCAGCTTTTCCCAAATCAACTGCTCCTCCAAATCAGAAGTAAATATTTTTTCAACATTCGGTCTCTTTTGAACCACCTGCTGTTTTGCAAACTGCTCATCCGCCTGTTCACTGGAAACTGCCCCACAGAGATAATTTCCCTGCAGATAATGCATGAATAACAAATCCGCCATTTCTTTTAAATGCTCTGATTCAATACCGTCTCCCAGAATCATTTTTCCATTTTCCTCAAACACTGCATTCATTGCACTAATCAGCAAATAGACAGAATCCTTTTTTTCCGCCTCTTTAATCATGCTTCGACTGATTTTAATAATCTCAAAAGGCAAATCCAATAAATTTGGTAAATCCAAAAATCCCATTCCAAATCCGTCCAAATAAAAATGAATCCCCTGCTCGTTTAAGGCTATCATTTTTGCCCTCACCGCCTCGTACTGCACGGAAAATGCTTCTTCCGACAATTCGATGGCAAGCACCTCAGGCGGCAGGTCATATCGTTTTAAAATCTCGATTATCCTTTTTTCCACATCCTCCGCCATAATCTGCTGACGCCAGAAATTAACCGAAATAATTGGCATCTGTTTTCCTTTATCCTTAATGGATTTTATATACTGGCATATCTGCTCAAGCATCATATAACCAATCTCGATTAACAGACCATTTTCCTCCGCAACCGGAAAAATTTCCCCGGGCAAAATATCTCCCAGCTGCTCATCCTTCAATCGGATTGTTGCCTCTGCACGAGTATACGCATTTGTTTCCACTTCTAAAATAGGCTGGTATTCTACATATATCTGATTACTCTGAACCGCCTCGCTCAACAGTGAAGTAATTCGGCTTCCCCTGTTCATTTTATCTTTGAATTTACTGTCGCAGATAACATAGGAATTCTTTTTATATTGCTTGGCATAAGTGTTCAGATGCTCCAATAAATCCAAAACCTCTTCGGCATTGTCCGCCAGCTCGGGATATTCCACCAGAGTAATGCATACCGAAAGCATATGGCTCAGCTTTCCGACTTTCCACAAATGGCGGAACCGCTCCAGGACCTCTCGGCACCATTCCTCTATATCCTGCCGCTCATAATGGTCAAAAACAACGGCAAACCTGTCCCCGCTATACCGTGACAAACATTGCTCAGGGGATTTTTTCTCTAAATATTCCGCTATGGATTTAAGAAATAAATCTCCATTATGATATCCGTATTCCTTATTTACCCTGTTAAAATCATTCAGCGCAATCATGGCTACTGTCATCTTCTGATTGACGCCAGCCCGATAGTCTAACATCATTTTGAACCTTTCCCCATCCGGTAAATGGGTTAAATAATCTATCTTAACAAGATGATTGTCACTGTATATATACAGAAGCAGCAAAACCACGCTGTAGCCAAAGCCTAAAATAGCAATGGATTTAAACCGGTACTGAAAATAGTAACTGACCAGCATAATCAACGGTATAACAAAATACACATATTGCTTCTTCTCCCGCAGAATTTTCTGTCCCGTCAACACAATGATAAGGTAAATCAGTAAAGATACTGCCGCCAGTGCATAGGGCACCTTATACCATGAATTAAAGACTACCTGTATGCTTCCCTTTACCTTTCCGACATCGAAAACCATATGTTTTCCCCAATTAGCCAAAATCAGCAGCAGGTTTAAAAAGGACGGTATGACAATAACGGAATACATTTTATTTGAAAAACTATTTTTATTGTATAAAACCTCTATTAAATAATGGTTAAGATAAATCCAAATCCAAACCATGGAAAAAAAACTGATACAAATAATCACTTCCGAAACTGCCAGCAACCCAGATAAATTTTTTCTGATAATCAGATAAGCAATCATATTCAAGCCGGATAAAACGGTTACCATCCGGACCATGTGAATATATATCTTATCCCTCAAATTGATAATGTTATAGCGTATACCACTGGCAAACCATAAAATAATGCCAATGATGAGCCCCGCACCCTCTAAATAAAAATTCAACTTCATTGCATCCGCCCCCAGTAAACATATTTTATAACCTTTATTGCTTTCCCTCTCAATCCGGTACATCATAAACTTATATTGCATTTTACCATAAATAATCTATAATATAAAGTCTTTTTCGGAAATATGATTTGTTCATTTATTCCTATTAAATAATAAAAAGAAAAAAACCCGGGAAACTTGTTCCCAGGGTAATGAAAAATGCCCAGAGCCGGAATCGAACCAGCGACACGAGGATTTTCAGTCCTCTGCTCTACCAACTACTAGGGCAACCCTCGTGAAGTCCGATAAACACTGGACATATTATCTACGTTCGTA
>JAMPFJ010000049.1 GCA_023664535.1 Bacteroidales bacterium
TAAAAATCCAACGACAATCCCCAAGACATATTTCTCACCTCACAAACCATGTTTCAATTCTACACTTTTGTAAGTATTTATATTTTTTTCCATTTTGTTTGTCAAAAATTCTGTAAAGGAATTTGCGATTTTCACAAAATTGTCTTCCCCCGCTTCATTATAATAATATATTGGAGGATTTTCTCCCTCACTTAATTTAAAAAAACAAAACATACAGCCCTGGCACATCCAAAACACAAAATCATCTTCCATTAAAATATTTTTGGAATTATTTTCTATCAACACCTCAATTGCACCTTCCTTAAGATAATATATTTCATTCATATATACAGATTCCCCTCCCATAAATCCAACTGCACCATTTCCCATAATTCTCATAAATTCCTCATATGCAGCAGGCAGCTTCTTACAATTTGCGAAAAGACGTAATTCTTCGATTTGTTTATCTGAGCATCCGGAGATGTTTCCTTTTAAATTATTAATAACTTTTTCTAAATATTTCATTTCTCCTCCTTTCTTATTCGGCTTAATCAAATTGCATATATTATAATCATTTAACTATTTGTACTCTTATCACCTTTATATTAGGAAATTCTTTCTCAAACATATCTACTAAAACTTTACAATTATCACAAAATGCTCGCTCTGAAATAATTTCAACCTCACCAGAAATCTTGGGAGCACCAATATAGATGCTTCTCAAATATTCAATTATCTTTTGTTCAGTGTGATTAACATATTCAGGTTCTGGTCCACAATAAAAATAATCTGATGGCTGTGGCGGTACAAAATTTCCTTTAGCCAAATAATTTTCATGTGTAAAATTACCACTTATACACTCTAGATTTATATATTCTCCATTGATTTTTCCTTTTGCAACTGCTGCATTTCTAGTTTTTCCAGCATTATATTTGCCTTTTATAGCATTAATTAACTCTAAATCATCATTTGTAGCTTTTCTATAAGTTCTTACTCTTATTTCATCTAATACATCACCTGCTGAAAAATCTCTAATCGCATCGTCGCCATAGTCCTTAATTACTTCTGCCGCATCATCTCCATATTTTATGATTTGCTCAATGATATCATCCACATAGCCTTTAGACTGTTTTATTGCCTTTACCACAGCATCCGTGAAATTATCCAGGCTTTCTGCCTTCAGTATCTTCCTCACAAGGTCATCCGTTAACCCGACGCTCTTCTTCCCTAATATCCAGTCCAGTCCGGATTTCCCAAATTTCTCGGACATTTCTATGATGACCCCTGCTCCTATGTCCATCTTAAGGATATGCTTTACACACCTGCTTAAGTCTTTGACATCCCCATACTCTTTCAGCAGCCGCTCCGTACATTCCGTTCCTATTGTTCTGACAAGCTCACTCCTGAGAATATTTTGCAGGGTTTTCTTGGCAGCCAGCCCTCCTACACTGATTCCTACCGTCAAAACAACATTCCAGCTTGCACTGTCTATCAGTTCTCCCCCTGCCATCGTCACAGCACATGCCATTGTCTGGATGACAAGATATCTCATATAAAAGTATTACACTACATCAATCAACATCTATAGTAAATTTTTCATAATAGGATTTTTCCTTATACGATGAATAAATCTGATAAAATAAATCTACATCTGCCTCCGTTGACCATGAATCAAAATCAAGATATTTCGATTCATGATATTGTATATGAATATTATATTCTTCTATGCAAAAGCTCCGTCGTTTTCCAATCCGCTCGAATAAAATATGCAGCTTAGGATGCAAAACATACTCTTGACCTTCAAAATACATCATCGGACCTTTTAAAGTAGGGTATATAGCAAAAAAAATGATATCATCTTTGAAATATAATCCTGTAAAGTATGGAATTGACTTTTTTCTTTTATATACTTTGTCTCCTGTTCTTACATTCAACATACAATATTCTCCTATCTCAATATTTTTTAGTTCAATTTCATCCTTCATACTTACTGTCTCCTTAGCCATTCTTCAAAACCACTCAACAATTTATCAATATTCACATTTGGTCTAGAAGATGAATCAATTATATCTTTATTACTTTTTCCATTTTTAATCAGATAATCATATGTGGGACCCAACTTATCACCTTCATACCTCTCCATATTAATTTCATAAATATAATCACGTAAAGGCTGTGGTGTCATATCCTTATATTTTACCCCTAAATTCCTTCTAGCTTGATTTAAAGTACGTGCTACCTGCTCCTCTGGCATCCCACTTGCAAGTAATTCCTCCCCATAAGATTTTAATCCGACAACTTCATTTTCATATGCTTGTCTTAGTGGATTATTTTTGAAACCGTCACCTTTTATATTATTTAATATGCTTTGGATTTCAGTTTCAGTATATTTACCGCTTCCAGCGGATATATTGCCCCCTTCTGCCGTTCCGCTATCGGTTTCCCCTCCAGAAGTTCCGCCCTCTTCTCCTCCGGCTGTTCCTCCGCCTGTTTCACCGCCTCCGGATATTTCACCATTTCCTCCGCCGGTCTCTCCTCCGGATATTCCACCAGTTTCTCCGCCAGTCGTCCCTCCGCCTGTTCCTCCGCCTTCTCCTTCAATGATTCCATCCATCGGCTCTTCCGGCACTGGTGCATCAAACATCGCCCAGAACCCATACATCAGTATCAGATTCAGCAGAAACATCGTAAACGAATGCTGTGCTTCCCATTCTACCTGCTGTTCAAGGCGGTAATCCCCGGTCTGCAGGTATTGGGCGTATTCATCAATATAGCTTACATAATCTTCTATTGCCAGAAACAGCATGAAAAGCATGCCTGCAACCACCATATCCATTCCCGGTACCCAGACAAAGGATAGCAGTCCAATAATCCCTGCCACTAACAGTAAAAGGTTTCCGACTTTACCCACTACGCCTGCCAGATATTTCAGATAAACGATAAAACTGCTGCTTCCGCCGTTCAGTCCTCCGCTAATCATATACTCCCCGGCACCGGTTTCCGGGTTCATTACGATATACCCCGTTCCATGCCAGCCGCCTATTGTTACCTCTTCTGCCGGAACGGTAACGACTTTACCGCTGTTGACTGCGTTGATAATCGTCTGCTTTGTGGCTTCATCCGCATTCAGTTTTTCTATCTCGGTATTCAGATTGGCACCGGATATTAGCAGAAATTCTATGTCCTCTTCCTGTGCTTTTTCCATAACATTGATAGTGGATATACTTCTGTACCCGGTGAGCTGTTCCCAGACTACACTTTCATACAGGGAGCTGATGATTCCCGTTGCCCCCATGTATTCCCTCGGAGCATCCGCTCCCCCCTCTAAACTTACCACAACATGGCTGTCCGTGTCCACGTCAATGTACAAACTTCCCTCGCTGAGGCTGGTTATCCTGCCGTATAAGGAGCTGGTTCTCACCTCATATCCGGTTATGCCTTCACTAAGGCTTCTCGTCACCGATACATCATACATATCCGCCGCTACAGTGTCGGCGATATCCACCTGGGCAAAGTAGAGCTTTCCGGCAAGGGCAAGCAGCTTTCCAAGATACGCTTCACGGTACACATTTTCTTCTGTCACGCTGTCCTTTAGGGCTGCCGCTTCGTCATACACGGACTGCAGCTCCTCTGCCGTAATGCTCTGGCTGTCCAAAGTCACCGCATACATGGAGCCTGTGGTGATGTCATTTGTTACACTGGTATTCCTGCCGCTGGAGGTTAAGTTAATCGTAAAGCTTCCCCTTGTGCCAGGGGTGGATTCCAGATACTCTTCCCCCTCTGCCACCACCTCATTATCCACCAGCAGCACCGGCTTCATGTAAACTGCATATGCCGGTATGTCAAAGATACTGCTGTAACGGTCATAAATTTCCTGGTCCGCACTGCTGGCAGGCTGGAAAGATAACAGGATATCCTTTCCCTGTAATTCACTGGCGGTAAAGCCTGCCAGTATATCTCCGTTTACCGCAAAGCTGACCTTGTCCTTATCGGAAGCTTCTGTCTGGGCAAAGGTTTTGCTCTCCTTTTCCACCGCATACTGCAGGGAAAGGGGCAGGCAGCTTACTTCCTCTTCTTTAATCACCCGCTTTCTTGCATAGGTTTCACTTAAATCCTCGGACTGAAGCTTTTCCTCCCACTGGTCTAACAGCGTTTCTATCTGTGCAGCATCCCCGCCCCTGGTGATATTTTCGACTGCCTCGGAAAAGCCCTGTTCTTCCAGTGTATCATAGATATTTTCCACGGATTCGTATGCCTTAATGCCGGTATCCAAATCTATCCAAAGGGGTTCCCCGCCGGCATTTCCAGCCCCGCGGTAATCCGTATACGGAACATATGCCCTTACCCAGACATGCTCCATACGGATATAGACAATCTCCTCCCCTCTGGTAAGGCGGGTAACCGGCGTTCCGGTAAGGGATAATGCCTGCTCCCCGGTAATTTTCAGTTCTTCCGCTTTCTTGGCAATATAATTATTTGTATCCCTTTCATTCTTTTAACTTACTCTCAATCATGTTCATATCATCTAAAAAAAGTTTATACTCCTCTGGTATTGATTCATCAACAAATCCTATCTCATTTTGATTACACATTATATGTATTTGTTCTCCTGCTCTCCAAAATCAGATACTGTCAGGATAATTCTCTATAAACGAAGCGATATCTCTTTCACACAAAATCACTTCATCTTTGTTTTCACCTGTTATCCACACCTTTTTTACAGTTAGTTTTTCTACCTCTGAAAAAGGTATCCGTTTTATAAAAATACCTCTTTTCTTAGAAAAACCATATTGCTCTGCTATACGCTTATTATTTGTATAAATTTCATTTTTGTCTTCCTCAGATGCCCAAACTTGTGACAAAATCTGCTCATCTGCTTCTGATATGGGTATCTTCTTTACATAAGTAAGAGATTCTGGGGAAAAACCATATTTTTCCGCTGTATTTATATCATATGTAAAAACAGTTACAGCCCTCTCCTCTAAGTGCTCCCTTTTCATTGCCCTTGGTGTAAATTCCATCCCCCTGTAAATGACCCTGTAATCTACAGAATAGAATTCCCCTTCCTGGCTCCATCTGACAGGAAAAGTAGTCCCTGCTGCAAACGAAACCGCCCCATTCCGTCTGAC